>NZ_JBWKFN010000036.1:67074-107154 GCF_056434245.1 Streptomyces sp. NPDC044064
GCTTGGGGTAACCCGCTCATGCCGATCTAGTACACGCGCGCGCCTCGGTTCCCCCCCCCCCCCCCCCCCTCCCGCCCGCCAGGTACTGGACGAGGGTGTCCGCCTCGACCCGCCGCTCCAGCTGGACTACCTCGCCCTCGTGGACCCGTCCGACTTCACCGAGATCGGTGACGGCTTCACCGGCGAGGCCGTCCTCGCGGTGGCCGCCCGGGTGGGCACCACCCGGCTGATCGACAACCTCCCTCTCACCTTCGGATCCCTCGGAGCCGCCTCGTGACCAGCACAGGCATACGACTGCACGCACCCGCACCCGGGTGGTCCATCTCCGCGGACGTGGTCGTCGTCGGTTCGGGAGTGGCCGGTCTTACCGCCGCCCTGCGCTGCGAGGCCGCGGGCCTGACGACGGTCGTCGTCACCAAGGCCAGCCTGGACGACGGCTCCACGCGCTGGGCGCAGGGCGGTATCGCCGCCGCCCTGGGCGAGGGCGACACCCCGGAGCAGCACCTCGAGGACACCCTGGTGGCCGGCGTCGGCCTGTGCGACGAGGACGCCGTACGGATCCTCGTCACCGAGGGTCCCGGCGCGGTACGGCGGCTGATCTCCACCGGCGCCCACTTCGACACCGACGACGAGGGCGACATCCAGCTCACCCGCGAGGGCGGCCACCACCGGCGCCGCATCGTGCACGCGGGCGGGGACGCGACCGGCGCGGAGATCTCCCGCGCGCTCGTGGAGGCCGCACGCGCGCGTGGGGTGCGCATGATCGAGAACGCCCTGGTCCTGGACCTGCTCACGGACGCCGACGGCCGCACCGCGGGCGTCTCCCTGCACGTGATGGGCGAGGGCCAGCACGACGGCGTGGGCGCCGTGCACGCCCCCACGGTCGTCCTCGCCACCGGCGGCATGGGCCAGGTGTTCTCCGCGACCACCAACCCGTCCGTGTCCACCGGCGACGGCGTGGCGCTGGCGCTGCGCGCGGGCGCGGAGGTCAGCGACCTCGAGTTCGTCCAGTTCCACCCGACCGTGCTGTTCCTCGGCCCGGACGCCGAGGGCCAGCAGCCGCTCGTCTCCGAGGCGGTGCGCGGCGAGGGCGCCCACCTGGTGGACGGGGACGGGGTGCGCTTCATGGTCGGACAGCACGAGCTGGCCGAGCTGGCGCCCCGGGACATCGTCGCCAAGGGCATCATGCGGCGGATGCAGGAGCAGGACGCCGAGCACATGTTCCTCGACGCCCGGCACTTCGGCGCCGACATGTGGGAGCACCGCTTCCCGACCATCCTGGCCGCGTGCCGTGCCAACGGCATCGACCCGGTCACCGAGCCCATCCCGATCGCCCCGGCCGCCCACTACGCCTCCGGCGGCGTCCGCACCGACGCGCGGGGGCGGACGACCGTTCCCGGCCTGTACGCGTGCGGCGAGGTCGCCTGCACCGGCGTGCACGGTGCCAACCGGCTCGCCTCCAACTCCCTCCTCGAAGGCCTCGTCTACGCCGAGCGGATCGCCGCCGACATCGCGGCGGCCCACGCCGCGGACGGCCTGCACGCGCGCGTGCCCGTACCGGTCCCGGACCCGGAGAAGCCCGCGTACCCGCTGCTCGACCCCGAGGCCCGGTTCGCCGTCCAGCGGATCATGACCGAGGGCGCGGGCGTGCTCCGCTCCGCGGAGTCGCTGGACAAGGCCGCGGACCAGCTCCAGCGGCTGCACACCGAGGCCCGCGACGCCCTGGCGGAGAACGGCAAGACCGCCGAGCCGGGCGTCGACACCTGGGAGGCGACCAACCTCCTGTGCGTGGCCCGCGTCCTGGTCGCCGCCGCGCGGCTGCGCGAGGAGACCCGCGGCTGCCACTGGCGCGAGGACCGCGCCGAGCGCGACGACACGGACTGGCGACGCCACATCGTCGTACGGCTCAATCCCGACCGGTCGCTGGCCGTACGCACCACGGACACCGCAGACTTCCCCCCGACCCGGCAACACCAGCGCCCTCAGGAGCAGAACAAGTGAGCACCGACGACCTTCCCCTCGCCCCGACCGGCGGCTGCGGTGACGGCTGCGCCTGCGGCGCGGAGGGCGACGAGGAGTACCTGGAGTGCGGGCTCGACCCCGCGCTCGCCGAGCTGCTGGCCGCTGCCGGACTCGACCCCGTCGAGGTCGAGGACATCGCGAACGTCGCCATCCAGGAGGACCTGGCCGGCGGCGTGGACGTGACGACCGTCGCGACCATCCCCGAGGACGCCGTGGCCACCGGCGACTTCACCGCGCGTGAGGCCGGCGTGGCGGCGGGCCTGCGGGTCGCCGAGGCCGTGCTCTCGGTGGTCTGCACGGACGAGTTCGAGGTCGAGCGGCACGTCGAGGACGGCGACCGTGTCGAGGCCGGGCAGAAGCTGCTGTCGGTCACCACGCGCACGCGTGACCTGCTCACCGCCGAGCGCAGCGCCCTCAACCTCATGTGCAGCCTCTCCGGCATCGCGACCGCCACGCGCGCGTGGGCGGACGTGCTGGAAGGCACCGAGACGCGCGTGCGCGACACCCGTAAGACCACGCCGGGGCTGCGCTCGCTGGAGAAGTTCGCGGTGCGCTGCGGCGGGGGCGTCAACCACCGCATGTCGCTCTCCGACGCCGCCCTGGTGAAGGACAACCACGTGGTGGCCGCCGGGGGCGTCGCACTGGCCTTCAAGGCCGTACGGGAGGCCTTCCCGGAGGTGCCGATCGAGGTCGAGGTCGACACCCTGCACCAGCTGCGCGAGGTCGTGGAGGCGGGCGCCGACCTGATCCTGCTGGACAACTTCACGCCCGACGAGTGCGCGGAGGCCGTCGGGATCGTGAACGGGCGGGCCCTGCTGGAGGCCTCCGGGCGGCTCACCCTCGACACCGCGCGCATGTACGCCGACACCGGCGTGGACTTCCTGGCCGTCGGCGCCCTCACCCACTCCTCGCCGATCCTCGACATCGGCCTGGACCTGCGCGAGGCGGAGTAACGGCCATGCTGCTCACGATCGACGTCGGTAACACGCACACCGTGCTCGGCCTGTTCGACGGCGAGGACATCGTCGAGCACTGGCGCATCTCCACGGACGCGCGCCGCACGGCGGACGAGCTGGCGGTGCTGCTGCAGGGCCTGATGGGCATGCACCCGCTGCTCGGTGAGGAGCTGGGCGACGGCATCGACGGCATCGCGATCTGCGCGACCGTGCCGTCGGTGCTGCACGAGCTGCGCGAGGTCACCCGGCGCTACTACGGCGACGTGCCCGCGGTGCTGGTCGAGCCGGGCGTGAAGACGGGCGTGCCGATCCAGTTCGACAACCCGAAGGAGGTCGGCGCCGACCGCATCATCAACGCGGTCGCGGCGAACGAGCTGTACGGCGGCCCGGCGATCGTCGTCGACTTCGGCACGGCGACCACCTTCGACGCGATCTCCGCGCGCGGGGAGTACGTCGGCGGGGTCATCGCCCCCGGCATCGAGATCTCGGTGGAGGCCCTCGGGATCAGGGCCGCGCAGCTGCGGAAGATCGAGGTGGCCCGGCCCAGGAACGTGATCGGCAAGAACACGGTCGAGGCCATGCAGTCGGGCGTCGTGTACGGCTTCGCCGGGCAGGTCGACGGAGTGGTGGGCCGGATGGCCCGGGAGCTGGCCGACGACCCCGACGACGTCACGGTGATCGCCACGGGCGGCCTCGCGCCGGTGGTGCTGGGCGAGTCCTCGGTGATCGACGAGCACCAGCCGTGGCTGACCCTGATCGGCCTGCGCCTGGTGTACGAGCGGAACGTGTCGCGGATGTGAGGCACCGGCGCCCGCGGCGGGCGCCGGTCTTCGCGGGCGCCGCGCGCCCGGTCGCCGTGCCGTACGCGCGCGGGTGGCCCCGGTCGGGGGAAACCTGGCAGCGACACGCGACGACACAGCATTCCGATTCGTCACTTTTGTCCGATTAGCGGTAGCGTCGCCGCATGCCCACGCCATACGGATCCCGCGGCGGCATGGCGTTCGGCGCGGAGGAGCTGCGTGTGCTCCGCCGTGCTCTCGCCCTCGCCCTTCACCCCGGCCGAGCGTCCGCCGAGGACGTCAAGGACTGCTTCCGCCTCGCCGAGTCCCTCGACGAGGCGATGTGCGAGGGGGCCAGGCTGCGCGCCTTCCTGGTGGCCGACCTGGGCCGGTACCGCGCCGCCCTGCCGGGCACCGCCGCCGGCTACCTCACCCTGCTCGAGGAGGCGCTGGGCGCCGGACACCGGCCGGCGCCGGACGATCTCGCCGCACTCCGGGCGCTGCGCGGCAACCCCGCGGCGGCCACCCTGCTGGACCGCTGCCGGGCGCTCGCCGAGCGGGACGTACGGGCACGCTTCGCCCAGGGGGCCCGGAAGGTCCCGGCCCCCGCCGTACCGCCCTCCAGGACGCGCCTGACGGCCCTTCCCGGCGGTGCGGGCGAGGGCTCGGACGCGGAGGCCGACGACCCGGAGAAGCCCGCCCAGAAGCCCGCTCCGAAGCCCGGCAAGACCCCTCCCGCACGTCCGGCCGAGCGCCCGGCCTCCGAACCGGCCGCCCCGAAGCGCCCCATCCCCACGCCGGGCGAGGTCTTCCCCCGCCGCAAGCCGCCGACGCCGCCCGCCGGCGCGGCCGAGACCGCCGGATCGCCGCAGCTCGCCGCCGGCTGAGCGCCCCTTCGCCCACCCCGCCCCTTTCGCCCCTGCCTGCGTGGCTACCCTGGAGCCATGGACTACGTCTCCGCGCTCGTGCCCCCGGTCGTCATGGCCGTGTTCTTCATCGGTGTGATCAGGGTGATCGTGAAGACCCAGGGCGGGGCCGCCAAGGCCAAGGAGGACGCGGCCGTGGACGCCGCCCTCGCGCGCGCGGAAGGCGCACGTCAGGCCTCCGCCGCCGGCGACGCCTGAACCGCAGGGCTCTGGGCGCACGACTCCCCGCACCCCGGTGCTTTCCGAGTCGTGCGCCCTTTTTGTTCGCTTTTGTAACCTAAGCGCACGTCCGGCACGCCATTGCCGGGATCTCCCACTATTGTTCTGAGCTGTGCCTCGCCCATTGGGAGAACTCGAAGACGCGGTCATGACGCGGGTGTGGAAGTGGAACCGCCCGGTGACCGTTCGAGAAGTCCTGGAAGACCTGCAGCAGGAACGGTCCATCGCGTACACCACCGTGATGACGGTTTTGGACAATCTCCATCAGAAGGGCTGGGTGCGCCGTGAGGCGGAAGGGCGCGCCTATCGATATGAGGCCGTCTCCACCCGAGCCGCCTACGCCGCCGCCCTGATGAACGACGCCTGGTCGCAGAGCGACAACCCCGCCGCCGCTCTCGTCGCCTTCTTCGGGATGATGAGCGAGGAACAGCGCCAGGCTCTCAGGGACGCCGTACGCATCGTCCAGGGTCCGGAAACCCAGGAAGCCCCCCAAGCCCCGCAAGCGGAGAACCCCGGCGCGGCGGGGGAGGCCGCCGGGCGATAGCGTCCGCTCATGTCAGCAGAGCGTCCCGAAGTCACCGCAAAAGCCATCACCGTCCGGCGGGCCCGGACCAGCGATGTCCCGGCCGTGCGCCGCCTCCTCGACGCCTACGTCCGCGACCGCATCCTGCTCGACAAAGCCACGGTGACGCTTTACGAGGACATCCAGGAGTTCTGGGTGGCGGAACGCGACGACAACGCCGAGGTGGTCGGCTGCGGGGCGCTGCACGTCATGTGGGAAGACCTGGCGGAAGTCCGCACTCTCGCGGTGAAGCCCGGTCTCAAGGGCGCCGGTGTCGGCCATCAGTTGCTGGGGAAGTTGGTGGAGACAGCGCGCTGGCTCGGCGTTCGGCGCGTTTTCTGTCTCACCTTCGAAGTGGACTTCTTCGGGAAGCACGGCTTCGTGGAGATCGGGGAGACGCCGGTCGACACCGATGTGTACGCGGAGCTGTTGCGTTCCTATGACGAGGGCGTCGCCGAGTTCCTCGGTCTCGAACGAGTGAAACCGAACACCTTGGGCAACAGCCGGATGCTTCTGCATCTGTGATCGTCTTTGCCCCGGTGCCCTATGTCCGAAACGCGCATGTTTCCGGGCCGGGGCAGGCCCCTGGGCCTCTCCCAGGGGTTTGTGTTTTTCCGGCAAAAGCGGTTTGCTTTCCGACGTACTGCAGTACTGCATATAACAGGGGCGGCGAAACGGCGGGCGCCGCACACCCCCTGGTCCTCACGTTATCGATGAAAGGAAATCCGGTGGCACAGAAGGTTCAGGTCCTTCTTGTCGACGACCTCGACGGCGGCGAGGCGGACGAGACCGTGACGTTCGCGCTGGACGGCAAGACGTACGAGATCGATCTCACGACCGCCAATGCGGACAAGCTGCGTGGCCTTCTCGACGCCTATGTGAAGGGTGGCCGGCGTACCGGTGGCCGTGCTTCGGGCGGGCGTGGAAAGACGCGTGCCGCTTCCGGCGGCAGCCAGGACACCGCTCAGATCCGCGCCTGGGCGAAGGACAACGGTTTCGAGGTCAACGACCGCGGCCGTGTTCCCGCGTCCATTCGCGAGGCCTACGAGAAGGCCAACGGCTGATTCCGCCGGCAGGCGGGCGGCCGGGCGCTCAGGCGCCGCAGCCGGATCCGGTGGCACTGCGCTGCCACCGTGTCCACCAGTCGTACGAGATCGGGGGCGCCTTTCGGGCTCCCCATGGCCGGCAACGCCGGCAGCGAGGCCTCGGCCTCGCCCCCCGGCCCGGGGGGCCGCAGCCATACGGCGGCCCCCTGCAGGCAATCGTCGGCACGGGGCCCGTCGAGAAGCGGCTGAGCCCCGCTCCGGGCCCGCTCGGGCGGAACCGGCGCCTCCATCAGGCCGCCCGTGCCCAGGACCCGAAGGTCCAGTGCCAGCGCCCCCCACTGCAGCCACTCCAGCAGCTCGGGCAGCTCCTCCGCGCTGCCGACGGCCAGCAGCAGCCGCATCCGGTCGCCCCACAGGGCCACCGGAGAGCCCGGCGCGAGATGCCTGAGCGCCGCTGCTCCCGCCCCGGCCGGCACGTCCAGGACGTCGAACCGCAGCCCCGTGACCAACCGCAGCGGCCGTCCGGGCACGGTCGGCCAGCCCAGATCGTTCTCGTACCAGTGCCGGGCCCGTACTTCCGGGATCTCCGGAAGGTCGGAGGGCTTCCGGTCGAGCGGTCGGCGAGGAAGGGGGACAGTGGAGGTCATGGAGACCGAGCCAGCCATGCCAAGTGCAACAGCCGAAGCGGGCCACAGGTTACGCTGGGTGCCCTGACCATTGCGCAGAGTGCTCAAAAGGGAAGTGTGTGGGGGTCCGCGGAGGCGCAAGGTTGTTCGCCCATAGCGGAGGGAACCGGTGCGCGCGGCATGGAGTGTCTGTCCCTGCGGGTAAGACATGCCTAGTGGGAGGGGGCGACGCGCAGAACGGGCCGTCTCACGTTCGCCATCGGCGTAGTGGCGAGTGGGGTAACTGCCTGGCCTGCGGGAACATCGTCTCGCACCATCGGGTTGGAGCAGATGTCGGCGTTCGGGGTCAGGAGGCCAAGGACGGTGTCGGCAGTTGGAATGAGCGGTCCCCGCTTGCGGGACTAAGCTGCGGAAGGACAGGGAGGGGAAGTTCCCCCCACTGCCTGACCGCTCTGAGGAGCGATTAACGATGTTCGAGAGGTTCACCGACCGCGCGCGGCGGGTTGTCGTCCTGGCTCAGGAAGAAGCCCGGATGCTCAACCACAACTACATCGGCACCGAGCACATCCTCCTGGGTCTCATCCACGAGGGCGAAGGTGTCGCCGCTAAGGCCCTGGAGAGCCTCGGCATTTCGCTTGAGGCGGTCCGCCAGCAGGTGGAGGAGATCATCGGCCAGGGCCAGCAGGCCCCGTCCGGCCACATCCCCTTCACTCCCCGTGCCAAGAAGGTCCTGGAGCTGTCGCTCCGCGAGGCCCTTCAGCTGGGCCACAACTACATCGGCACGGAGCACATCCTGCTCGGCCTGATCCGTGAGGGCGAGGGCGTCGCCGCCCAGGTCCTGGTCAAGCTGGGCGCAGACCTCAACCGGGTGCGGCAGCAGGTCATCCAGCTGCTCTCCGGTTACCAGGGCAAGGAGACCGCCACCGCCGGCGGCCCGGCCGAGGGCACGCCCTCGACCTCCCTCGTCCTCGACCAGTTCGGCCGGAACCTCACCCAGGCCGCTCGTGAGTCCAAGCTCGACCCGGTCATCGGGCGCGAGAAGGAGATCGAGCGGGTCATGCAGGTGCTGTCCCGCCGTACGAAGAACAACCCGGTCCTGATCGGTGAGCCCGGTGTCGGCAAGACCGCCGTCGTCGAGGGCCTCGCCCAGGCCATCGTCAAGGGCGAGGTGCCCGAGACGCTCAAGGACAAGCACCTCTACACGCTGGACCTCGGCGCCCTGGTCGCCGGCTCCCGCTACCGCGGTGACTTCGAGGAGCGCCTGAAGAAGGTGCTCAAGGAGATCCGCACCCGCGGCGACATCATCCTGTTCATCGACGAGCTGCACACGCTGGTCGGTGCGGGTGCCGCCGAGGGCGCCATCGACGCCGCCTCGATCCTCAAGCCGATGCTGGCCCGCGGTGAGCTGCAGACCATCGGTGCGACCACGCTGGACGAGTACCGCAAGCACCTGGAGAAGGACGCGGCCCTCGAGCGCCGCTTCCAGCCCATCCAGGTCGCCGAGCCGTCCCTGCCGCACACGATCGAGATCCTCAAGGGTCTGCGCGACCGGTACGAGGCCCACCACCGCGTCTCCATCACCGACGAGGCGCTGGTCCAGGCCGCCACCCTGGCCGACCGCTACATCTCGGACCGCTTCCTGCCGGACAAGGCGATCGACCTGATCGACGAGGCCGGTTCCCGGATGCGCATCCGCCGGATGACCGCGCCGCCGGACCTGCGCGAGTTCGACGAGAAGATCGCCGCCGTCCGCCGGGACAAGGAGTCCGCGATCGACTCGCAGGACTTCGAGAAGGCCGCCTCCCTGCGTGACAAGGAGAAGCAGCTCCTGTCCGCCAAGGCCAAGCGGGAGAAGGAGTGGAAGGCCGGCGACATGGACGTTGTCGCCGAGGTCGACGGCGAGCTGATCGCCGAGGTCCTCGCCACGGCCACCGGCATCCCGGTCTTCAAGCTGACCGAGGAGGAGTCCAGCCGCCTGCTCCGCATGGAGGAGGAGCTGCACAAGCGGGTCATCGGCCAGAACGACGCCGTCAAGGCGCTGTCGAAGGCGATCCGTCGTACGCGTGCGGGCCTGAAGGACCCGAAGCGTCCGGGTGGTTCGTTCATCTTCGCCGGCCCGTCCGGTGTCGGTAAGACCGAACTGTCCAAGGCGCTCGCCGAGTTCCTCTTCGGTGACGAGGACGCGCTGATCTCCCTCGACATGTCGGAGTTCAGCGAGAAGCACACGGTCTCGCGTCTCTTCGGTTCGCCCCCCGGCTACGTGGGCTACGAAGAGGGCGGCCAGCTGACCGAGAAGGTCCGCCGCAAGCCGTTCTCCGTCGTCCTCTTCGACGAGGTCGAGAAGGCCCACCCGGACATCTTCAACTCGCTGCTGCAGATCCTGGAGGACGGTCGCCTGACCGACTCCCAGGGCCGGGTCGTGGACTTCAAGAACACGGTCATCATCATGACGACCAACCTCGGCACCCGGGACATCTCGAAGGGCTTCAACCTGGGCTTCGCGGCCACGGGTGACACGAAGTCGAACTACGAGCGCATGAAGAACAAGGTCTCGGACGAGCTCAAGCAGCACTTCCGCCCCGAGTTCCTCAACCGCGTCGACGACGTCGTCGTCTTCCCGCAGCTGACGCAGGAGGACATCCTGCGGATCGTCGACCTGATGATCGGCAAGGTCGACGAGCGCCTGAAGGACCGGGACATGGGCATCGAGCTCTCCCAGTCCGCCAAGGAGCTGCTGTCCAAGAAGGGTTACGACCCCGTGCTGGGCGCCCGGCCGCTGCGCCGCACCATCCAGCGCGAGATCGAGGACTCGCTCTCGGAGAAGATCCTCTTCGGCGAGCTGCGCCCCGGTCACATCGTGGTCGTGGACACCGAGGGCGAGGGCGACGCCGCCACCTTCACCTTCCGGGGTGAGGAGAAGTCGGCTCTGCCCGACGTCCCGCCGATCGAGCAGGCGGCCGGCGGTGCCGGGCCGAACCTGAGCAAGGACGCGTAAGCGTCACGGTCGACGAAAAGGGGCCGGTGCTTTCGAGCACCGGCCCCTTTTCGCATGCAAGGACTCCCGTGGGGGAGCGCCGAATTCCGGAAGGGCGAATTCCGGAGGGTTACGACAACTGTCCGTTGTAGTCGGGCAGTTTGAACGTCTTCTCGGCGTGGCCGCCCGACAGGTCGGTGGCGCTGTTGCCGACGTTCGCGATGATCGTGTAGCCCTGGTTCTCGATGTCGACGCGCTGGGCGGTCTTGTAGGCGGCGACGTCCTTGAAGAGGTCGAACAGGCCGCGGACGTAGAGACCGGAGACGTCGTAGCCGTCGTGCTCCAGGTTGTACTCGGTGGGCCAGTAGATGATGCCCGGGCGAGCCGTGACGAAGAACAGCGAGACGCCGTGCTCCTGCGCGTACTTGGCGACGTTCAGCACCGGCTTGTTGGCCGGCTGCGGGTAGCTGAAGCCGAAGTCGGTCTCCAGCGTGGTGTTGTCGATGTCGAAGACGACCGCTTGCTTCTCGCCGGGCTCGGCGGCGGCGATCCGTGCCTTCAGGTACGGCAGGGCCTGGTCCATGACCGACTGGCAGTCCTTCTGCCAGGTGGCGTAGTCGACCTTGGCGGCCGTGGCGGAGGCGCTGCTCGTGGTCGCGTCCGCAGCCTCGGCCGGGGCGGCCAGCGCTGTGAGCGCGGCCACGGAGACGGCGGTGGCGGAAATCCGGCGCGCCCAGGGGCGGTTGGTCATCGGTGGGGGTCCTCTCACGTCCGTACGCTGCACGGCCTGAACGGGTGTCTGTCAGGGGCATGATCTGTGGTGAGGGTGGCGCGAGGGGAACCGTAGGGTTACCGGCTGGTAGGTGACTAGAGGTGTGCGTCACATTTCTCGGGTCGGCGGTTTGGGGTGCCGGTGATAAGCGGCACAGGCGAAATGTCCGTTACTAACCCTCATAGTGGGACTTTTAATACGGACAAAAAGGCTCTTAACCCCCGGAATCTCACGAGAAAGGCCGACGTCGTCGGGCTGGTGCCCAGGGGTGGGAGACCTGTCAAGAAGTGGGTGTTTTTCGGTTCTTCTACTAGCTTGCGCCGTAGATAGGGGGCTTTGAGCTGGAATGGGGTGACGGGTTACCAATGTGTGGTCCGCCCGGCGAACACCTGAGCGCCGGGTGGCGGTCATGTCCCCGAACCCACGAGGTATCGATGATCCAGCGCTTCACCTCCCGTTCCTCCCGTACGTCCTCGCTCCGCAGCCGCGTGGCCGTCCTGGCCGCCGGAGTGGGCGCCACGGCCGTGCTGGGGACCGGGATCGCGAGCGCCGCCGCACCGTCGGCGACCGCCTGGGTCGACCCGGTGCAGAAGTACACGCTCTCCGCCGCCTTCGACCAGGCCGGCAGCCACTGGGTCGCCAAGCACAGCGGTCAGGACTTCGCCGTACCGACCGGCACCGAGGTCGTCGCCGCGCACGGCGGCACCGTCGTCAAGGCCGGCCCCAACGGTGCCGGTGACGGCCCCGCGTACGGCAACGCCGTCGTCATCAAGCACGGCAACGGCACGTACTCGCAGTACGCCCACCTGTCCCGGATCGACATCAAGGTCGGTCAGATCGTCAGGACCGGCCAGCACATAGCCCTCTCGGGCAGCACCGGCAACTCCACCGGGCCGCACCTGCACTTCGAGATCCGTACGACCCCGAACTACGGCTCCGCGGTCGACCCGGTCGCCTTCCTGCACGCCAAGGGCGTGACCGTCTGAGCCGGCCCTTCGGGCCGCTGGACTAGATCTCCTTGTGGGCGCCCCGGTGTGCCTGAGTGACGAGATCCATGGCGACTTCGAGAACGGCCTCGTGCTTCTTCTCGGAGTCGCCTTCCACGTCCTGCATCACGAACATCCCCGCGTGCAGCGTGAACATCGCGCTGACGCAGCGGACCTGCTCCACGAGGGGTGCCTCGGGGTCGATGAAGATCTCCCTGAGGTCGCGCATCCGGTCCTTGAAGGTGTCGCCGATGCGCAGTTCCCGCACCGTCGCCTGGTTCTCCTGCATGAACCGGAAGAGCGGTTCGGCGCCGATCAGCGCCTGGCTGTAGCGCCGCAGGATCTCGTGCTTGGTCTCCAGGGTGTGCGGCTGGTCGCGGCCCCACGCGATGAGGTCCTGGATCGGTTGCGTCAGGTCCTCGAAGAGGCTGACGATGATCTCTTCCTTCGTCTTGAAGTGGTAGTACAGGGCCGCCTTCGTGACGTCGAGATGCTCGGCGATCTCGCGCAGCGAGGTCTTCTCGTAGCCCTGCTCGGCGAAGAGTTCGAGCGCGACGTCCTGGATGCGCTGGCGGGTGTTGCCGCGGCGCTGCTGCTTGGTGCCGTCCATGGTGACGCCCATCCTCGTACTCCTCGCCCCCCGGCGAAAACTTACTTGACGCCCGGCTAGTGACAGGTCTACCTTCCCCAGTGTAGTGAACTAGCCGGGCGGCAAGTAAGTAGTCGTCGGGGGGAGTAGGAGAGATGGCGGACACACAGGCGGCCGTGACGGCCCAGGGGATACCCGATCCGCAGGAGAAAAAGCCCAAGAGCGTGCGCGTGGTCCTGCTCGCGCTCATGATCGCGATGATGCTCGCGATGCTGGACAACATGATCGTGGGCACGGCGATGCCGACGATCGTCGGCGAGCTGGGCGGGCTGGAACACCTCTCGTGGGTCGTGACCGGCTACACCCTCGCGACCGCGGCGGCCACCCCGATCTGGGGCAAGCTCGGCGACATGTACGGCCGCAAGGCCACCTTCCTGAGCTCGATCGTGATCTTCCTGATCGGCTCCGCGCTCAGCGGCATGGCCCAGAACATGGGGCAGCTCATCGGCTTCCGAGCCATCCAGGGCCTCGGCGCCGGCGGTCTGATGGTCGGCGTGATGGCGATCATCGGCGACCTGATCCCGCCGCGGGAGCGTGGCAAGTACCAGGGCATGATGGCCGGCGTCATGGCGCTCGCGATGATCGGCGGCCCGCTGGTCGGCGGCACCATCACCGACAACTGGGGCTGGCGCTGGTCCTTCTACATCAACCTGCCTCTCGGCGTGGTCGCGCTGGCGCTGGTCAGCGCCGTGCTGCACCTGCCGAAGAAGCGGTCCAAGGCCGGCATCGACTACCTCGGCGTCGTCCTGCTGACCGTCGGCATCACCTCGATCGTGCTGGTCACCACCTGGGGCGGCACCGAGTACTCCTGGACGTCCGCGCGGATCATGGAGCTGATCGGCATCGGCGTCGCCGCGCTGATCGGGTTCGTGTTCTGGCAGACCAAGGCCGCCGAGCCGGTCGTGCCGCTGCACATCTTCCGCAGCCGCAACTTCACCCTGATGTCCCTCATCGGCTTCATCACCGGCTTCGTGATGTTCGGCGCCACGCTCTTCCTGCCGCTGTACCAGCAGTCGGTCCAGGGCGCCTCCGCGACCAACTCGGGTCTGCTGCTCCTGCCGATGCTCGGCGCGATGCTGGTGACCTCGATGGTGGCCGGCCGGGTCACCACCGGCAGCGGCCGTTACAAGATCTTCCCGATCGTCGGCGGCGCGCTGATGATCGTCGGTCTGTACCTGCTGTCGCTGATGGACACGGACACGACCCGGCTGACCTCGGGCCTCTACATGGCCGTGCTCGGTCTCGGCATGGGCTGCCTGATGCAGGTCACCATGCTGGTCGCGCAGAACAGCGTGGAGATGAAGGACATGGGCGTGGCGTCCTCGTCCACCACCCTGTTCCGTACGCTCGGCTCCTCCTTCGGCGTCGCCATCATGGGCGCCCTGTTCAACCACCGGGTCCAGGACGTCATGGCCGAGCGGGCCGGCGCGCTGGGCTCGAAGATCACCGAGCAGTCGGCCCAGCTGGACGCGGCGAGCCTCGCGAAGCTGCCGGCGGCGGCGCGGGAGGCGTACCAGCACGCGGTGTCCGCCGGTACGCACTCGGCGTTCCTGCTGGGCGCGGTGATCGCCGTGGTCGTGCTGATCGCCTCCCTGTTCGTGAAGGAGGTGCCGCTCCGCGGCGGCCCGCAGAAGCCGACTCCTGCGGAGGGCGGCGACGATGCGGTGCCGGCGCCCGTGATCGAAGCGGTGTGAGCCGTCCCTGAGCCGAAGGCCCCCGGTTGGTGTCCGCCCCGGGGGCCTTCGCCGTGCCCGGCCGTTGTCAGTCCCCCGTGCCACCATCGCTCCATGGACAAGATGCGCCGGTTGCGTCTGGCCAAGGACGCCATGGACCGTGACTGGGCCGACCCCGCCCTGGACCTGGACGCGGTGGCCGCGCACGCCGGGTACTCGCGCTATCACTTCCTGCGCGCCTTCAAGGACGCGTACGGCGAGACACCCGGGCAGTATCTGACCCACCGCCGGATCGAGCGGGCCGAGGAGATGCTGCGCGGGGCCAACCTCACCGTGACCGAGATCTGCACCCTGGTCGGCTTCAGCAGCCTCGGTACCTTCTCCGCCCGCTTCAAGGCCCGCACCGGGCTCACCCCGAGCGAGTACCGCACGAAGCACGTCGGCTGCGGCGCCTCCCTCATACCCGGCTGCTACGCCATGCTCTGGGCCGGCGGCTTCAACACCGCAACTTCGAAGAAGCGCGCCGAGCCCGCCCCTGCCTACGGTGACGAGCAGGAACAGCAGCCTGCCGACAGGAGAGCGGAGCCATGATCAAGGGCCTGGGCATCACCACCGTATGGACCTTCGACCAGCAGCGCACGAAGGCCTTCTTCACCGAGAAGCTGGACTTCGAGGTGTGCAGCGACCTCGCTGTGGGCGACATGCGCTGGGTCACCGTCGGCGCCAAGGACCAGCCCGGCGTGGAGCTGGCCCTGATGAGCCTGGACGGCCCCGGCCTCGACCCCGAGTCCGCCGAGGCGTTGAAGAAGCTGGTGGCCAAGGGCGTGCTGGGGGCGGGGGCGTTCCACACGGACGACTGCCGCGCGGACTACGAGCGGTTCAGGGCGCGGGGAGTGGAGTTCGTCCAGGAGCCGAAGGAACGGCCGTACGGCATCGAGGCGATCTTCCGGGACGACAACGGCAACTGGTACTCGCTGACCGAGCGCAGCGAGGAACTCGACTTCTCGAAGGACTTCGGCTGACCGGCGGACGGGGAGGCAACGGCATGCACGGGCAGACGGTCGCGGCGGACCACACGGCCGTGCGGGTCGCCCTGTGGCGGGCCCTGCACGTCCAGGCGGATCCGCCGCCGCATGTGATCGACGACGAGATCGGACTGCGGCTGGCCGCCCCCGACGAGGACTGGCGCGGCCGCCCCGACATGGACGTCCGGGCCACGCGGCGCACCCGCGCCTCCATCACGGCCCGTGCCCGCTTCGTGGAGGATCTCGTCGTGGACCAGGCCAGGCGGGGCGTCGGCCAGTACGTCCTCCTGGGGGCCGGACTGGACACCTTCGCCCAGCGGCGGCCGGAGATCGCCGCCACGCTCCGGGTGTTCGAGGCCGACCGGCCCGGGCCGCAGGCCTGGAAGCGACAGCGGCTGGCCGAGCTGGGGTACGGCGTCCCCGAGTGGCTGCGGCTGGTGCCGGTCGACTTCGAGGGGGACTGGTGGGGACAGCTGGTCGGGGCCGGCCTGGATCCCGGCCGGCCGGCGGTGGTGGCCGCCACCGGTGTCACGATGTACCTCACCGAGGAAGCGGTCGAGGCCATGTTCCGCCTCGTCGCCACGCTCGCCGTGGGCTCCACGCTGGCCACGACCTTCCTGCGGCCGCCGGCGGACGTCGAGCCGGAGCAGCGTCCGCAGCTGCAGGCCGCCGTTAACGGTGCCCGTGCCGCCGGGACCCCCTTCCTCAGCTTCTTCACACCGCCGCGGATCCTGGCCCTGGCCCGCGAGAGCGGGTTCCGTGAGGTCCGGCATGTTACGGCCGAGGAACTCGGCGAGCGCTACTTCGCCGGCCGGACGGACGGCCTGCGGCCGTCACGAGGGGAGGAGCTGCTCGTCGCGACCACATGAAGGTGCCGTCGCGGGGAACCCGGCTCCGTGCTCAGCCGCCGGTGCCCCCGGACCGCGGCAGCACCGGATAGCTGCCCGTGTTCGTGGGCGCGTGTTCCGGGAGCCAGAGGACGGCCACCGCGCCCTCGGCCGGAAGGTGCTCGGGGGTGCCGGCGGGGCGCACGTTGCGGAAGGTCAGACGGGCGCCCAGCACCCGGGCCTGGCCGGCCGCGATGGTCAGGCCCAGGCCGTGACCCTGGCCCGCGCGGTCCGCGCTGCCGGTGCGGAAGCGGCTCGGGCCCTCGGCGAGCAGCGCCTCCGGGAAGCCGGGGCCGTGGTCGCGGACCCGGATGACCCGGCCCTCGACGGTCACCTCGATCGGCGGCTTGCCGTGCCGGGCGGCGTTGGCGAGCAGGTTGAACAACACCCGCTCCAGGCGGCGCGGGTCGGTGGTGACCTCCGACTCGTGCACCACCCGTACGGCGATGGCCGGGTCCTTGGCCGCCACGCGCCGGGCCACGAACTCGCCCAGCACGATGTCCTGCAGCTCCGCCCGCTCGGAGGCGCTGTCGAGGCGGGCCACCTCCAGGACGTCCTCGACGAGGGTGCGCATCGCCTTCGCGCGGTCCAGGACCAGTTCGGTGGGGCGGCCGGGCGGCAGGAGCTCGGCGGCGGTGAGCAGGCCGGTCACCGGGGTGCGCAGCTCGTGCGCGATGTCGGCGGTCACCCGCCGCTCGGCCTCCAGACGCTGCCGCAGTGCGTCCGCCATCGCGTCCACCGCGCGCGCGAGATCGTCGGTCTCGTCCCGCACGACCCCGCCGATGGCCTCCCGCACCCGTACGTCGGTCTCACCGTTGGCGACCTGGCCCGCCGCGGCCGCCGCCTTGCGCAGCCGCCGCGACAGCTGCCCGCCGATCAGCACGCCGAGCGCGCTGCCGCCGAGCACGACGGCGATGGACCCGATGACCAGGGCCTGGTCGAGGTCCTTCATCACGTCGGTGGAGCGGTCCGGGAAGCGGCTGTGGAGGGACAGCACGTGCCCGTCCTTGGCCGGTACGGCCGCCCAGATGTCCGGCACGCCGCCGCGGTGGTCGCTGACGTAGCTGGCCCGGCGGCCCTCCTCGACCTTCTCGCGCAGCACGTGCGGCAGTTCGGGGTCGTCGATCTTGATGTTGGGGAAAATGACCCGCCCGGACCGCTCGTAGTTTCCCTGGGCGACCTGGACGCGCTCGTTGGCCAGGTCGCGCGCGTTGTCCAGCATCGAGACCCGGGCGGCGTTGTGCACGACCAGGCTGAGCGCTATGGCCACCAGCCCGGCGACCAGGGCGATCGCCGCGCTGAGCTTCCATCTGAGCCCGGTCCGCAGACCCGCGCGCTCCGCCCACCCCACTGGACGCCTGATGATCCCCCGCATGCCCGCCCCGCTCAGGCCTTCAGCTTGTAGCCGAAGCCGCGGACCGTCTCGATCCGGTCCTGGCCGATCTTCTGCCGCAGCCGCTGCACATGGACGTCGACGACCCGGGTGTCCCCGCCCCAGCCGTAGTCCCACACCCGCTCCAGCAGCTTGTCGCGGGAGAGCACGGTGCCGGGAGCGGTGGAGAACTCCAGCAGCAGCCGCATCTCGGTCGGGGTGAGGGCCACCGGCTGCCCGGCCCGGCGCACCTCCATGCCCTCGGTGTCGATCTCCACGTCACCGAAGGTCAGCGGGCCGCCGTTCACGTGCGCCGGGTTCTCCTCGGTGTGTGCGGCACCGGCGTGGCCGAAGCGGCGCAGCACCGCGCGGATCCGGGCGACCAGGACGGCACCGTCGAACGGCTTGGTCACGTAGTCGTCGGCGCCCGCCTCCAGACCGAGGACGACGTCGATGGAGTCGGCCCGCGCCGAGAGCATGATCACCGGCACGGTCGACTCGTCCCGGATACGACGGCACAGGCTGACGCCGTCCAGGCCCGGGACCATCACGTCCAGCAGCGCGATGTCGGGGCGGTTCGCCCGGAACGCCTCAAGGCCGGACAGCCCGTCGGGCATGGCGGTCACCGCGAAGCCGTCCCGCTCCAGGGCGAGCTGGGTGGCCTCGCGGATGACGTCGTCGTCCTCGACGAACAGGACGTGGGTCTGGTCTGCCATCCCGGTGCTCTCAGTTCTGGGTGATGTGGTCGGTCAGGTGCCCGGAACGGGCGAGGGGGTCTCGGTGGAGCCGGTGCCGTAGTCGTTGTGGACGGCCCGCCCCTGGACGAACCGCCCGTTCCTCCAGGTGTAGGGGATCACATCCTCACTGGACGGGCTGGAGATCGGGTCGCCCTTCTTGTACACCTGCTTGGTCACCGTCAGGACGCCCTGTTCGATGTCCGCGACGACCGGGGACTCCTCGTTCTTGAAGACGTTCCTGAACGTGCCGCCCTCGTCCCGGTACACATACGAGCCGAGGCCGATCCAGTCGTCGCAGGTGAGCACGTTGACGACGACATCGTCCACGGAGCCGCCGGTCAGTGCGCCGTAGGAGACGTCGACCGGGTAGTCGTCGCCGTTGCACGGCTTCAGGTCGCGCTTGACGGCCGACGAGACCGCGGGGTCCTCCTTGAGCAGGGCCACGGCGTCCACGCGCCGGTACGTCTCGGAGGGACTGGGCTGCGGAGAGGCGACCGCGCCGGCCACCGCGGAGGCGTGCGCCGGGCCCTCGTCCCGCGCGCCCGTGCCCCCGGTGCCGCACGCGGCGACGAAAAGGGCAAGGGCGGCGAGCGCGGCCGCAGCCGCGATCACCGCCTGTGTACTGCCTCGGGCCTCGCTGGGCCCGGCCCCGGTCAGGCCGCGCAACGCTCCCGCTCCTCACGCTCCAGCGCGCGTGCGTCCAGATCGCGGGCCTCCAGCTCCTCGCGGAGCCGGGCGAGCGCCCGGTGCAGCGTGCTCTTGACCGTACCGGCCGACATGCCGAGGGCCGCGGCCGTCTCCTCAGTGGACATCTGCTCCCAGTGTCGCAGCACCACGACGCTGCGCTGCTTCGGAGCGAGAACCTTCATGATGTCCATCAGCAGGGCCCGGTCGGCGTGCTGCTCGGTCGAGTCGTCCACGGAGGCGTCCGGCAGCTGCTCGGTCGGGACCTCCTCCAGCTTGCGCGCCCGCCACCACTCGGTACGGGTGTTGATCATCACCCGGCGCAGATAGGCGTCCGCGAGCCGCTTGTCGGCGATGCCCTCCCAGCGGCCGTACGTCCGCACCAGCGCGGTCTGCAGCAGGTCCTGGGCGTCGACCGGGTCCGGTACCAGCCGGCGGGCGCTGCGCAGCAGCGCGTCCTGTCGCGTGCGGACGTACTCCTCGAACTCGAGCACCTCACCCTGCGCCATGATCAACCGCCTCCGTTCCCCGTGTCTCCGGCTCCCCGCCGGAAGTCCCTCTGTCCCGCTGGCCCGTGGTCTGCCGGGCACGAGAAGAAAGCTACGGAGCTCTTGTCACGGGGCTGTGCGGAGCAGCCTGCGGCTAGCAATCGGCTGTCCGTCGGTTGTGTAACGGAAGTGGGTTCGGGGTAAGACGGCTGCCACTTATGTGCATCTATGGGGCGGTTTGCGGGGTGGGAGGGGCTGTAACACGGGCCGGTACGCCGTGACTTGGCTGTGTGTCAGGTCAGCGGCAGCCGGTACAGACTGCCGGGCAGCGGCTCCACCAGACCGTCCGTGACGAGCCCGTCGAGCGCGCGGGCGCGCTGCACCGGCTCGTGCCACACCCGGTCCAGCGCCGCCTGCGGCACCGGCGCGTGCGCCTCGCGCAGGACGGCGAGCAGCTTGCCGCGCACCTGTCGGTCCGTGCCGGCGTACGTCTGCCCGCGGCGCGGCGGACCCTCGTGCTCCGGCTTGCCCGCCAGCCGCCAGGCGCACTGCACGGCGATCGGGCAGCGGTGGCAGCCCTCGTTCTTCGCCGTGCACACCAGCGCACCCAGTTCCATGGACGCGGCGGCCCAGCGGGCGGCGGTCCTCTCGTCCTGCGGCAGCAGCTCGCGGGCCAGCCTGCGCTCGGCGGCCGTGGTGGCGTTCGGCGGGTACTGCACCCCGGTCACCGCCCGGGCGAAGACCCGGCGCACGTTCGTGTCCAGCACCGGGTGGCGCTGTCCGTACGCGAACGAGGCCACCGCGGCGGCCGTGTACTCGCCGATGCCGGGCAGCGCCAGCAGCTGGGTGTGGTCCGTCGGCACGTCCCCGCCGTGCCGCTCCGTTATGGCGACCGCGGCGCCGTGCAGCCGCAGGGCGCGGCGCGGGTAGCCGAGCCGGCCCCAGGCGCGCACCGCCTCTCCGGGAGCCTCCTCGGCGAGGTCGGCGGGGCGCGGCCAGCGGGCGAGCCACTGCTCGTAGACGGGCAGGACCCGGCTGACCGGGGTCTGCTGCAGCATGAACTCGCTGACCATCACGCCCCAGGGGCCCGCCTCCGGGCGGCGCCAGGGGAGGTCGCGGGCGTGGGTGTCGAACCAGGCGATCACGGGGGCGTGGAGCTTCTCAGTCATGGCCTTCCGATCCTGCCACGGGTCGGGCGGGCAGCGTCGGCGACCGCGCGGTTGCGGAGCGTCGCTTCTGGTCGCGGTGTGTGAAGGACCCTTTCTCCTGCGGTAGTTGCCGGGATGATGATCCGGAAAAGTTGGAGTCGGGGCGGCGGGTGGCGCAAGCACGCGCGCCGATCTCTCGTAAAGTTTGCGCCGTGGGATCTCTGCGCAATCCGGTCGGGCCGCTTCCCTCCTCCATCTACTGGCGACGGAGGGTCGTCATGGTGTCGGTGGTCGCCGTGTTGGCGCTGCTGGTCACCTGGATCGTGACGGCCGGTGGCGGGGGCGGCAAGAAGAACACCGACGCGTCCAACGGCAAGAACCCCGTGTCCACGATCACGCCGGGGCCCTCCTCGTCCGAGTCCGCGATCAGCCAACACCCGGGCGGGCGAGACGAGTCGAGCGGCGGTGCGGACGCCGGCGGGACCGGGTCGGACGGCAAGGGCGACTCCGGCTCGGCGGGGTCCGGCGGCGGCTCGGGCGGGGGCTCGGGTTCGGGCTCCGGTGGAGGCGATGTCGGCACGGGCGACGCGCTCCCGGCGTCCTCCTCGCTGCCCAAGTGCACGGCCGGGGCGGTCACGTTGAGCCTGCGCAGCCGGCACAACTCGTACTCACCGGACCAGGTGCCGTCGTTCGAACTCGTCGCGAAGAACACGTCGTCCAGTGACTGCAAGGTCGATCTCGGGCCGAAGAGTGCGGTGTTGACGATCACCACTGCCGACAGCAGTGACGCCTACTGGTCCTCGGGCGACTGCCCGAAGGGTGCGGCGAGCCTGGTGTTCCGGGTGCCCGCGGGACAGAGCATCACCTACACCGTGCAGTGGGACCGCAAGCCGAGCGCCCCCCAGTGCGGGACGCCCCCGGCGGGCTCCGCCAAGCCCGGGACCTACCTGCTGGAGGCCAAGGCTCCGGGGTTCACGAAGTCCCAGGCTTCGTTCGTACTGTCCGCCGACTAGGCGCACCCGCAGCTACGACGGACCCGGTGGTCCCGGAATCAGACGTACCGCTCCAGGATCGACGACTCGGCCAGGCGGGACAGGCCTTCGCGCACGCTGCGGGCCCGGGCCTCGCCGACACCGTCCACCGCCTGAAGGTCGTCCACGCTCGCGGCGAGCAGCTTCTGCAGGCCGCCGAAGTGTTCCACCAGGCGGTCGATGATCGCCCCCGGCAACCTCGGCACCTTCGCCAGCAGGCGGAAGCCCCGTGGGGACACCGCCGAGTCGAGGGTCTCGGGGGAACCGGTGTAGCCCAGCGCACGCGCCACCGTGCCCATCTCCAGCAGCTCCGCATGGGAGAGCGCGTCCAGCTCGGACAGCGCCTCGTCGACCGTGCGGGAGCGCTTCGCCGTGGGCTCGGGGACGTAGTCCCGGACGACCAGCTCGCGGTCGGGCTCCACTCCGGCGATCAACTCCTCCAGCTGAAGTGCCAGAAGCCGGCCGTCGGTGCCCAGTTCGACCACATATTCGGCGATTTCGGTGGCAATGCGCCGGACCATCTCAAGACGCTGGGCGACCGCCGACACGTCCCGGACCGTCACCAGGTCCTCGATCTCCAGCGCCGACAGCGTGCCCGCGACCTCGTCCAGCCGGAGCTTGTACCGCTCCAGGGTCGCCAGCGCCTGGTTCGCGCGGGACAGGATCGCCGCCGAGTCCTCCAGCACGCGCCGCTGCCCGTCGACGTACAGCGCGATCAGCCGCATGGACTGGGAGACGGAGACCACAGGGAAGCCGACCTGCTTCGAGACCCGGTCCGCCGTGCGGTGCCGGGTGCCCGTCTCCTCCGTCGGGATCGTCGGGTCCGGCACCAGCTGCACGCCGGCCCGCAGGATCTTCGAAAGGTCGGAGGAGACCACGATGCCGCCGTCGAGCTTGCACAGCTCCCGCAGGCGCGTGGCCGTGAACTCGACGTCCAGGACGAAGCCGCCCGTGCACATCGTCTCGACGGTCTTGTCGGAGCCGAGCACGATGAGCCCGCCGGTGTTGCCGCGGAGAACCCGCTCGAGGCCGTCACGCAGGGCCGTGCCCGGAGCCACCGCGCTCAGTGCGGCGCGCATCAGGCCCTCGGCACCGGAACTCCCACCGGACTTTCCGGGAGCTGCCGCCCGGTCGTTGGCTGCCACTGCACTCCTCCGGTCGCAGGTTCTGAGGCGCTCCCGTTTCACGCACTCGGTTCGTACGGACGGGCGAGACCTGGGCAAAGTCTACCGGCGGTCCTCCGCCTCCCGTGGGGCCTCTCGGCGACGGGAGCGCGGCAGGACCCTGAGCGCGTCCCCCATGTCGGCGACTTCCAGGACCTTCATCCCGGGCGGGACCTTGCCCGGATCGCCCGGGACGAGCGCGTGAGTGAAGCCCAGCCGGTGCGCCTCGGTGAGCCTGCGCTGCACGCCCGTGACCCGTCTCACCTCGCCTGCCAGGCCGACCTCGCCGATCGCGACGAGGTTCTTGGGCAGCGGGGTGTCGCTGGCGGCCGAGGCGAGCGCCAGGGCGATCGCGAGGTCGGCGGCCGGCTCCGACAGCTTCACGCCGCCCACCGTCGCCGAGTAGATGTCCCGCTTGCCGAGCGCGCTGATCCGGCCCCGCTGCTCCAGCACCGCGAGCATCATCGACACCCGGGAGGTCTCCAGACCCGAGGTGGTCCGGCGCGGGGAGGGGATCTGGGAGTCCACGGTCAGCGCCTGCACCTCCGCCACCAGCGGGCGGCGGCCCTCCAGGGTGACCGTCAGGCAGGTGCCGGGGACCGGTTCGTCACGACGGGTCAGGAAGAGCCCACTGGGGTCCGCGAGGCCCGTGATGCCCTCGTCGTGCAGTTCGAAGCAGCCGACCTCGTCGGTGGCGCCGTAGCGGTTCTTCACGCCCCGCACCAGACGCAGGCGCGCGTGCCGGTCGCCCTCGAAGTGCAGGACGACGTCGACCAGGTGCTCCAGCAGCCGGGGGCCGGCGATCGCGCCGTCCTTGGTGACGTGGCCCACCAGCAGCGTGGACATGCCGCGCTCCTTGGAGGCGCGGATCAGGGCGCCGGCCACCTCGCGGACCTGGGCCATGCCGCCGGGCGCGCCGTCGATCTCAGGGGAGGCGACCGTCTGCACCGAGTCGAGGATCAGCAGGGACGGCTTCACCGCGTCCAAGTGGCCGAGGACGGCGGCCAGATCGGTCTCGGCGGCGAGATACAGGTGATCGTCGAGCGCTCCGATGCGGTCGGCGCGCAGCCGGACCTGGCTCGCGGACTCCTCACCGGTCACATAGAGGGTGCGGTGCTCGTCGCTCGCCGACTTGGCGGCCACGTCAAGCAGCAGGGTGGACTTGCCGACGCCCGGCTCGCCCGCGAGCAGCACGACCGCGCCGGGCACGAGACCGCCGCCGAGCACCCGGTCCAGCTCCGGCACGCCGGTCGGGCGGGCGGTGGCCTGGCGGCCGTCGACCTGGCCGATGGGCACCGCGGAGCTGGTGACCCGGCCCGGAGCCGTCGTACGGACCGCGGGCGCGCCGTATTCCTCGACCGTCCCCCAGGCCTGGCACTCGGGGCAGCGGCCGAGCCACTTGGCCGTCTGCCAGCCGCACTCGGTGCAGCGGTAGGACGGTCGGTCCTTGGTGGTCTTGGTACGGGCAGCCATGCGGAAACCGTAGCCCGCGGTACTGACAGCGCCCGCTCGGGGCGCATGTGGGTGGATCGGTATTGGCCAATGCTCGCCGGGTTCGCGCCACGGAATAAAGGGTTCCTGTCCCCTTATGAGGGATCGTTTCACCCGTACGGATTAAAAGTGCTCAAGGTGCAAGAAGGCGCACTCCGCGGCCGCCTACGGTCGCACAGGTGATGAGCAGCAGTCCTCAGACCACGACCCGCACCACCGGCGCGCACCGAGCGCACCGAGAGGCGCGCGATCGAGCCGCCGCGCGCACTCTCGCCCAGCGGCCGCCGGCGCGCTACGAGCCGTACCTGGACGGTCTGTTCACCTACTGCCTGTCGGTGCTGTGCGACCACGACGCGGCCACCGTCGCACTCGGGGACGTCCTGGTACTGGCCGAGCGGCGCGGGCAGCGTGTCCCGGAGGCACCCGCCGACCGCAGGGCCTGGCTGTACGCGCTGGCCCGCTGGGCATGCCTGCGGGGGCTCGCCGAGGCCAAGCAGAAACGTCAGGTCACCCACGCGGCGGGGCGGCCCGCGGCCACGAAACAGGTACCCGATCCGCCCGTCGCCCCGGAGGTCCGGGAGCAGCGGCGCCGTGAACTGGCCCTGCTCGCGTGGCCGGAGGCGGCAGGCACCACCCCAGAGCAGCGCGAGGCCCTGGAGCTGGCCGTCCGCCACCACCTCGCCGCCCCCGAGGTCGCCGCCGTCCTCGGCATGGAGACCGCCGCCGCGCGCGAGCTGCTCGCCTCCGCCGCCTGCGAGGTCGAGCGCACCCGCGCCGCGCTCGCCGTGGTCGAGACCGGCGGGTGCCCGAGCGTGGCCCATCTCACCGGAGACAATCAGCTGGTCCTCAGCACGGCCCTGCGCCGCGAGCTGGTCCGGCACGTCGACGACTGCCCGCGCTGCCGCCGTACCGCCGAGCGCGCGGTGCCCGGCCACTGGCCCGGCGCCACGGTCACCCCGGCCGAGCTGCCCGTCCTCGAGGCGCCCCGCGCGGCCCTGCACGTCGTCCTCGCGCACCAGCCGCGCGCGCGGGGCGCGGCCCTGCCCCGCTTCGACCGGCGCGGTTTCCCGATGGACCCCAAGGACCGCGCGGCCCGTCGTGACCGCCTGCGCGCGCGTGCCGTCACCACGACCGTCGTCGCCACCGTCGTCGCGGCTCCCGTGCTCGCCCTGTGGGCCGCCTACCGGGGCGGCCCGGACGTCGAGGACGGACGCTCGGCCACCGCGCGCGAGGCGCAGGGGCCCGACGCGCTCGGCAGCGACACCGCCGGCGGCTACGAGAACGCCGGAAACGCCAGCGTGAAGCCCGGCGGCTCCGGCAAGGGCGGCAAGTCGGACGTCTCCGTGGAGGTCATCAGCGTCTCCGGAGGAGACAAGAAGGGCGCGGGCCGGCTCGCGGTCAGCGCCGCCAACGACGGCGACACCACGCTGATCACCCTCACCGCTTCCGGTTCCGGCCCGGTCCGCTGGTCCGCCGCCACCTCGGCGGCCTGGCTCTACCTCAGCCAGTCCACGGGAACCCTCGCCCCCGGCGAGACGCTGACGATCAAGGTGTACGTCGACCATCTGCGCGAGCCCTCCGGCCACTGGCACGCACAGGTGGCGGTCTCACCGGCCGGCGCGGTGGTCACCATCGACGGCTACGGCACCGCCCCGACCCGCCCGGCGACCCCGCCCCCGAGCCCCGGCACCCCGGACCCGAGCCCGTCGTCCTCGCCCCCGACGGACCCGCCGTCCAGCCAGTCACCGACCCCGCCCGACCCGAGCCCCAGCACCACGGCCCCGACCCCGTCCGACCCGCCGAGCCCGTCACCGTCCCCGAGCGACGACGGAACTCCGAGCCCGTCGGACAGCTAGAGAGGCCGGCAGTCCTACGCCGGATCCGCCGGGTGGGGTGCCACCAGGGGCAACTGCGAGGCCAGCCGCTGTTCGCACAGCTCGACCAGGCGGTCGTAGCCGGCCTTGCCCATCAACTCGGTCAGTTCGGCGCGGTAGGACACGTACACGGGCTCGCCCGCGCCGTGTGCCGAGGTCGCCGACGTGCACCACCAGTGCAGGTCATGGCCGCCCGGGCCCCAGCCCCGGCGGTCGTACTCGCCGATGGAGACCTGCAGGACGCGGGTGTCGTCGGGGCGGTCGATCCAGTCGTAGGTGCGCCGGATCGGCAGCTGCCAGCACACGTCCGGCTTGGTCTCCAGCGGCTCCCGGCCCTCCTTCAGGGCCAGGATGTGCAGCGAGCAGCCCGCGCCGCCGGCGAACCCGGGGCGGTTCTGGAAGATGCACGAGCCCTGGAAGGGCCGGGTCTGGCGCGATCCGTCCTCGTCCTCGGAGATCCAGCCGCCGCGCACGCCCTCGTCGTGGTGCTGCCAGATCTCCGGGGTGAGCCTCGCCACGTGCTCGGCGACGCGCTTCTCGTCGTCCTCGTCGGAGAAGTGGGCTCCCAGCGAGCAGCATCCGTCGTCCGCTCGGCCCGCCTGGATGCCCTGGCAGCCGCTGCCGAAGATGCAGTTCCAGCGCGAGGTCAGCCAGGTCAGATCGCAGCGGAAGATCTGCTCGTCGTCCGCCGGGTCCGGGAACTCCACCCAGGCTCGCGCGAAGTCGAGACCCTTCTCGTCACTCACCTTCGGGCCTTTCCCGGACGTCGACGCCTTCACCTGCGAAGGATCCTTCGATCCCTTGGAGGATTTGGGCGTCTTGCCCGACTTGGCACCCTTGGTGTTCTTGGTGCTCTTGTCGGAGTTAGCCTTTTTCGTCTTTGGCACCCGTCCAGGGTAAGTGGCCCGGGGCCGCTTCGGGGACCGAGGAGAGCAGTTCTGGCAGTAGCGTTCCGTACATGAGACTCGGTGTCCTGGACGTGGGTTCGAACACGGTGCATCTGCTGGTGGTGGACGCTCACCCCGGCGCGCGCCCGTTGCCCGCGCATTCGCACAAGGCCGAACTTCGGCTCGCCCAGCTGCTCGACGACAGCGGTGCCATAGGTGATGACGGTGTCGAGAAGCTGATCGCGGTCGTACGGGACGCACTCCAGGCCGCCGAGGACAAGGGTGTGGAGGACCTGCTGCCGTTCGCGACCTCCGCGGTGCGGGAAGCCACCAACGCCGACGAGGTCCTCGCGCGCGTGGAGGACGAGACCGGCGTACGGCTCCAGGTCCTCACCGGCGCGGAGGAGGCCCGGCTCACCTTCCTCGCCGTCCGCCGCTGGTACGGCTGGTCCGCCGGAAAGCTGCTGGTCCTGGACATCGGCGGCGGCTCGCTGGAGATCGCCTTCGGCATCGACGAGGAGCCGGACGCCGCCGTCTCGCTCCCGCTCGGCGCCGGCCGCCTCACCGCCGGCTGGCTGCCCGGCGACCCGCCCGACGCCGAGGACGTCCGCTCCCTGCGCCGTCACGCCCGCGCGCAGATCGCCCGGACCGTCGGCGAGTTCCACCGCTTCGGCCCCCCCGACCACGTGGTCGCCACCTCCAAGACCTTCAAGCAGCTGGCCCGCATCGCCGGAGCCGCCCGCAGCGCCGAGGGCCTCTACATCCAGCGCGACCTCAAGCGGGAGTCGCTGGAGGCCTGGGTCCCCCGCCTGGCCGGCATGTCCACGCAACAGCGCGCCGAACTCCCCGGAGTCTCCGACGGCCGAGCCGGCCAGCTGCTGGCGGGGGCACTGGTGGCCGAGGGCGCGATGGATCTCTTCGGGGTGGAGAGCCTGGAGGTCTGCCCGTGGGCCCTGCGCGAGGGCGTGATCCTGCGGCGCCTCGATCACATGGGTTCGGCTTGACTGCGTGAAGGGGTGCGGGCCGTGCCGATAGGCGGCTGAGCGGTGTGGGCGCGGGCGGCCACAGCGCACCCGCACCCGCCCGAATGGCGAACGTCACAACGGCGAACAGGCACCCCACCCCCTCACCACTCGACCCCGTAAGGTGACGGACGTGGCCGAACCAAGGGACGTGTCCGTCGCGCTGTCGACAGCCTCCGTTTACCCGGAGTCGACGGCGACGGCCTTCGAGATCGCCGCGCGCCTCGGGTACGACGGCGTCGAGGTCATGGTCTGGACCGACCCGGTCAGCCAGGACATCGAGGCCCTGCGCCGCCTGTCCGACTACCACGGCATTCCGATCCTGGCCGTGCACGCCCCCTGCCTGCTGATCACCCAGCGGGTCTGGTCCACAGATCCCTGGGTCAAGCTCCAGCGGGCCCGGGCGGCCGCGGAGAAGCTCGGCGCCTCCACCGTCGTCGTGCACCCGCCCTTCCGCTGGCAGCGGCAGTACGCCCGGGACTTCGTCTCCGGGATCTGGCGGATGGCGCACGAGACCGACGTACGGTTCGCCGTCGAGAACATGTACCCGTGGCGCTACCGCGACCGCGAGATGCTGGCCTACGCGCCCGAGTGGGACGTCACCAAGGACGACTACCGGCACTTCACGATCGACCTCAGCCACGCGGCGACGGCCCGCACGGACGCGCTGGCCATGCTCGACCGCATGGGCGACCGCCTCGGCCACGTCCACCTCGCCGACGGCCGGGGCTCGGCCAAGGACGAGCACCTGGTCCCGGGCCGTGGCACCCAGCCCTGTGCCGAACTGCTGGAGCGCCTCGCGTGCACCGGCTACGACGGCCATGTCGTCATCGAGGTCAACACCCGCCGGGCGATGTCCAACGCCGAGCGCGAGGCCGACCTCGCCGAGGCCCTGGACTTCACCCGCAAGCACCTGGCCGCCGCCGTGAAGGTGCCCCGGCGATGACCGGGGCGACCGCACGCCGAAGGGGACGGCCGCCGCGCGCCGAGTCCGGCGACACCCGCGACCGGATCCTCGGCGCGGCCCGCGAGGAGTTCTCCGAACGCGGGTACGAGAAGACGTCCGTACGCGGTATCGCCAAGGCCGCCGGGGTCGACTCCGCGCTGGTCCACCACTACTTCGGCACCAAGGAACAGGTCTTCGAGGCGGCCATCGAGGTCGCCTTCGCCCCCGCGCTCAACGCGCCGAACGCAGTGGCCGACGGCCCGCTGGAAGGGGTGGGGGAGCGGCTGACCCGCTTCGTCTTCGGCGTCTGGGAGAACCCCACGACCCGTACGCCCCTCCTCGCGATTCTCCGGTCCGCCGTGAACAACGAGACCGCCGCCGCCGTCTTCCGCCGCCTCGTCGCCGCCCAGCTGCTGCGCCGCATCGCAGCCCAGGTGGACCTGCCGGACGCGGAGCTGCGGGCCGAGCTCGCGGCCGCGCAGCTGGTGGGCACGGCGATGATGCGCTACGTGATCAAGCTGGAGCCGCTGGCCTCGGCGGACCTGGAGCAGATCATCGCGCGGGTGGCGCCGGTGGTGCAGGGACATCTGACTCAGCCCTGAGGGTGACGAGGTCCGGAAGCCGGCACGGTCCTGACATCGGCGTTCGTGAAACACCCGTCCCGCATTCCGGACAACCTTGTCCAGCCCTTGGAGGGGCGGCGTACGCTCGTAGGGAGTTTCAGAATTCTCTCTGATCGCAGTCTCTGAAGGAGCGAGCGACGATGCCCGAGCTGAGGTCCCGCACAGTCACCCACGGCCGCAACATGGCGGGCGCCCGCGCCCTTATGCGCGCCTCCGGTGTACCCGGTGCGGACATCGGCCGGAAGCCGATCATCGCCGTCGCCAACTCCTTCACGGAGTTCGTCCCGGGCCACACCCACCTGCAGCCGGTCGGCCGGATCGTCAGCGAGGCGATCAAGGAGGCCGGGGGCATCCCGCGCGAGTTCAACACGATCGCGGTCGACGACGGCATCGCCATGGGCCACGGCGGCATGCTGTACTCCCTGCCCTCCCGCGACCTGATCGCGGACTCGGTGGAGTACATGGTCGAGGCCCACTGCGCCGACGCCCTGGTCTGCATCTCCAACTGCGACAAGATCACCCCGGGCATGCTGATGGCCGCCCTGCGCCTGAACATCCCGACGGTCTTCGTCTCCGGCGGCCCGATGGAGTCCGGCCGCGCCACGCTGGTCGACGGCACGGTCCGCACCCTCGACCTGGTCGACGCGATCTCCGACGCCGTCAACGACAAGATCTCCGACGAGGACATCCTCCGGATCGAGGAGAACGCCTGCCCGACCTGCGGCAGCTGTTCCGGCATGTTCACCGCCAACTCGATGAACTGCCTGACCGAGGCCATCGGCCTCTCCCTCCCCGGCAACGGCTCGGTCCTCGCCACCCACACGGCCCGCCGCCGGCTCTACGAGGACGCGGCCCGCACGGTCATGGACCTCACCCGCCGCTACTACGAGCAGGACGACGACACGGTCCTCCCGCTCAACATCGCCACGTTCGCCGCCTTCGAGAACGCCATGGCCCTGGACATCGCGATGGGCGGCTCCACCAACACGATCCTGCACCTGCTGGCCGCCGCCCAGGAGGCGGGCGTCCCGTTCGGCCTGGAGCAGATCGACGCCGTCTCCCGCCGCGTCCCCTGCCTGGCCAAGGTCGCGCCCAACGTCGCGAAGAACCGCACGTACTACATGGAGGACGTGCACCGCGCCGGCGGCATTCCCGCCCTCCTCGGCGAACTGCACCGCGCGGGCCTGCTGAACGAGGACGTCCACGCGGTCCACAGCCCCTCCCTGGCCGACTGGATGAAGACCTGGGACGTCCGCGGCGGCTCCCCGTCCCCCGAGGCCATGGAACTGTGGCACGCGGCCCCCGGCTGCGTCCGCTCCGCCGAGGCGTTCTCGCAGTCCGAGCGCTGGGATTCCCTGGACGACGACGCCGAGAACGGCTGCATCCGCTCCGCCGAGCACGCGTACTCCAAGGACGGCGGCCTGGCGGTCCTCAAGGGCAACCTGGCGGTCGACGGCTGCGTCGTGAAGACCGCCGGCGTGGACGAGTCCATCTGGACCTTCGAGGGCCCGGCCGTGGTCTGCGAGTCCCAGGAGGAGGCCGTCCAGCGCATCCTCACCCAGGAGGTCAAGGAGGGCGACGTCGTCGTCATCCGCTACGAGGGCCCCAAGGGCGGCCCCGGCATGCAGGAGATGCTCTACCCGACCTCGTACCTGAAGGGCCGCGGCCTGGGCAAGAGCTGCGCCCTGATCACCGACGGCCGCTTCTCCGGCGGCACGTCCGGCCTCTCCATCGGCCACGCGTCCCCCGAGGCGGCCTCCGGCGGCACGATCGCCCTGGTCCGGGACGGCGACCGCATCCGCATCGACATCCCGAACCGCACGGTCGAGCTGCTGGTCGACGAGGCGGAGCTGACGCGACGCGAGCAGGCCCTCGACGGCGTCTACGCCCCCACGAACCGCGAGCGCAAGGTCTCGGCCGCGCTGCGCGCCTACGCCGCGATGGCCACCAGCGCGGACAAGGGCGCGGTGCGGGACGTGAGCAAGCTCGGCTGACCGTTCACGGAAAGGGGCCGCCTCCCGGAAGGGTGCGGCCCCTTTCGCATGTCACCAGGCCGAGGGGTCGCGTGCGTCGAGGGCGAAGACGGTGCCGTCGGGGGCGGTGGCGCACACGCGACGGCCGACGACGACCGGCGCGGGCGGGGCTCCCGTGACCCGGGCCGAGTGGCTGCCGAGGCGGGCCTCGGTCTGCCCGACGAGCCTCCCCGCGGCCGCGTCGACGGCGAGGAGCCGCCCGTCACCCGCGCTGAAGTACACCCGAGCGCCGTCGGTGACCGGTGCCGATCCCCGGGTCACGGAGGTCTCCAGCCGCCACAGCTGCTTTCGCGCGTCCAGGTCGACGGCGACCAGGGAACCACCGGCGGCCAGGAGGTAGACGAGGGGCCCTCGTACGGTCGCCTGAGCGTCGTCGAGCGCGACGGGCAACCTCACCCGGCTCGTCCGCCTGGAGGCGGACGTGTAGCGGACGACCTCCTTGGTCTGTCCGTAGACGCTGTCGACGGACAGGAAGAACACCGAGCCGTCCCGGGCGCCGAACGGCCGAAGAGCCCCGGCGAGCCGGACGTCCCACCGTACGTGCCCCGTGCGCGGATCCACCGCGGTCACCTGCGTGCTCGAGCCGTCGCCGGAGGTACGGGCCGCGTAGACCGAGGAGTCCCCCGGGAACGAGACGAAGGCCGGTGCGCCCTGACCGGGGAACCCGCGCTGCCACTGGGCCTCACCGGTCGCCGCGTCCACCCCGGTGACCGTCCCGTCGGCACGCGTGAGCAGGGCCATGCCGCCCGAGTAACGGATCGTCGTGTCCGGGGGAAGGCTCCGCTCCCAGACCTGCTTGCCCGAGGCGGGGGCGAGAGCCGCCAGACGTGACCCGCCGTTCGTATAGGGCTGCACGAGACCGGCGGAGACCACCGGCGGTTCGCTGGTGGTCTGTGTGGCGACGGAGTGCCGCCACAACCGGGTGCCGTCGGCGGGGGACACGGCGAACACCGCGCCGGGCTCGGCGCAGAACAACTTCCCGGCCCCGTAGGAGCATTGCGGCATGCCCTTGTCCGCCCCGACCGGTTCGGCGGTCCAGCCGGCGGAGGCCGTCGACACCGTCCGCGGACTCCCGTGCCGCGGCGTGTGCCGACCGCCCTCGAACAGCTGTACCGAGACCAGGGAGCCGAGCAGGGCGAGGCCGAGCGCCGCGGCGCCCAGCACCGCCACCCGTCTCCCCGGGAGACGGCGTCTCGCGGACCGCTCCGCGGGCTGTTCCACGGCCTGCCCGGCACCGGCCCCCGGCTCCCGGTCGTCCTCGCTCGTCCGCTGCGCCGGTATGAACGCCTGTGTGTCGTACGAGGCGGCCACCGACCGCAGCTCCCGCATCAGCTCGTCGGGAGTCGGCCGGTCGTCGGGTTCCTTGGCGAGGCAGCGAAGGATCAGCGGCGCCAGACTCTCCGGCACCCCGGTCAGATCGGGGTCGTCGTGCACCACCTGGTAGGCGACCACATACGGACTGTCGGAGTCGAACGGTCCCCTCCCGGTCGCCGCGTGCACCAGCACCGACCCGAGGGCGAAGATGTCCGCCGCCGGTCCCACCTCCCGCGGCCGCCGGAACTGCTCGGGCGCCATGAACGGCGGTGTACCGATCAACTTCCCGGTCTCGGTCCGCAGTTCACTGTCCTTGGGCCGGGAGATGCCGAAGTCGATGACCTTCGGGCCGTCCTCGGCGAGCAGCACGTTGCTGGGCTTCAGATCCCGGTGCACAACACCCACCCGGTGGATGTCGCGCAATGCCTCGGCGAGCCCGGCCATGAGCCGACGCAACTGCGCCGCGGGCATCGGACCGTTCCGCTTCACATGTTCGGAGAGGGTCGGACCGGGAATGAACAGCGTGGCCATCCAGGGCCGTTCGGCCTCCGGGTCGGCGTCCACGACAGGCGCCGTGAAGGCACCGCTCACCCTCCGAGCGGCGGCCACCTCCTGCCGGAAACGCCCCCTGAACTCGCGATCCCGGGCGAACTCGGCGTGCACGACCTTCACCGCGAGCTTCAGCCCCGAGGTGCTCCGGGCCAGATGCACCACGCCCATGCCACCGGAGCCCAGACACGACTCCAGGTGATACTGACCGGCGTATTCGGGAAGTTCCGCTTCCGCGCCCGCTCCGGTGTTGCGCTGTGGCGTCATGGACCACCCCCGTGCTGTTCGTCCGCGCGCGCGACGCACGGAGCCTAGTCGATGACTCGTACGAGACAGAGGCGGCTTGCTAGCGTCTGCATGCGAGTTGCGCACAGGTGTTTCGCAATTCGCTTCAGGGGAATCAACGTGACCCCATGACAGTCATGGGGACAATGGGGGGAGGCACTCGATGTCTGTCGAGCGCGTCGAAGAAGAGGACAACAGCCCGGCCGCGGTCGCGACGGAGTCCCTGCGCTACTACTCGGTCGCCCCGGGCGTACGCCTGAACGTCCGCAGCGGGCCCGGCACCAGCTACAACCTCGTCCGCGTCCTGCCCGAGGGCGCCAAGGTCCACATCTACTGCCAGTCGCCGGGCACCGCCATCTCCGGCCCGTACGGCACCTCGAACATCTGGGACAACATCGGCAACGGTGAGTACGTCTCGGACGCCTTCGTCCAGACCGGAAGCGACGGCTACGTCGCCGCTCGCTGCGGCTGACCCTGCTCAGAGCCCGCCTCCGCCCGGAGCCATAATCGTCCTGTGAGCGACGAGAACGGCACCCCGGACACCCCGGCGGGCTCCCCGGGCGGCCCCCGCCCCGAGCCCCTCCGCTTCTTCGGCACCTCCTGGGTGAACCACGACAACGGGTACGCGGCCCGCCGAGCCGGCGTGGCCGTCGGCTCCGTCGCCGCGGCCGCCCTCTCCTGCCTGGTCCTGAACTTCGCCTACGAGGGCATCCGGATCGCCGACACCGGCGCCTTCGTGACCGTGCTGGTCGTCGCCATGTTCGCGATCTGCAGCGCGCTCGCCTTCCGCAACACCTGGGAAGGGTTCGGCCGGCGCCACGATCCCCAGCGCCAGGCCCAGCTGCGCGGCCTGCTCGCCATCGGCTTCGTCGGTTCCCTGCTCGCCTACTTCTTCCGCTCCCTCACCGAGGCCCCGGGCGAGAAGCTGCACCGCGAGGAGTACGAGAAGGCCCGCGAGGAATACGTGCGCCTGTCCTCCCGGCGCACGGGCAACCCCTCGAAGAAGAAGCGGCGCCGGTAAGCCGCAACGGGCGCAGGTGAGCCGCAAAAACGTAAAGGCCGGTAAACCGGTAAGCCGTACATCCTGTGAGCCGCAAAGTGGTGCGTCGGCACAGGGCGGTGAGTCGACACACAGCGGTGTGCCTGGCCGAAACGCGCTGCTCCCGCCCACAAACCCGCTGTTCCCTTCCACCCCGCCTCGCGCACGATGGCGGCATGACCACGACCTCAGCCACCCCGGAACCGGCCGCCCCGTCCCCCGCCCTGCGTGCCCGCTCCTTCAACGCCGCCGCCGCCCAGTACGCCGCGAACCGCCCCTCCTACCCGCCCGCCCTCTTCGACACCGTCGAGGAACTGGCCGGCCGGCCGCTGTCCGGCGCCCGGGTCGTGGACGTCGGTGCCGGGACCGGGATCGCGACCGTGCTGCTGGAGGCCCGCGGCGCCGACGTCCTCGCGGTCGAACCCGGCGAGGGCATGGCCGCCGAGTTCCGCCGCGCCCTGCCGCACATCCCGATCGTGCGGGGCAACGGCAACGCCCTCCCGGTCGCCGACGCCCACGCCGACTTCCTCACCTACGCCCAGGCCTGGCACTGGACCGACACCGCGCATTCGGTGCCGGAGGCGCTGCGCGTGCTGCGGCCGGGGGGCGCGCTGGCGCTGTGGTGGAACACCGACGCCCTCGACGTCGAGTGGATCGCCGAGGCAGCCGACCGCACCGGCCGCTTCTTCGGGGTGGACATCGCCGCCGAGAAGCGCCGGGCCGGAGACCGCACCGAGCTCGCCGACCCCAGCGGCCGCCTCCGGTTCACCCGCCGCGAGGTCCGCTGGAGCCGCCGTGTCCCGATCGGCACCCACCTCGCCAACATCGGCAGCCACTCGGCCTTCCTCGTCACCGCCGAGGAGCGCAGGAACGCGTTCCTGGAGGAAGAGCGCGGCCATCTGCTGAAGGTCTTCCCGGACGGCATCGTCGAGGAGACGTACGACGTGCTTGTGCTCGTCGCGACCAAGCCCTGATCCGACACCTCGTCAACCTCCCCGGCGGCAGCGGCGGCCCGGTTCCTTCCCGGGCCGCCGCTTTCGTGTGCGGCACACCTACTTCCTCCCCTTGACGGCACCGGCCGCCGGGAAGATTATTCATCGCATGATGAATTATGCGCCCGATCCACCCCACCCCACCGCACCGGACGCCGTCCACGCCGACGACCTCACCGTCGTACGCGGCCCCCGCACCGTCCTCCACCACCTCCGCTTCACCGTCCCGCGCGGCCAGATCACCGGTCTGCTCGGCCCCTCCGGATGCGGCAAGTCCACCCTGATGCGCTCCATCGTCGGCACCCAGGCCAAGGTCACCGGCACCCTCGACGTCCTCGGCCACCCCGCCGGCCACCCCACCCTGCGCAGCCGCATCGGCTATGTCACCCAGGCCCCCTCCGTCTACGACGACCTGACCATCCGCCAGAACCTCGACTACTTCGCCGCGATCCTCGACCCCGGCCGCGCCTCCGCCGACCGCCGCCAGGACGTCGCACGCGTCCTCGCCGAAGTCGACCTCACCAGCCACGCCGACGCCCTCGCCGGCAACCTCTCCGGCGGCCAGCGCAGCCGTGTCTCCCTCGCCGTCGCCCTCCTCGGCACGCCCGAACTCCTCGTCCTCGACGAACCGACGGTCGGGCTCGACCCCGTCCTGCGCCGAGACCTGTGGAACCTCTTCCACGACCTCGCCGCCCGAGGCGCCACCCTCCTCGTCTCCTCCCACGTCATGGACGAGGCCGAGCGCTGCCACCGCCTGCTCCTCATGCGCGAAGGCCGGATCCTCGCCGACGACACCCCCGACGCCCTGCGCACCCGTACCGGCACCGACACCGTCGAGGCCGCCTTCCTCCGCCTCGTCGACGAAGCAGACGACGCCGACGTCGCGGACCGCACCAAGGAGACGACCCGATGAGCACGACCACGCCGGCAGCGCCCGCCGCTCCTGCCGCACCCACGGGGGCCCTGAACGCCGCCCGCACCACGGCCACCGCGGCCCGCGTCCTGCGTCAGCTCCGCCACGACCCGCGGACCATCGCGCTGCTGATCCTCGTCCCCTGCCTGATGCTGATCCTGCTGCGCTACGTCTTCGACGCCAGCCCGCGCACCTTCGACAACATCGGCGCCTCCCTGCTCGGCATCTTCCCGCTGATCACGATGTTCCTGGTCACCTCCATCGCCACCCTGCGCGAACGCACCTCGGGCACCCTCGAACGCCTCCTCGCCATGCCCCTCGGCAAGGCCGACCTCATCGCCGGCTACGCCCTCGCCTTCGGCGGCCTCGCCATCGTCCAGTCGGCCCTGGCCACCGGGCTCGCCGTCTGGCTCCTCGGCCTGGACGTCACCGGCTCGGCCTGGCTGCTCCTGCTGGTCGCCCTGCTCGACGCCCTGCTCGGCACGGCCCTCGGCCTCTTCGTCTCGGCCTTCGCGGCCTCGGAATTCCAGGCGGTCCAGTTCATGCCCGCGGTGATCTTCCCCCAGCTCCTCCTCTGCGGCCTCTTCACCGCCCGCTCCAACATGCACCCCGTGCTGGAGGCCATCTCCGACGTCCTCCCGATGTCCTACGCCGTCGACGGCATGAACGAGGTCCTCCACCACACGGACATGACGGCGACATTCGTACGGGACGTCTCGATCGTGGCGGGCTGCGCGGTGCTGGTCCTGGCACTCGGGGCAGCGACGCTGCGACGGCGCACGGCATAGCCGCCGGCCCACCCGCCGGCCGGCATTCCGCCTGCCGGACAACCGGCCCGCACACCCGACCCCCGGTGCCAGACTGAACCGCATGAGCCAGAAAGTCGCAGTCCTCGGCACCGGCAAGATCGGCGAAGCCCTGCTCAGCGGGATGATCAGAGCCGGCTGGGCCCCCGCCGACCTCCTGGTCACGGCCCGCCGCCCCGAACGCGCCGAAGAACTCCGCAGCCGCTACGGAGTCGCCCCGGTCACCAACCCCGAGGCCGCCAAGACCGCCGACACCCTGATCCTCACGGTCAAACCGCAGGACATGGGTGCCCTCCTGGACGAACTGGCCCCGCACATCCCCGCCGACCGCCTGGTCATCAGCGGAGCCGCCGGCATCCCCACCTCCTTCTTCGAGGAGCGCCTCGCCGCCGGCACCCCGGTCGTCCGGGTCATGACGAACACCCCCGCCCTCGTCGACGAGGCCATGTCCGTCATCTCCGCCGGCCACCACGCCACCGCCGAACACGTCGCCCACGCCGAGCAGATCTTCGGCGCCGTCGGCAAGACCCTCCGCGTCCCCGAGTCCCAGCAGGACGCCTGCACGGCCCTGTCCGGCTCCGGCCCGGCGTACTTCTTCTACCTGGTCGAAGCCATGACCGACGCTGGCATCCTGCTCGGCCTGCCCCGCGACAAGGCCCACGACCTCATCGTCCAGTCCGCCATCGGCGCCGCCGTGATGCTCCGCGACAGCGGCGAGCACCCCGTCAAGCTCCGCGAGAACGTCACCTCTCCGGCCGGTACGACGATCAACGCCATCCGCGAACTGGAGAACCACGGAGTCCGCGCCGCGCTCATCGCCGCACTCGAGGCCGCTCGCGACCGCAGCCGTGAACTCGCCTCCGGCAAGAAGGACTGACACCCACGACACCGCGAAGGCGGCGGGCCACCCCGCCGCCCCACGGCTAACGAGCGGCGCTCAGCGGGCTCAGCGAAGGCTCCGCCACGGGTGGCAGCAACCCGATGGCCCGATAGGCGGTATCGACGATCGGCCGGGCCATCGCCCGAGCCTTCTCCGCACCATCCCGCAGCACCCCCTCCAGATAGGCAGGATCCGCGCACAGCTCCCTGTGCCTGGCCTGCACCGGCCTGAGAACCTCCACCACGGCCTCAGCGGTGTCCTTCTTCAGAGCACCGTACGAGTCGTAAACGGACGCCAGTGACTCAGGGTTCCCACCCGTGCACGCTGCGAGAATCTCCAGCAGATTCGAGACCCCCGGCCTGGCCTCCCGGTCGTACTCCACGTCCCGCCCGCTGTCGGTCACGGCCCGCATCACCTTCTTGCGCACCACGTCCGGCTCGTCGAGCAGATAGACGATCCCCGGCCCCGAGTCGTCCGACTTCCCCATCTTCGACGTCGGGTCCTGCAGGTTCATCACCCGTGCGGCCACCTTCGGCGGAGTCGCCCTCGGCACAGCGAACGTGTGTCCGTACCGCTGGTTGAACCGCACCGCCAGATCCCGCGTCAGCTCGACGTGCTGCGTCTGGTCGTCACCGACCGGCACCTCGTCCGCCCCGTAGGCCAGGATGTCCGCGGCCATCAGCACCGGATACGTCAGCAGCGACAGCCGCACGCTCCCACCGCGCTCGCGCTCCCGCGCGGACTTCTCCTTGTACTGGATCATCCGCCGCATCTCGCCGTCCGTCGCCACGCACTCCAGCACGTACGACAGCCGGGTGTGCTCGTCCACATGGCTCTGCAGGAACACGGTGCACAGCTCGGGGTCGAGCCCGGACGCCAGCAACAGCGTCGCCGCCTGACGACTGAGCCTGCGCACCCGCGCCGGATCGTGGTCCACGGTCAGCGCGTGCAGATCGACGATGCAGAACAGGGAGTCCGCCCGGTGCTGGTCCACCGCGGCCCACTGCCGCATGGCCCCCAGGTAGTTCCCCAGCGTCAGATGTCCGGTCGGCTTGACCCCGCTGAAGACCCGCGTCATCTCTACTCCACCTCCAGGTCGAGACCGCCGTCCCGGTCGGCCGGCCCCCGGAGTCCTGAAGGGAGATACGAGAACGGCCGCCGAGGCGGCGGCCGTTGAATGCATACGTGAGTGCGGCCGCCGGTCAGGCGGCCCACCAGAGCTGGGTACACGTACGCGTCATCACGTCACCCACCGTACGCCCGCAGGGGGCCCGCCCGCAGCGAGTTGACACACCCCGGCCCGGTACGTAATGTTCTCCGGGTTGTCCGACGTGAGCGCCGACTCCGGTCGGTCCCCGGACAGCCATTCCGCAAGTAGCAGCCCAGCAATCGGCGACCCGTCGTCGTGCGTTCCGGCGTGCATATTTGCGAAATGAGGAATCCGCGTTCGAAAGGACGCAGCCCCCGATTAGCTCGGGAGCCGGGAATCCGCTAAAGTCTCACTCGTCGGAACGGCCCAACAGCCGCGAAGACAAACCCCGCTGACTGGGGGTCAGACGCCGAAAGGATCTGATAGAGTCGGAACCGCCGGAAAGGGAAACGCGAAAGCGAGAACCTGGAAAGCACCGAGGAAATCGGATCGAGAAAAGATCTGATAGAGTCGGAAACACCGAAGGGAAGCCCGGAGGAAAGCCCGAGAGG
>NZ_JBWKFN010000037.1:0-34755 GCF_056434245.1 Streptomyces sp. NPDC044064
CCCCCCCCCCCCCCCCCCCCCCCCCCCCCCCCCCCCCCCCCCCCCCCCCCCCCCCCCCCCCCCCCCCCCCCCCCCCCCCCCCCCCCCCCCCCACGGCCGGTTCCCAGGCCCGGCGCCGCCACGAGAGCCACGAGGACGCGGCACACCGGCGACCGCATCGCCTTCGGTACGGGTCAGTGCTCGCGCGGGGCGGGGACCACGCGCTCCACCTCGGGGTGGACGGTCAGCAGCTGCCGCATGGCCGACTCCGCCGCCGTACCGTCGCCGGTGCCGAGCGCGTCGACGATCCGCGCGTGCAGGGCGAGGGAGGCCTCGTTCGGCCGGTCACAGCCCGTGACCGGCCCGCCGGAGACCTGGAGGGCGGCCGAGACGATCCCGGAGAGGTGCTCCAGCATGCGGTTGCCCGCGATCTGGATGAGCAGCGCATGGAACTCCGCGTCGGCGCGCGAGAAGGTCAGCGCGTCCCCCTGGGCCATGGCGTGGCTCATGATCTCGACCATGTCGGACAGGCGCTGCTGCACCTCCTCACGTCCGTGCCCGGCGGCGAGGCGGGCGGCGAGCGGCTCGATCGTCCAGCGCAGCTCGCTCAGCTCACGGCGCTGGTCGTCGCGCTGCGGCCCGAAGGCCCGCCATTCGATGATGTCCGGGTCCAGGAGGTTCCAGTCGCTGACGGGCCGCACGCGCGTACCGACGTTCGGACGGGCGCTGACGAGGCCCTTGGCCTCCAGGACGCGGAGGGACTCACGGACGACGGTGCGGGAGACCTCGAAGCGCTGGCCGATCTCCTCGGGCACCAGCGGGCGGTCCGCCCCCAGGTCGCCGGAGACGATCATCTGCCCCAGCTGCTGGACGAGTTGGCCGTGCAGACCGCGTCCGCGGCTGCCCGCGGCACGCCGGCCCACGCGGCCCAGCTCGGGTTCCGCTCCGTCCCAGGCGGGTACTCCGACGCGGTCGGTCACCGGGACCTCGGCGTAGGGGTAGCGGTCGAGATCGCCCGGGCCGGTCAGACCAGAGTCTGCGGAGCGGGCGGCGGTCATCATGGTGTGCGCAAGGGTACTCACGCATCCTTTGTCGGCGTCGCCTCCAACTCCCTTGAGGTCTTTGGTGAAAAGCACACGAAAGGGTGATCGCTCACCCCGTCGCAATTGACGCCTTATCGGAAAGAAACGGGCTTTCTCCGGGGAGTTGTGCGCACAGCAGGGCCGCAAGCGTACGGACGGTCGTCATCGGACCCTGGCGCGAAGCGTCGTGACCAGATACGCGCACAGCAGCGCTGCCAGCGACAACGTCATTGCACCACCAACGGGTTGGGCGACGACCCGGGCCATGGCGAGCACATACCGATCCCCTCCGAAGGGCCACTGCAACAGAAGGACCTCCCGCATCCGCGCCGGGAGGCCGGCTGCCATCCCCACAGTGGGACCCTGTAGCCCCTGGTGCACGGCGGGCACGACGAGGACGGGTACGGCGAGAACGGCGGCGAGACCCGCCGTCGTGGACCGGAAGACACCGGACGCCAGGACACCGGCCCACGCGCAGCCGACGACCAGCCCTAGCCAACTCGCACTGAGTGAGAGCCAGTCCGAGGGAACTCGCGTCAGCTCCCGTCCGTAGACGAGATAGAGCGCTTCGGCGTCGCAGCCCACGGTGAGTATGGCCAGCATCAGGGCGGTGGCTCCGGAGACGAGGAGTTTCGCGGTGAGCAGCCCCAGCCGGCGGGGGACGGTCCCGCGGTCCGCCGCCAGCGCGGGGTGGCGGAACTCGTCTCCGAATGCCAGCGCACCGAGCAGCCCCGCCGCGAGCGCCGTGGGCGGCAGGGGAAGCTCCCGCGGCCACGCCGCGAAGAGCCGCGCCTGCGGGGTGTGGCCGAGCCTCGCCAGGAGTACGGCGGTGAGCGCTGACATCACCAGCACCGCCCCGCAGGTGAGGAATCCGGTGCCGATTCCGGTGGCGCGCCGGAGTTCGTAGCGCAGGGGGCGCAGCGGGCTGCGCGTGGGGCGGACCGAGATGGAGGGCGGGAGGGCGGACAGAGCATCGGGGGCAGGGGTGGCGTCGGCGCGCGAGGGTGCCGGTCGCCCGGCCTGTCCGGTCCGGGGCTGGGGGCCGGGTCTCCGGGCGTCCGGATTCCGGGCGCCGGGTACGGTCGTGCCGACCGCCAGCGTACCGACCGCGGTGGTGCTCACGGTGTCGGCTTCTGCTCCCGGCTCCGTGGACGCCTCCGGGGAATCGACCTCGCGTGCGGCCGCGAGGGGGCGGACGTCGGCGGCGATCGCAGGCGCACCGGCCGGAGCGGCCGGAGCGGCCGCCTCGGCACTGCCGGCCACTCCGGACGCGGCGGCGGCCACACTCGGGGCCGTGCGGTCGGCTCCAGGAGGAGGGCCGAGGGATGTACGGCCGGTTCCGGAGACGGTGTCGGCCTGCGACGACACCTCGGCCGAGATGTCGTCGGCGACCCTCGTGTGGCTCGACAGGGAGCCGTGGCCAGGAACGCCCTCGTGAGGCCACTCGTCGCCGGCACACTGCTCCGGCTCGGGCTCCCGCTCCGGCGTGGAGATTCCGGACGCCACCAGTTCGTGGTCCTCGGACGTGCGACCGGGCACTGCCTGCGCAGGGGGAGCGACCCGGCCCTCCGGCGACGCGCCGGACGCGGCTTGCTCCGGCTCCTGTGGCAAATGGTCCAATTCGACCTGCTCCGGCCCGGCGGCCGCCACCTCCGCATCGGCCGTTCTCGCCTCGTCCCCGGCTCCCGCTTCCGTACTCGGCCCCATGTCCCCGACCTCGTCGGCGAGTTGGTGAACGAGAATGCCGTGCCGGAAGGCGGTCTCGCCGATGTCGGCGGTGGTACTGCCATACACGGAGAGGCGGTTGCCGCCCTCCCGCACGACCTCGACGGACCGCTGGTCGGTCCGGGCCTCCTTGGCGAGCAGGGCCGCAAGGCGAGCGGCGTGGGGGCTACGGACGGCCACACGCGGACGCAGCCGGGTGCGGGCGAACTCCTTGACCTCCAGGTCGGCGACGATCCTGCCGTCGTCGAGGGTGACGACCCGGTCGGCCTCACGCGCGGCCTCCTTGGAGTCCGCAGTCGTGAACAGCACGGTGCCGCCCTGGGTCGCGTGCGCGCGCAGCATGCCGTGCAGCCAGCGCGCCTCGCGGGCGGAGAGCCCGTCGGCGGGTTCGTCCAGCACGAGCGTGTGCGGGTCGGGCAGGAGGGCGCAGGCCAGTCCGAGTCTGCGGTCCATGCCCCGCGACAGGGTGCCGAGGCGTTCCTCACGAAGGCTGACGAGGCCCACGACCTCGAGGACCTCGTCGGCACGCCGGGCGGGAACTCCCGCCGCCGCGCACAGCATGCGCAGATGCCCGCGCACCGAGCGGGCCGGATGGCCCGGTACGTCGCTGAGGAGTACGCCGACCTCCCGTGCCGGATGGGCGATCTGATGCAGGGGCCGGCCCTTGAAGTAGGTGATGCCGCGGCCCTGTTGGAGTTCGAGCATCAGCCTGAGCGCGGTCGTCTTGCCCGCGCCCTCCGCGCCGAGGAGCACGGTGACACGGCCGGCGGGCGCCTCGAAGGAGACGTCGTCGACGGCAGGCGGGTGACCCTTGCGGGGGTTGCTGGTCAGTCCGAAAGCCTGGATCACCTGCAGCAAGATAGCGCGGAGTGTCCGGTTTTTCGGGTATCAGCTGATCTGTTCTTCGATGGCGCGCAAGTCGGAGGGGACTTTTGTCCGCCGTTCGATGGATCAGACCTCGGGACGGAGCATCGGAGGGTTGAGCAAGGTGGCGCCGCCGGCCCGGAAGAGCTGGGCCGGCCGGCCGCCCTGGCGGGTGGTCGTACCGCCCGTCGGAACCAGGAAGCCCGGCGTTCCGGTGACCTTGCGGTGGAAGTTGCGCGGGTCGAGGGCCACGCCCCACACCGCCTCGTAGACCCGGCGCAGCTCGCCGACGGTGAACTCGGGCGGGCAGAACGCGGTGGCCAGGGACGAGTACTCGATCTTGGAACGGGCCCGCTCGACCCCGTCGGCGAGGATCTGGGCGTGGTCGAAGGCGAGCGGTGCCACCGGCTCGCCGTCGCGGCCGTACCCGCCCTGCTGGAGCAGCTCCTCGACCGGCGCCCAGCGCGCGTTGCTCGCGTCGCCGCCGGCCCGCGGTGCGGGCAGGTCCGGGGCGAGGGCGAGGTGCGCGACACTGACGACCCGCATCCGGGGGTCCCGCTTCGGGTCGCCGTAGGTGGCGAGCTGCTCCAGGTGGGCGCCGTTGTCCTGGGCCGGAGCCGAGGGGTCGTGGGCACGCAGCCCGGTCTCCTCGACCAGCTCACGCGCTGCCGCCTGGGACAGGTCCTCGTCGGCCCGTACGAATCCGCCGGGCAGTGCCCAGCGCCCCTGGAACGGCGGCTCGCCCCTGCGTACCGCCAACGCGCACAGGGCATGGCGGCGCACGGTCAGCACGACCAGGTCCACGGTGACGGCGAAGGGCGGAAAGGCTGACGGGTCGTAGGGCATGCGGCGATCATAGTCGTCTGCCTGACGATAAGCACTCCCTTCGTCTGCCGCACGGGCGGCGGTCCGCTTCGTTCCGGTATGGGGCGCGGGGTGGGCTCCCGTTCGTCGCGCCGGTCGCGTCGTACGAGGTCACAGTCCCAATTGCAGACCGTCCGCCGCCTCCTCGACCATGGCGAGTCCCAGTCGGCTGACCCGCACGGCGAAGGGAGCGCCCGCGACGCGCAGCCCTGTCAGACCGATCTCACCGACGGGAGCGCTCTGCACCGGGCGCAGGGTGACGGTGCGGGCGGGAGCGTCGGGCCGGATGCCCGCGAGCGTGGTGAGGACCAGGACCACTGAGGCAGCGGCGGTGGCCGCCGGACGGCAGGCCGCCGGGTGCGGGAGAGGCGCGCTCCCGGCGGAGCGCTGCTCCCCCGCGAACATCTCCGGTAGCCGGTGGCCGAAGTGCTCCGCTGCATCCAGCAGCCCCGTCAGCAGGCTGCCCGCCTCCTTCTCGTAGCCGGCGGCGGCCAGTCCGGCGACGGCGAGCGCGGTCTCGTGGACCCGAACGGCGCCGGTGCGGTGGCCGAACGGATTGTGTCCGGCCTCCTTGGTCCCGAGACCCCGCAGTCCCCAGCCCGCATCCATCGCGGGGCCGCCGAGCAGCCGGACGAGCTGCTCGGTCTGCACCTTGTCGAGCAGACCGGGAGCGAGCCCGCCGGCACCGAGCAGACCGGTGTCGAGGAGGTGCCCGGCGGCGGAGCCGAGGTGTGGAACGGGGCGGCCGTCCGGCGCCAGGGCCGCGGCCGGGCGTCCGCCGCCGCGGTCCTCCACCCAGAAGTCCGTGCGGAACGCGTTCCGGAGAGCCTGGGCCCACTGTCTCGACTCCGAGCCCCCCGGCCTGCCGTAGGCGTCGAGAAGATCGGCGCCGAGGACCGCGGCACGGTGGGCGTGCGCCTGCGTCTCGCAGCGGACCGGGCCTCCCGACTGCGGGTCGCGCAGGTAGGCGCCGTCACCGACGGTGGTCCGCAGCCAGGTCAGACAGCGCTCGGCGGCGGGCAGCAGCTCCTGTGTCTCCTGCTCGGGGAGCCCCCAGCGGCGGGCCTCGGCGAGCACGACGGGGAAAAGAAGCGTGGCCTCGGTGCCTGTGCACGCCGGCGGGAGGAGGGCCCCGGCGTCGCGTCGCGGACCGGGGATCAGGCCGGCTTGTGGGCCCCGGCCCGGAAGCTGGGTACGAGCGAGGGCGCGCAGCGTGCCCGCGGCGAGCCTGGTGCCGAGGGGCAACGCCATCCGGGCCGCGGCGAGCGCCTCTGCCGGGGCCATGCCGCAACGCCAGGGCGCGCCCGCCGCGAGATAGATGTCCGCTGGGTGCGCGGGGTCGCGCAGCAGCAGGGCCTGGAGGTCGTCGACGGCGGCCCGGAGGAGGGCTGGCACTCGCGGGTCGTCGCCGGCCGCCCGGGCGGACGCGAAGGGGCTCGTCGCGGCCTGGCCCACCGCGCGCAGCGGCCCAGCACCGTCCGGGCGTACTCGTAGTTCCACGCTCGCCGCTCCGCCCGGAGGCAGTTCCAGCTCCCAGCGCAGCAGTCCGGCGGAGGCCAGTGCGTCGGCTGGCGCCGGGTGGGCGGTGACACTGGCGCCGCCACCGGCCGAGGACCAGCGCAGGCCCGAGTCATTGACGCTGGCCGGGAGTTCAGGGCCTGTTCTGCCGGAGGCGATGGCGCCGAGGTCCGCCAGGTCCGAGCCGAGGGCGACCTCGAGCGGGAGGCGGAGGGGGCGTGGGGAGGCGTTCCGAAGTGTGATGCGCTCGGTTCCGTCGGCGCTGCGGGTCCGCTCGACGACGACGTCGGGATCCGGACCCGCCCCCGGGGAGACACGCAGCGTCCCCACGAAGCGTGCTCGGTCCGCCCCGGTCATCCTGGCCTGCACCGCGAGCGGTTCCCGCCCGGCGATGCGGACCTGACACCGCGAGAGCAGTCGCCGGCCGCCTCGGTAGAACCCCTCCAGTCCCCGTCCGGCCAGCTGTCCCTGTTCGCCGGAGATGGCGAGGCCCGGCAGGGCGACGCAGATCAGGGCGGTGTGCGTGGGCGGCAGGTCGGGAGCCGGCCGGGGCGTCGGGTACGGCATGCGCGGGGAAGCGCCGGGAGCCGGTGCGGTGGCGGGGCGGAGAGGCCGGCTCCTGGGCTGGGCCGAGCCGCGGGGCCGGCCGTCGACTGCCGGGGGGACGGAGGACGTGCCCGGAGGCGACGGTGGCCTGGGCGCACCGATGATTTCCGGTGCAGTGATCCCGGCACCGGGCTGTGGGAAGGGCGAGTGCCCGACCTCGGACAGGTGGCTCTCGTCGATGACGGAGAGCCGAGTCGGCTGCTGATGCATGCGATGGCTTCTTCTGCACTCGGTGCGCCTCGGGCCTGCTGCGTGCGGGGTGGAGCGCCCGGAGGGACAAGGGTCGTAGGGCGGCACGACCGGTCCAGGCGTTCCGCCACTCAGGTGAACGGAGAGGAGCTCCTCCTGGTCACGCCTCGCATCGGGCGAGCCGACCGAATGGCGGCGTGGCGGGCGCAAGCCCGGCACGGCACCTGTGCGGAGGAAGGGCCTCGTTCCCCGGCGCAGATTCTCTGCGCTCACCCGTCCCCCTCGGTCTCGCGCCGGCCGCCCGCCGCCGCGTTGCCGCGACTCGGGCTCTCACCGGTACGCGCGCGCTTGCCGTCCGGCTTCGCGCCACCCGGACGCGAGGGTCCGCCGTCCGGTGATCCGGGGTGGGAGCCGGTCGAGCGCCGCCGTGTGTCCTCCCCTCGCGGCGGTCGAGGTCCACGGTCGCCGCCCTCCGCGGCTCGCGGTCGCCGACGGCGACGGGAACCGCCGGTCCGCGAGGCGGGCTCACCGTGGCGCCCGTCCGTCCGGGCAGCTGCTCCGGGGCCTGCGACGGCCGTTTCCGGAAGCGTGCCGGGGGTCGCTTCCGCCTGCTCCGGGGTGTCGGTGCCGCCACGCCCCGCGCGTTCCGCACGCAGGCAGCGGCGGACCGACTCGGGGTCGAGCCCTTCGTTGCAGGCCTGATGGAGGAGGCGGGCGAAGAGGTAGTCGGGGTCCGCGCCCAGCGCCATCGCGAGGGCTTCTCGGGCCTCCAGCTCGTCGCCGGTGGACCAGGCGACCCAGCCCGCCAGGGTGAGCGGAGCGGCGGCGTGTTCACCGTACGGCCCGACGCAGCGGCGGGCGAGTGCGCGCCAGAGCCGCAGAGCCGGACCGGCCTCGTCGCCCTCCATCCACGCGGCCGCCCGGTCGCGGGTCGTGCGGTCCTGGAGTCCGAGGATCAGCGTCGCCCCCTCGTCGTGGGTGAGCAGTTCGTCGTCGCGGAGGTCGGCCGGGTGCGTGCCGGACACCGGCGCCGCCGCGGCGAACCTGTGAATGATCCGCTCGGCGAGATCGAGGGTTTCGTCCGCCACGCTCTGCCGGGCCGTGTCGTCCAGGATGCGGGGCACCAGGGACATCCCGGCCGCGTCCAGGGCGACCTCCTGTGCCAGAGCGGCACTGGTCTCCCAGGGCAACAGCCTGGCCCTCAGCTCACGGAGCGTGCCGCGCACCTGGATCCCCGCATAGGTGGCCGCGGCGGCCAGCACCGAGGTGCCGGGCAGGCCCATCGGCGTTCCGTCGGCGGGGCAGCATCCCGCGACCGCGCAGCTGTAGGACCAGAAACGTCCGTCCGAGATGCACAGTGCCTCGACCACGGGTGCGTCGAGGTCGCCGCATTCGGTGCGCAGCTGGGCGATCAGCGGCTCGAGGCGGAGCATCACGTCCCGGCCGGTCTCGCCCCGGCCCGGTTCCTGGCAGACGTAGGCGACCATCTGCCCGGGCCGCCTGCCGCGCCGCTCGCTGCTGGTCACCAGCCCCCTGACCAGCTGCTGCACGGCCGCCTCCCAGTCCTCGGTGTTTGCGGGGATGCCCAGCCTGGCCCGGCCACCGAACCTGCCGCGGCCTTCCCGGTCATGCAGGGCGACCAGCACGATGCTGTCCTCGGGGCGGTAGCCGAGCAGATAGGGCAGGGCGTCGGCCAGCTCGGCCGGGGAGCGCAGAGTGACCTGGGTGTCGTGCGCGGACTGCTCGTTCAGCGGCTCTCGTCCCGCGATGTCGCCGTTTTCGAAGGGTCCGGCCGTTTCGCTGTGATTCGTCATGCGCAGACGATCTCGCGGATCACGAGATTCCGGTTGAGCCTGTGGATAACTCGAATCAGGGACACGACAAGACCGTCCGGCCGTGGGCGCTCCACCCACGGCCGGGCCGTCGCGGTCGTCCGCTCGCGGCCGGCCCCCGCCCGGTTGTCAGTCGCGTCCTGTTGTATGGGACGCATGGAGCACACGAGCAACGCGGACCTCCGGGCACAGGCCGACACCGTCCTCGCCCGGCTCGTCGGGGACGCCACGGGCACGGCCCGGCTGCGCGAGGACCAGTGGCGGGCGATCGAGGCGCTGGTCGCCGACCGGCGCCGGGCCCTGGTCGTGCAGCGCACGGGATGGGGCAAGTCCGCGGTGTACTTCGTGGCGACCTCGCTGCTGCGGGCCAGAGGCGGCGGACCCACGGTGATCGTCTCCCCGCTGCTCGCGCTCATGCGCAACCAGGTGGAGGCCGCGGCCCGCGCCGGAATCCACGCCCGGACCATCAACTCCTCCAACACCGAGGAGTGGGAAGCCGTCCAGACCGAGATCGAGGCCGGCGAGGTCGACGTGCTGCTCGTCAGCCCGGAGCGGCTGAACAACCCCGACTTCCGCGACCAGGTCCTGCCCAAGCTCTCCGCGGCGACCGGACTGCTCGTGGTGGACGAGGCCCACTGCATCTCCGACTGGGGCCACGACTTCCGACCGGACTACCGCCGGCTGCGCACCATGCTCGGTGAACTTCCGCCAGGTGTCCCGGTGCTGGCCACCACAGCCACGGCCAACGCGCGCGTGACCGCCGACGTCGCCGAGCAGCTCGGCACGGGTGGCTCCTCCGACGCCCTGGTGCTGCGCGGGCCGCTGGACCGGGAGAGCCTGAGCCTCGGTGTGCTGCGACTGCCCGACGCCGCGCACCGGATGGCCTGGCTCGCCGACCACCTCGACGACCTGCCGGGTTCCGGCATCATCTACACCCTCACCGTGGCCGCCGCCGAAGAGGTCACCGCCTTCCTGCGGCAGCGCGGGCACGCCGTCACCTCGTACACGGGCCGGACGGAGAACGCCGACCGGCAGCAGGCCGAGGACGATCTGCTCGCCAACCGCGTCAAGGCACTGGTCGCGACCTCCGCGCTCGGCATGGGCTTCGACAAGCCGGACCTCGGATTCGTCGTGCACCTGGGGTCGCCCTCCTCCCCCATCGCCTACTACCAGCAGGTCGGCCGCGCGGGCCGTGGCGTCGAGCACGCCGAGGTACTGCTGCTGCCGGGCAGGGAGGACGAGGCGATCTGGGAGTACTTCGCGTCGCTCGCCTTCCCCTCCGAGGATCTGGTGCGCCGCACTCTGGACGTTCTCGCCCGGGCGGCCGGCCCCCTGTCGCTCCCGGCACTCGAACCCCTGGTGGAACTGCGTCGTTCCCGGCTGGAGACGATGCTGAAGGTCCTCGACGTGGACGGAGCGGTGAACCGCGTCAAGGGCGGCTGGACCGCGACCGGGCAGCCATGGTCGTACGACGCCGAGCGATACGACTGGGTGGCGCGGCAGCGCAAGGCGGAGCAGCAGGCGATGCGCGAGTACGCCGCCACCACGGACTGCCGGATGGAGTACCTCCAGCGCCAGCTCGACGACGAGGGCGCCAAGCCCTGCGGCCGGTGCGACAACTGCGCAGGGCCGCGCTTCACCGCCGACATGTCCACGTCGGCCCTGGACGCCGCACGTGTCGACCTGGACCGTGCCGGGGTCGAGGTGGAGCCCCGCCGTATGTGGCCGACCGGCCTCCCGGCGATCGGCATCGACCTCAAGGGGCGTATTCCGGTCGGTGAACAGGCCTCGTCCGGGCGGGCTCTGGGTCGGTTGTCGGACATCGGCTGGGGCAACCGGCTGCGCCCCCTGCTGGCACCCCAGGCCCCGGACGCGCCCGTGCCGGACGACGTGGCGCGAGCCGTGGTGGAGGTGCTGGCGGACTGGGCGAAGGGCCCCGGCGGCTGGGCCTCCGGGGCGGCCGGCGCGCAGTCCCGGCCCGTGGGTGTGGTTACCGTCGCCTCCCGCACCCGGCCGACGCTGATCCACTCCCTGGGCGCCCGTATCGCCGAGATCGGCCGGCTGCCCCTGTTGGGCTCCGTGGAGTACGCCGGCGACGCGTCACGGGTGTCACGCAGCAACAGTGCCCAGCGTCTGAAGGCCCTCGACGGATCGCTGACCGTGCCGCCCGCCCTCGCCGACGCGCTCGCCGAGGCTCGTGGTCCGGTCCTGCTGGTGGACGACTTCACGGAGACGGGTTGGACCCTCGCGGTCGGGGCACGTCTACTGAGAAGGGCCGGCGCCGCCGGGGTGTTGCCCCTGGTGCTGGCCGTCCAGGGCTGACCAGCCGTGGCGCGTGGGGTGCGTCGGCGCTCGGACCGGCGCACGTATGTGCCGTGATCGAACGCCGCAGGGGTCGTCAGGGGCACTTGTGGGTAGGGATATAAGCCACGCTCCACCAGATAACAGTCGGTGGCCCCAATTGCTCGTTGCCGCATCCCAGTTCGACAGGAAGAATTGAAGTCCGCTCCCCGCACGGCTCGTCCGTGATCCGGCTGGGCTTTGCTGCGGTGCGCGGTCCCCCGAAATCCGACCTCGCCCGCAGTGTGGGCGCGTAGCCGAAGGGAGGAACGTGACCTTCGGATTCGCCTCGTCCTCGGCGGCCTCGTTGTCGACGTCCGCGTCCGCCGCTTCCGCCAGCCGCCTGCTCGAGCCCGCGGAGTGGGCAGCCGCCGGAATCCCCCTGCTGCGCAATCCCCGTGAGGTCGTCAGCGGGCTGCACGCCCGCCATCGTCCCAAGCCGTCCATGGCGATCGTGGCCGTGCTGGATCCAGAGGAACGGCTCTGCGCCAGCGCCTCGTTCGTGCGCCGTCCGGCGCCCGCCGACGGCTGGATGTTCCGCAACGCGCTGCTCGCCCAGCTGCGCCGGGTCATTCCGCACGACCTGCGCCGACGCACCCCGGTGCGCACCGCTGTACTGCTCTACTGCCGTGAGGGCGATGCGCGTTGGACCGAGGAGGACGGCGCCTGGATGTGGGGGCTGCGCGACGCCTGCACACTGCACGGGCTGCGCTGCGGGGCGTACATCACGCTGACCGGTGACGGCTGGCAGGTGCTCGGTGAGGGGCGCGGCGGACGCCGGCCCAGCACCCACTCGCAGCCGGAGCCCTTCGCCACGTCGGAAGTCCCGGCCCTGGCACCACGTACCGGCGGCCCGGTCTCCGAGGTGCTGCGCCGCGCGGCCGCTCGCTGAAGGGCCGACCCGGGTTCGGCCGCGTACGAGTCACGCGACACCGAGGCTCGTACGCGGTGCGGTACGGCCCGCACGAGATCCGCGGGTCCGCCCGGCGCGCGGACGCACAGCCTTCGCACTGCCGCCCGGACGGTCCGACAGGCGGCCGTCCCCGGAGGAGGAACGGCCACCACCAGTCATCCGGGCACGCCGAAAGCAGCACCGTACGGCTGCCCTCGGAGCCGCCTTCGTCGCCCCGGCACCCGAGGTGCCGGGCGGGACTCAGACGACCGCGCCCAGCACCGAATTGATCTGCTGCGGGTCACCGCAGACGATCAGCAGCGCACCGGCCCGGGAGTGGGCCAGCGGAAGGGCGGTGGCGGCAGCGTCGGCGGAATCGCCGTTGACTGCCACGACGACCACGGGGCGGGACGCGGCACGGGAGGCGATGGCAGCGTCCGTGTAGAACACGTCGTCACCGGCGTCATGCTGCGCCCAGTAGGAGGCTTCGCCGAAGGACAGTTCGTGCTCGGCCCACGGGTGCTGGGAACCGGTGGTGATCACCAGCACGTCTGCGGGGGCACGGCCCGAGTCCAGGAGCAGGTCCACCGCCTCGTCGGCTGCGTCGAGCGCACCCTCTGGCGAGGCCGGGATCAGCTGGATCTGCGGGGTGGCCGCCGGGGCGGCTGGAGCGGCCGGGCCCGACGGGCCTGGCTTGGACGGAGCCACGTCACGCTGCGTCCGCTGCACCGGCGGCGTGGGCCGCGGAGGGCCGGGACGACCGGGGCGCGACGGAGCCGCGGGGCGGGGGCCGGGTACGGGGCGGGGGGTCGGCGCGGTACGGCCGCTGGCGGGCGTGGCGCGGGGACCCTGGGCACTCTCGTGAATCTGAGGCTCCTCGGGAATGAGAGGCATGAGCTGATATTTATCAAACGTTGGTGCGGCGCGGGTGACCGGGTGGCACATCAGTGCGATCGGAACCGTCAGAAATCGAAGCCGAGCTGACCCTCGATTTCCGGAGCGCTTCCGTCCGCCCAGCTGCGGACCTTCTTGAGGTGCCGCCACTGGGGCAGCGAATCAAGATACGCCCACGACAAGCGGTGGTACGGGGTGGGTCCCCGTACCTCCAGTGCGGCCTTGTGCACGGGCGACGGATACCCGGCGTTGTCCGCAAATCCGAAGTCTGCATGGTCGATGCCCAGTTCGGCCATCATTTTGTCGCGCTGAACCTTGGCGATCACCGACGCCGCCGCAACGGCCACGCACGACCGGTCGCCCTTGATCACCGTGCGCACCTTCCACGGGGCACCGAGGTAGTCGTGCTTCCCGTCGAGGATCACGGCTTCGGGGCGGACCGGCAGAGCGTCCAGGGCACGGACGGCGGCGAGCCGCAGCGCGGCGGTCATCCCCCGTTCGTCGATCTCCTCGGGGGAAGCATGCCCCAGGGCGTAGGCCGTCACCCACGACTGCAGTATCTCGGCCAGTTCCGTGCGCCGTTTCACGGTCAGCAGCTTGGAATCGGTCAGACCCTCGGGCGGCCGGCGGAGTCCGGTGATCGCCGCACAGACGGTGACGGGCCCTGCCCAGGCTCCCCGCCCCACCTCGTCGACACCGGCAATGACCTTCGCTCCGGTCGTGGCGCGCAGGGAGCGCTCGACGGTATGAGTGGGTGGTTCGTACGGCATGGCGTCCTTAGCCTACGCCGCCGAGATCGTCGCGCGACACCCCAGGTCCCCCCGGTCGGCGCGAAGGTCGTCGGCGGCCGGGATCAGGCGCCGTGCGGCCGCAGCAGCGGAAGCATCAGCTGGTCGATCATGTCTTCCAGATCCTGCTCACTCCATTCGCTGCCGCACATCTTCGAGCGGTACATCATCATCGCCGGGATGGCGTCGAAGACGTAGCCGTTGGCCGCGTCGGACCGCACCTCTCCTCGCCCTATACCCCGAGTGATGACCTCGCGCAGCAGCTTGATGGTCGGCTCGACCACTCCTTCGAAGATCACGCCATGGAAGCGCTCGACCTGCGCTGGATCGCATTCGTGAATCACTGCGCGCAGCGCGAAACCGGGGCGCGAGAACATGGCGTCCCGCGCTCGCCGGCACAAGGCCAGCAGGTCCTCGCGCACGCTGCCGAGGTCGGGCACCTCCTCGAAGCGGGGCAGTCCGGCCTCGAGCGCGTCGGCGACCAGGTCCTCCTTGGAGGGCCAGCGACGGTAGACCGCGGCCTTGCCGGTCTGGGCGCCTGCGGCGACACCCTCCATCGTCAGGCCGTTCCAGCCGACCGTGCTGAGCTGCTCCAGGGCGGCGTCCAGAATTGCGCGCTCGAGCACCGCGCCGCGCCGACGAGGGGAAGCCGCCTGAGCAGGGGCGGCCGTCCAGCGCGAGGTAACCATCCGAGTTTCTCCAGCAGGCAAGGGGAAGCGGGTGTTCCGGGGCGGGGCTGCGTCGCGCCGCAGCAAGGGGGGACGCGGTGCGCGACACAGAATTAAGTGAACGCTTGCGTTCACTGTTGGGGACTCACTACCGTTGACGCGACAGTGAACGCGAGCGTTCACTAACGCCTTTGTGGGGGACCCATAGTGACAACCTCTCAGCTCATCCAGGAACAGAAACCAGGAGCGGCCCGCCGGGAGGGGCATCCCGGCATAGCGCTCACCGTTATCGCGGCCTGCCAACTCATGGTGGTGCTCGACGCGACGATTGTGAACATCGCGCTCCCGCACATTCAAGACGCACTCAAGTTCAGCACCACGGACCTCACTTGGGTGGTCAGCGCCTACACGCTCACCTTCGGCGGTCTGCTGCTCCTCGGTGCACGGGCCGGTGACATCCTCGGCCGGCGCCGTGTGTTCATGACCGGAATCCTGCTGTTCACCTTCGCCTCGCTGCTGGGCGGCCTGGCCCAGGAACCCTGGCAGCTGCTGGCCGCACGCGCCCTGCAGGGCGTGGGAGGCGCGATCGCATCGCCCACGTCGCTCGCGTTGATCACCACCACCTTCCCCGAAGGCCCCGAGCGCAACCGGGCGTTCGGGGTGTTCGCCGCGGTGTCGGCGGGCGGCGGTGCCATCGGGCTGCTCGCGGGCGGCATGCTGACCGACTGGCTCGACTGGCGGTGGGTGCTCTTCGTCAACGTGCCCATCGGCGTGCTGATCGCCACACTCGCGCCGCTGTACATCAGCGAGTCCCAGCGGCACCCGGGGCGGTTCGACATCGCGGGTGCGCTGACGTCGACGGCGGGCATGGCCTCGTTGGTGTACGGGTTCATCCGCGCCTCCGAGGACGGCTGGAGGGACGGGCTCACTCTCGGCTCGTTCGGCGCGGCGGTGGTTCTTCTGGTGGCCTTCGTCTTCACCGAGCTGCGGGCGAAGGAACCGATCACCCCGCTCAAGATGTTCCGCGACCGCAACCGCTCGGGCACCTATGTGGTCATGCTGAGCCTGGCGGCCGCGATGTTCGGCATGTTCTTCTACATCGTGCTGTTCGTTCAGAACGTGCTCGGCTACAGCCCCATCAAGGCCGGCCTGGCCTTCCTCCCCGTGACGGTCGCCATCGCGGTCGGCGCGGGTCTGTCGCAGCGGTTCCTGCCCACGCTCGGCCCCAAGCCGTTCATGATGACCGGCTCGGCGCTCGTGGCGATCGGGCTTTTCTGGCAGACCTTCATCACCCCTGACAGCTCCTACGCCGGCGGGATCCTGGGCCCGATGCTGGTCTTCGGTTTCGGCATGGGCCTGAACTTCGTGACGGTCACCGTCACGGCGGTCTCCGGTGTCGCCCCGCACGAGGCGGGCGCGGCCTCCGGGCTGCTCAACGCCACGCAGCAGGTCGGCGGATCGCTGGGCCTGTCCATCCTGACCACCGTCTTCGGCTCGGCGAGCACGGACGAGGCGAAGAAGCAGCTGCCGAAGTTCCTCGCGCAGGGTACGCCGGAGCAGCAGGCGCAGTTCGCCAAGACGCACCAGCTGCCCGCACCCTGGGGAAGCGAGGTGCTCGCCCACGGCATCGCGATCGCCTTCATCCCGGCCGTGGCGATGGCCGGACTCGCGTTCCTCACCGCCTGGACGGCGATCAAGGTCCGCAAGAGCGACCTCGAAGCCCTCGCCGGCACGGCGGGCCCGGGAATGGGCTGAGCCCAGCACAGCAACGACCGACACCGCCCTCACCCTCCTGCCCCTGGTCCGCCGCCTGCCCGAGCCGAGCCCTCGTCCGGTTCGCTCGGGCGGCGGATACCGGGACAACGGGCGGCAGTCACACAGAGTTCCCACAACGCACGGAGAGTTGCAGAGGCCGCTACACCTCTCAGAGACCTGCGGGCACCCAGTCCGGCAGCGCCTCGGTCCGCTCCGCCCACTGCGCGGGCGGCGCCCCCGCCTTGCCGGACGCGAGCACCCCACCCACGATCGCGCAGGTGGTGTCCACGTCCCCGCCCACCTGGGCGGTCGTCCAGAACGCCGTCTCGAAGTCGGCGAGGGACCGCGCCGCGGACCAGAGCGCGAAGGGGACGGTGTCATGGGCACTCGTACGGCGTCCGCACCCCAGAACGGCGGCGACCGTGCCCGCGTCGCCGTAGTCGAGCATGTCCCGGGCACGGCGCAGCCCGGCACCGACGGCGCTCTTCGGCACGAGGGCGATCACGCCGTCGAGGAGCGCTTCGGGGCTGGGCGGGCCGTCGGGCGAGGCCGCCAGCGAGGCGGCCGCCGCGACGGCCATCGCTCCGACCACGGCCTCACGGTGCTGATGCGTGGGATAGGCCGAGATCTCAGCCTGGTGGGTCGCCTGCTCCGGATCGTCCGCGTACCAGGCGCCCAGGGGCGCGATGCGCATCGCGGCGCCGTTGCCCCAGGAGCCCCGTCCACCGAAGAGGGCCGCGGCCAGCTCACGCCAGTCCTGGCCCTCCCGGACGAGGCGGAGCAGCCGGTTGACGGCGGGGCCGTAGCCGCGGTCGAAGTCGTGGTGCTCGGCGAAGGAGCGGGCCAGTGCGTCCTGGTCGAGGCGCTGGTGGGCGGCCAGGACGGCCACCACGGAGCAGGCCATCTCCGTGTCGTCGGTCCACTGCCAAAGACCCACGGGCGTCTCGCGGCTCTTGAGCAGGGGGTAGTTCACCGGGACGAAGAACTGCGAGCCCAGCGCGTCTCCCACCGCCAGTCCGCGCAGGCTGGCCAGGGCGCGCTCCAGGCGCCGGAGGGAAGAGGAGTCAGCGGTCATCGCTCTGCCACTCTATCCGGTGACCCAGTACGGCACTGGGTCCCGCCAGCGCTCGAAGGGCCGGTCGAGGGTGTACTTGTCATCATCCCCGAGAACGAGCATCCGCATCTCGGCGTTCCCGGGGTTCGACAGCGACTCGAATTCCGCGACCGTCCAGTGGAACCAGCGCATGCAGAACAGCCGCATCGCGAGTCCGTGGGTCACCAGGAGCACGTTCGGCGGATGGTCGGGGGCCTCGAAGCTGCGAAACAGGCTCTCCAGGAAGCCGCCGACCCGGTCGTACACGTCGGCGCCGGACTCCCCCTGCGGGAAACGGAAGAAGAAGTGGCCGTACGCGTCCCTGTACGCCTTCTGCAGGCGCACGTCGTCGCGGTCCTGCCAGTTGCCCCAGTCCTGCTCGCGCAGCCTGGGTTCCTCCCGCACCCGTATGTGGTCCGGGTCGAGGTGGAAGGCGCGCAGGGTCTCGAGCGTACGGCGGTACGGGGAGACGTACACGCTCACGCGTTCCCGGCCGAAGACCTCCCGGAGCCTCTTGCCGGTCTCCTCGGCCTGCTGCCAGCCGCGTTCGGTCAGTGCGAGAGCGTGGTCGGGCTCCCGCTCGTACACGGAGTCATCAACATTGCCCGTTGACTCGCCGTGCCGGACAAGGACGATGCGCCGTGGTCGTGCCATGCCAAAACCCTAGATCGTGCCGGGGACGGTCGAGCACTCGAACGGGCCCCTTACGGCGTAGGTCACACGAATCCCGCCCATGGAACCGCTCCCGGCAGGCAATTTGAGCGTTGGATTTTCCAACTATCTCAGACCGTCCAGGACGGTTCCAGTTCCACGATGTCACCGGAGAGAGCGGCGATGTCCGCCTCCGTCTGGGCGCGCAGGGCGAGGCGCTCCACCCGCTCGGTGCGGTACTTGCCGTGCTCGGCCGCCGACCGCCACATGGACAGGACCAGGAACTCGTGCTCGGGTGCCTCGCCGAACATGCCCCGGATCATGCCGGGCGAGCCGGCCATCGCGGGGTTCCAGACCTTCTCCTGCATGAGGGTGAAGTGTTCGACGCGCTCCTCGTGCACCCTGCAGAGGGCCACACGGATCAGATCCGAGTCGGTGAACCGGGGCTCGAAGCCCGTCTTCACGTCGAAGCGGTACTCGAACAGCTTGACCTGGGCGTCCTTGAACGTGCCGGACTGGGCGGCCGCCAGGCGGTCGTGGGAGCGGGCCATGAAGGAGTCGTAGAAGGCACGGCTCTCCCAGAAGGCGAAGATGTGCGCCACTCCCGGCCGCTGCCGGCTCCAGCCGCCACCCTGCCCCCGAAACCCCGGCTCCCCCAGAAGCCCCGCCCATTTCCGCTGCCCCCGCTCGAAGCCGCGGCGGTCCACCACGGTGCAGCGAATCCACTTGACCAGCACCGCGCCATCGTAAGGCCACCGGGCGTGGCGTCGGTCACGCTCCGGCGAAGATCGCCCGCGCATACGCCCCCGCGCGCGTGGCACGATGAACAAGGAACCCCGACTTCAAGGCAGTTGGGGATGAAGGATCTTCAGGGGGGAAGGGGAAGCCCGGTGACCGGCTTCAGCAAGGGAAACCGCAAGATCGAGGTCGCCCTCAAGTGGGACCCCAGTCCGACGGGTCAGCCGCCCACGGACCTCGACGTCGTCGCCGCGACCTTCGTGTCCGGTGACCCGTACGGAACTCCGGCCTATCTGGTGCACTACGACAGCCGATCGCCGGACGGCACGATCTTCCTCAACCGGGACAGCACGGACGGCAAGGGATTCGGCTGGGACGAGGTGATGACGCTCGAACTGGACCGGCTCGACAGCCGGTACGCGCGCGTGGTGATCGGTGTCGTCATCCAGCAGCAGTCCGGTCCAAGGACGTTCGCCGACGTGCTCAATCCGGCCATGCGTGTGCGTGAGGGCTACACCGTGCTCGCCGAGGACGAATTCGGCTCGGTTCCCGGGGCCACGGCGGCCACGATCGCCGAGTTCGCACGAGACGAGTCCGGCGGGTGGAACTTCCGCGCCGGTGTCCACGGCTTCGACGAGGACCCGGCGACCTTCACCCGGGTCATGGGCAGGGCGCACCGGTCCTGACGCTCAGGCCGTGTAGGGGGCCACGATCGCGAGCGTCCGGGCCAGTTCCCCGAGGACGGCCTCTCGGTGGGTGGGTGAGCGCGGGGGCTCGTCGGTGTTGCGCCTGCTCAGCCCCCGGTCGGCCAGGAGGTAGAGCATCCGCAGCGTGCGCATGGCGTTGGAGGCCCAGGCCGGCACCGGGCCGGGCTCACCGGTCCGGAAGGCCGCCGCGACCGGGGCCAGCCAGCGCACCGAGTCGGCCTCGGTGAGGTCGGGGTGGCAGAGGATCTGCGCGAGCGCGTAGGCGAGGCGGTCGTCCTCCTGCGCGTCGAAGAGGTGATCCGTGGGCGCCACCAACCGGACGGCGGCCAACTCGGCCAGCGGCTGCGGTGGCTGGCCGGGGTGCCGGGCGAGTACCGCCAGGAGATCCGCGCCGTGGGCGACGGCGTGCACCCAGCCCAGGGCCGGGTCGTGGCCGCGCAGATCCGTTTCCGCGGGGTACCAGTCCGCGAAGGCGTCCCACCACTGCGGCTGCCAGTCGCCGGCCTCCACGATCCGGGCCAGGACGAGCGGCGCGAAGCTGCGCGCCTGCACGGCAGGGTCCTTCAGATGAAGGGCCATACGGTCGCCGAGCCGGACACGCTCCCCGGAGCGGAGCGCTGGTGTCCAGCGGACGGCCGCGAGGTAGGCGCCGTCGTCGCGCACCACGGGATCGGGTGAACGAAGGTCCTCGGCCAAGGCGTCGAGAGCCATGGCCCGGTCCGCCTCGGAGAGGTCGCGGATGTCGGCGTCGTACCGCTGGGGTGTGGTCATGAACGGAGGCTACGGCGCTCCGCGCACCCCGGAGGAGCAACCGCAAAAGTAAGGGGCGCCGACCCATGGCCGGCGCCCCTTACCTCAGAAACCGCGTGTCATCAGCTGCAGCCGCTGGTCGAGCCGCAGCCCTCGCAGATGTAGCAGGAGCCGGCGCGCTGCATCTTCGTGCCGCAGGAGAAGCACAGCGGGGCGTCGGCCTGGATGCCCAGCTGCATCTCCACCAGCTCGGCGCTGGTGTGCGCCTGCTTCGTGGCGGGCTTGGCCACCTCGACCTCGGCCTTCGGGGCGGCGACGGCCTTCAGCTCCTGGGCGCGCGGCGCCGACTGGGCCAGGCCCTCGACGTCGACCTCGTCATCGTCGATGGACTGCTCGTAGGAGCCGGTCTCCAGGTGACGCTGACGCTCTTCGGCGGAGTGGATACCGAGCGCGGAGCGCGTCTCGAAGGGCAGGAAGTCCAGCGCCAGGCGGCGGAAGATGTAGTCGACGATCGACTGCGCCATCCGCACGTCCGGGTCGTCCGTCATACCGGCAGGCTCGAAGCGCATGTTCGTGAACTTCGAGACGTACGTCTCCAGCGGCACGCCGTACTGGAGGCCGACGGAGACCGCGATGGAGAAGGCGTCCATCATGCCCGCGAGAGTCGAGCCCTGCTTGGACATCTTCAGGAAGACCTCGCCGAGACCGTCGTCCGGGTAGGAGTTGGCGGTCATGTAGCCCTCGGCGCCACCGACCGTGAAGGACGTGGTGATGCCGGGGCGGCCCTTGGGGAGACGCTTGCGGACCGGGCGGTACTCGACCACCTTCTCGACCGCGGTACGGATCGTCTCCTCGGCCTTCTCGGTGATCTCGGCCTTCTCCTCCTCCTTCTTCTTGGCGGAGAGCGGCTGGCCGACCTTGCAGTTGTCGCGGTAGATCGCGAGCGCCTTGACGCCGAGCTTCCAGGCCTCGTAGTAGATCTCCTCGACCTCCTCGACGGTCGCCGTCTCCGGCATGTTGACCGTCTTGGAGATGGCGCCGGAGATCCAGGGCTGGATCGCGGCCATCATGCGGACGTGGCCCATCGGGGAGATGGCGCGCTCGCCCATGGCGCAGTCGAAGACCTCGTAGTGCTCGTGCTTGAGGCCGGGGGCGTCGAGCACGTTGCCGTGCTCGGCGATGTGGGCGACGATTGCCTCGATCTGCTCCTCCTGGTAACCCAGGCGGCGCAGGGCCTGCGGGACGGTGCCGTTGACGATCTGCATCGAGCCGCCGCCGACGAGCTTCTTGAACTTCACCAGCGCGAGGTCGGGCTCGACACCGGTGGTGTCGCAGGACATCGCCAGACCGATGGTGCCGGTCGGGGCGAGGACGGACGCCTGGGAGTTACGGAAGCCGTTCTGCTCACCGATGCGCAGCACGTCCTGCCAGGCCTCCGTGGCGGCGGCCCACACCGGGATGTCCAGGTCGTCCATGCCGACGGCCTTGCCGTTGGCGTCGGCGTGCTGCTTCATGACGCGCTTGTGAGCGTCGGCGTTGCGGGCGTAGCCGTCGTACGGGCCGACGACCGCGGCCAGCTCGGAGGAGCGGCGGTAGGCCGTACCCGTCATCAGGGAGGTGATGGCGCCGGCCAGGGCGCGGCCGCCGTCCGAGTCGTACGCGTGACCGGTCGCCATCAGCAGGGCGCCGAGGTTGGCGTAGCCGATGCCGAGCTGGCGGAAGGCGCGGGTGTTCTCGCCGATCTTCTGCGTCGGGAAGTCCGCGAAGCAGATCGAGATGTCCATCGCGGTGATGACCAGCTCGACGACCTTCTGGAAGCGCTCGGTGTCGAAGGACTGGTTGCCCTTGCCGTCGTCCTTGAGGAACTTCATCAGGTTCAGCGAGGCCAGGTTGCAGGACGTGTTGTCCAGGTGCATGTACTCGCTGCAGGGGTTCGAGCCGTTGATCCGGCCGGACTCCGGGCAGGTGTGCCAGTGGTTGATGGTGTCGTCGTACTGGATGCCCGGGTCGGCGCAGGCCCAGGCGGCCTCGGCCATCTTGCGGAAGAGGGACTTGGCGTCGACCTCCTCGATGACCTCGCCGGTCATGCGCGCACGCAGGCCGAACTTGCCGCTCTGCTCGACCGCCTTCATGAACTCGTCGTTCACACGGACCGAGTTGTTGGCGTTCTGGTACTGGACCGAGGTGATGTCGTCGCCACCGAGGTCCATGTCGAAGCCCGCGTCACGCAGGGCGCGGATCTTCTCCTCTTCCTTCACCTTGGTCTCGATGAAGTCCTCGACGTCGGGGTGGTCGACGTCGAGGATGACCATCTTGGCGGCCCGGCGGGTGGCGCCACCGGACTTGATGGTGCCGGCGGAGGCGTCGGCACCGCGCATGAAGGAGACCGGCCCGGAGGCGTTGCCGCCGGAGGACAGCAGCTCCTTGGACGAGCGGATGCGGGAGAGGTTCAGGCCGGCGCCGGAGCCGCCCTTGAAGATCATGCCCTCTTCCTTGTACCAGTCGAGGATCGACTCCATGGAGTCGTCGACGGACAGGATGAAGCAGGCGGAGACCTGCTGGGGCTGCGGGGTTCCGACGTTGAACCAGACGGGGCTGTTGAAGCTGAAGATCTGGTGCAGGAGGGCGTAGGCCAGCTCGTGCTCGAAGATCTCGGCGTCGGCGGGCGAGGCGAAGTACTTGTGGTCCTCGCCGGCCTTCCGGTACGTCTTCACGATGCGGTCGATCAGCTGCTTGAGGCTGACCTCGCGCTGCGGGGTGCCGACGGCACCACGGAAGTACTTGCTGGTGACGATGTTGACCGCGTTCACCGACCAGAAGTCGGGGAACTCGACGCCACGCTGCTCGAAATTGACCGAGCCGTCGCGCCAGTTGGTCATGACGACGTCACGGCGCGCCCACTCGACCTCGTCGTACGGGTGTACGCCGGGGGTGGTGTGGATGCGCTCGATACGCAGCCCCTTGGTGGCCTTGGTGCCCTTCGCTCGGGAACCTCGTGCCGGACCGCTCGCCGTCTCTGTCATGCCGCCTCCCTCTACGGGCTAAAACGCCCTGAAGTGCCACGATGTTCCCGTGACACGGTGTTCTGTCTTGTGTTGCGGGCACCCTCGGATACGCCCGCAACAGGTCTTCGGTCGCCGCTTCCCGGCCGGAACCCGGGTCTCCGTCCGGTTCCGGCCCGCCGGTCAGTCGGCGGCGTGGGCGGGCACGGGAACCTGGGTGGTCCCTCCGGGCCCGCGATGGTCTTCCTGGCTCCCCGCTCCCGCGCCTTCGTCGTCCGCGGCGGGGCCGCGCGTCGCTTCTCTCAGCTCCGCGATGGCGGCCTCGAAGTCCTCGAGCGAGTCGAACGCCCGGTAGACGGAGGCGAATCGCAGATAGGCGACGAGGTCGAGCTCCTGCAGGGGGCCGAGTATGGCCAGGCCCACATCGTGGGTGGTCAGCTCGGCGCTCCCGGTGGCCCGCACCGCCTCCTCGACCCGCTGGCCCAGCTGGGCGAGTGCGTCCTCGGTGACAGGCCGCCCCTGGCATGCCTTGCGCACGCCGTTGATGACCTTGGTACGACTGAATGGCTCGGTGACTCCGGACCGCTTCACCACCATGAGCGAACACGTCTCCACGGTCGTGAAACGACGGGAGCAGTCCGGGCACTGGCGGCGCCTGCGGATCGACGTGCCGTCGTCGGTCGTACGACTGTCGACCACGCGGCTGTCGGGGTGCCTGCAGAAGGGGCAGTGCATGATCTCCAACCCTCCTCACAGCAGACTAAACAGCCCCCAGAGGCCTCTGGGGCCTCTCGAAGCAGCCCCAAGCATAGGCGATCGCGGAGGCCTCTCAGACCCGGGGGACCACAACTTGTGGGCTGCTGTAGCAATCCAACCACTAGATGTGGGGATTGGCTGATACATCGACAGCTCGCGCGTGTCGCAGACGTGCCCCCCCGAACGGCCCAGTCGGCCCGCCACCTGTGAAAACACGCGCGCACGGACGTACCGCGAGGACACTTGCGGAGATAGCGTGGGCGCCGCACGGAGGACGCGTAGGGCTCCGGCACAGAAGGGACCCGGATCCCGGTTGACGGGGTTCCGGGTGGCAGACTGGGGAAGCAACCCACGAGGTGATCCGCCCCGGCGGTGAAGCGTACAACAATGGGCGCTTTTGTCTGCCAGAGGTCGCGTTAGCCCATACACCCGGACACATGATCGCGTCAGGCGAATCGCACTTTTTCACTCGAACGTGTGTTTGGCGCAACCTTTCGAAAGCAACTACCGTTGTCCAGCAGGGAGACCATCGAGAGGGGCCGACGTGACCACCACCGCAGACAGTGCCACCATCACTGCCCAGGACCGCTCCCAGGGCCGAGTCGAGCCGGTACATGCGATGAACGAAGCCACGAATCCCGAGGGGCACAAGCGCTCCCTGCCGGGCCGACCTCCAGGCATCCGGGCGGACAGTTCCGGACTCACCGACCGGCAGCGCCGGGTGATCGAGGTCATCAGGGACTCCGTGCAGCGACGCGGTTACCCGCCGTCGATGCGCGAGATCGGCCAGGCCGTCGGGCTCTCCAGCACGTCCTCGGTCGCGCACCAGCTGATGGCGCTGGAGCGCAAGGGCTTCCTGCGCCGCGACCCGCACCGCCCGCGCGCCTACGAGGTGCGCGGCTCCGACCAGGCCGTGACCGTGCAGCCCACCGACACCGCCGGCAAGCCCGCGGCGTCGTACGTCCCGCTGGTCGGCCGCATCGCCGCCGGTGGCCCGATCCTCGCGGAGGAGTCGGTCGAGGACGTTTTCCCTCTCCCCCGGCAGCTCGTCGGCGACGGCGAACTGTTCGTCCTCAAGGTCGTCGGCGACTCCATGATCGAGGCCGCGATCTGTGACGGCGACTGGGTCACCGTCCGCCGTCAGCCCGTCGCCGAGAACGGCGACATCGTGGCGGCCATGCTGGAAGGTGAAGCCACCGTCAAGCGCTTCAAGCGCGAGGACGGCCATGTCTGGCTCCTCCCGCACAACTCGGCCTACGAGCCGATCCCCGGCGACGACGCGACCATCCTCGGCAAGGTCGTCGCCGTGCTGCGGCGCGTGTGACCGCTGCGGCGGACGGGCCGGGCGGCCCGCTCCCTGACCGGGCCCCGGGACCTCTGCGCCGGTTCCGGGGCCCTGTTCGTTCGGCTCCGCCCAGAGTCGCCGTACGGCCCACCTGGCCCTATCGGTCCAGGTGGGAGAGATTCACTGGGCTTCCGTCTGCTTCGCGGCCGCGTCGATCGCCGCGAGCGACTTGCGCACCTGGTTGCGGTCCGTGGTGTACCAGAACTCGGGCAGTGACGCCTTGAGGTAGCCGCCGTACCGCGCGGTGGCGAGCCGCTGGTCGAGTACGGCGACCACACCGCGGTCCCCGGAGGCCCGGACGAGACGGCCGGCGCCCTGGGCCATGAGCAGGGCCGCATGTGTCGCGGCCACCGCCATGAAGCCGTTGCCGCCCGCCTCCTCCACCGCCTTCTGGCGGGCGCTCATCAGCGGATCGTCCGGGCGCGGGAACGGGATCTTGTCCATGACGACCAGCTGACAACTGGGGCCCGGCACATCGACACCCTGCCACAGCGACAGCGTGCCGAAGAGGCAGGTCTTGGGGTCGGCCGCGAAGTTCTTGATCAGCTCGCCGAGGGTCTCCTCGCCCTGGAGCAGTATCGGGAACTCGGGGATCCGGGAGCGCAGCTCCTCGGCGGCGAGCTGGGCGGCCCGCATCGACGAGAACAGTCCGAGGGTGCGGCCCCCGGCCGCCTGGATCAGCTCGGTCAGCTCGTCGAGCATGTCGGTGCGATCACCGTCCCGCGCGGGGCGGGCGAGATGCCTGGCGACGTAGAGGATGCCCTGCTTGGGGTAGTCGAAGGGCGAGCCCACGTCGAGGCCCTTCCAGACCGGGAGATCCTCGCCCTCCACACCCTCGGGCCCCAGCCCCAGGGAGGCACCCACGCCGTTGAAGTCGCCGCCCAGCTTGAGGGTCGCCGAGGCGAGGACGACGCTGCGGTCCGCGAAGAGCTTCTCCCTGAGCAGCCCGGAGACCGACATGGGGGCGACACACAGGGAGGCGCCGAACCGGTCGTGGCGCTCGTACCAGACGACGTCCCACTCGGAGCCGTTCAGGACCCGCTCCGCCACGTCGTGGACCGTCTCCACCGAGGCCAGCGCCTGCTTGCGGACCGCGTCCTCGTCCTGGACGGACTTGTCACGGGTCGCGCCGATCGCGGAGATGACCGTGCGGGCCGCGTCCCGCAGCGCCATCAGGGCGTAGCCGAGGTCTTCCGGGATCTCCTCCAGACGGCCCGGCAGTGCCAGCTCCATCACCCGCTCGAAGCCCTCGGCGGCGGTCTGGAGCTGGTCGGCGGCCTTCTCGTTGACGAGCTTGGCGGCTCGGCGCACGGCACGGTTGACCTGGCCGGGTGTGAGTTCGCCGGTGGCCACGCCGGTGACGCGGGAGACCAGCTCGTGCGCCTCGTCGACGATCAGAACCTCGTGTTGCGGGAGCACCGGTGCGCCCTCGATGGCGTCGATGGCCAAAAGCGCGTGGTTCGTGACGACGACCTCGGCGAGCTTGGCACGCTCGCGGGCCATCTCCGCGAAGCACTCGGCGCCGTAGGCACACTTCGACGCGCCCAGGCACTCGCGGGAGGACACCGACACCTGGGACCAGGCGCGGTCGGAGACGCCCGGCGTGAGGTCGTCCCGGTCGCCGGTCTCGGTCTCGTCGGCCCAGTCCCGCAGGCGCAGCAGGTCCTGGCCCAGCTTGCTGGTGGGAGCGGCGGCCTCGAACTGGTCGAAGAGCCCGTCCTCCTCGTCCTGCGGCACGCCCTCGTGCAGGCGGTGCAGGCACAGGTAGTTCGACCTGCCCTTGAGCATGGCGAACTCCGGGCGGCGGCGCAGCAGCGGGTGCAGGGCGTCGACGGTGCGGGGCAGGTCCCGTTCGACGAGCTGGCGTTGCAGCGCGAGTGTGGCCGTGGCGACGACCACACGCTCCCCGTGCGCGAGCGCGGGCACGAGATAGCCCAGCGACTTTCCGGTGCCGGTGCCGGCCTGGACCAGCAGATGGGATCCGTCGTCGATCGCCTCGGCGACCGATTCGGCCATGGACACCTGGCCGGGGCGCTCCGTACCGCCGACGGCTGCGACAGCGGCATGCAGGAGTTCGGGGAGTGAGGGCTTCGTCATAGCCCGACCACCCTACGGCCCGGCACTGACAAACGGGCGATCAAGGCTGGTACGAGGGGTGGGATCACGGCCGGGGCTCCTGGGACGGGGCGGAATCGGGGCGGGGGCGGGCGGCGCGTACGGCTCGTTCGGCGGGCTCCGGAATTCGTTCCGGGCAGCGGGAACCACAGCGGCCCGCCGGACGTACAACATGTGAACGCTCCGCCACACAGCGTTACATCAGACCGCGCAGGACTCGGTCCCGGATCATGAGGGCGGCCCGCTTGCCGGGCAGGTCGACCTCGGCCTCGAACCGAAAGCCTGCGCTCAGGAAGGCGGCCACGGAGGGGGTGTTACGAAGATCGGGCTCCGCGACGACGCGGGCGCAGGCCGGGCGACGGTCGAGGACCAGATCGGCCACGGCTCTGAGCAGGGCGGATCCCAGTCCACGCCCTCGGTCGGCGGCGCCGCCGATGAGGAGGTGGATCCCGGTGTCGTGCGGACGGGCCGGGTAGTGGCGGGCCAGTGGATCCAGGTCCGCCCGGTAGATCTCCCAGTAGCTCATGGGGGTGCCGTCCAGCACGCCCAGGCAGGGAGTGCTGCGCCCGTCGCCGTCGATCTGGGCGCGCAGGTGGCTCTCCGTCTGGTTGTGGGCCCCGGCCAGCTCCCAGAACGGGGCGACAGCGGGGTCGTTCATCCAGCGCCGGACGAGCGGCAGATCGTGTTCGAGACGCACCGGCACCAACTGGAACATGCCCACGGGTGTGGGGTTCGGCCCCCAGGTGGGGATGTGGTCGAGCAGGTCGTCCAGGCCGTCGGCGAGACGAGGCTCGGCGAACCGGGCGATGAACTCGTCGGGCAGGCGCAGGTCCAGCGTGTCCTCGCCGTCCCCGAAGGACGCGGTGTCCCCGGCGCCCTTGCCCCAGGCGCCGTCGCCCCCGGTGCCCCGGAAGTCCCAGGGGCCGGTGTCGCCCGGGTGGAGGGGGACGGAGCCGGTGCCGGTGCCGGCGCTCGCGTCGGTGGGAGGCACGGAGCGCTCCTCTCAGGAGACGAAGGGGGGCATGGCCCTCGGAGATGACGGAAGACGGTGCGTGCGTTCAGGAGTGAAGGGGGTTGGCGATGGTGACGTAGACGGACTGGGTGTCGACCGGGCCGACGAGTTCGTCGAGGCCGTGCAGCCTGGTCAGCAGGTTGGCCTTGCAGCGCAGGGTGGGTGAGTCGAGGAGGAGGCCGGGCAGCGAGGAGCGGGGGGCGACGGGGCCCGAGGCGACGTCGGTGAGGAAGCGGCGGAACGCCGCGAGGAGCAGTCGCTCGTCGGCGAGGCGCTGGGAGCCGAACGCACCGATCAGGCCGAGCACGTTGTTGATGGCAAGGTAGTACGCGAAGCGCTCGTCGGTGACCTCGTCCGAGACGAACGTGTCGCTGTGCTCGCCGATGCCGGGCAGCCGGGCATCGAGGTCGGCCCGCCGGGACTCGCGGAAGTAGTAGCCCTGGTTGTCGCGGTAGCGGCCACCGGCGGGCCAGCCGTCGCGGTCGAGCAGGAGCAGCGTGTTCTGCTGGTGGGCTTCGAGGGCGATGCCGGCTTCGCTGTCCAGCCAGAGCACGGGGCGGACGACCTGTTCGAGGTAGCGCAGGAACCACTCCGCGGCTACGGCTCCGACGGGCCGGCCGGTGCCGGCGGACAGCCGTGCGACGAGCTGGGCCAGTCGGGAGCGGTGGAGCCAGGGGCCGTGCGTCGCTGCGGCGTTGGTGCCGGGTTCGATGAGGGGCCGGGGTGAGACGAGACCGGCGACGCAGCCGACGTCGTCGGCCGGGGCGAACGGGTTGTGCCTGATCACGACGTCGAGGCCGGGCACGGGGCGGCCGTCCGGGTCGTCGACGGCGAGCCAGGCCGGGTCGCGGACGATGTCGAAGCCGGGATGCACGGCCTGCCACTGCTTGAACAGGCCGCCGCGCAGCAGCCGGTGCACCTCGACTCCGCGATGGAGTTCCTTGCGCAGGTTCTCGCGCCGGGAGTTGGTGATGCGCAGTCCCAGCGACAGCTTGAGCATCGCCGGGGCGCCGGACTGGTGGACGGTGCGCACGGAGGAGGTGGGGTGCCAGTCGCAGCCGAGCGGACCGAGGTCGCGGAGGGCGCCGGAGTCGAGCAGGGCGGCGACCGGTTCACGGTGCCGGATCTCGCGTGCCTGCCAGGGGTGCAGGGGCAGGGCGCAGTATTCGTCGGGCAGCGGCAGGGCGGTCCCGGCGAGTCGTTGTGTGAGGTGGTCGGCGGGGACGGGACGTCCGCGCTCGGTCCAGGCCGAGTCGGTCGCGAGCAGAGAGGGGGCCACAGCCATCCAGTGCAGGGGGAAGGAGCCGCGCAGCTCCGGCGAGTACACCAGGGCCTCGGTCTCGGTCAGGCCTTCCCGGCTCTTCGGGGTCGGATGCAGAGGGTGTCCGAGGAGAAGGGCCTGCTCGGCGCCGAGGAACAGGTCGGGGCCGTCCGCCGGTTGTGTGCGGCGGTCGCGGATGAAGTTCGCGGTGCGGCGCAGAGAGTCGGCCACCCTGGCGACCAGGTCGGCGCCGTCGTCGGGGGCCGTGGGCTTCGATGTGCTTCTGCCCTCCCTCTCCCCGGGTGTCTCCCTGGCAAGCAGCGCTGCGAGGGTGACGGCGTCGACCGGTGGGGCCGTTTCGGGGGCGTCGGCGAGGCGGGGTGGCCCGAAGCGGTGCCAGCCCGTCGGGGACCAGTGGCGGATCGGTGCGATCAGGGCGGTGCCGCTACTGGGCAGGGGGATGCGCAGGGTGTTGGTCGCGGGGGCGGCGAGGTTCGTCTCCCGTACCCAGCAGCGCAGGAGGCTTTCCACGGCGGCGGCCTGGGCTGCGGTACGGGGGTCGGGGTCGTCCAGCGGATCGGCGCCGGGCTCTCCCGCTCGGGTGCCGTCCGGGGTTCGCCTCTTCTGCGGGGGTACCGAATCGGCGAGCGGCACCGGAGAGGGCTGGGAGCCGGAGTCACCTTGGTCGTCGGGGCCGCCGGACCTGCCGTCGGGTGTGGGGGTGGCGTTCAAGACGGCTCCTCGGGGCTGGTCTGGGGTGTGGCGGGGCTGGTCTCGTTCGGTCGGGCGCGCTCGGTCGTCGTGCCGTGGTCGATGGGGCGCCCTGGTGGCGAGGGCGTGGGGCGCAGGCGGTGTCGGGCTCTCCGGCTGCGGCGGTGCGGGCGCCGGTGCGCGGTGTCTAGCCGGTGCCCTGCGCAGGGCCGTCCGGCCGACGCTGACGGTGGCCGCGGTCCTGCTGACGGCGGGTCGCGGCGGCCACCGCGTCGGCGAGGCGGTCCAGTACCGCTGCCGCCTGCTCGTCGCTGATGGTCAGCGGCGGAAGGAGCCGTACGACACTGTCGTGGCGGCCGCCCAGCTCCACGATGAGGCCGCGGTCGAGGCACTCCCGCTGGACGACCGCGGCGAGTTCGGCGTCCGCCGGGCGAGGCGCGCGGGCGGGTTCCAGCCCGCTCGTCGTGACGTGGTGGTCTTCGACGGAGGGGGTTGCACCCGGCCCGGTCCCCTTGCCCTCCGGGTCCACCAGTTCGACGCCGATCATCAGGCCGCGGCCCCGGACGTCCCCGACGCAGGGGAACTCCGACTGCAGTCCGCGCAGTTCGGACAGCATCCGGGAGCCGAGGGCGGCGGCCCGCTCGGCGAGGCCGTTCTCTCGGACATGGGCCAGGGTGGCGGTGCCCGCGGCCATGGCGAGCTGGTTGCCGCGGAAGGTGCCCGCGTGGGCGCCGGGCTGCCAGACGTCGAGGTCGTCGCGGTAGACGACCACGGCGAGCGGGAGGCTGCCGCCGATGGCCTTGGACAGGACCATGACGTCGGGCGTGACTCCGCTGTGCCCGACGCCCCAGAAGGCGCCGGTGCGGCCGACGCCGGTCTGGATCTCGTCGGCGATCAGCGGGACGGACCGGTCGGCCGTGATCTGCCGCATTCGGCGCAGCCAGTCGTCCGGCGCCGGGATCACCCCGCCCTCGCCCTGGACGGGTTCGAGGATCATCCCGGCGGGCAGCGGCACGCCCGACTTGGGGTCGTCGAGGAGGGACTCGGTCCAGCGTGCGGCGAGTTCGGCGCCGGGCGGGCCTCCGACGCCGAAGGGGCAGCGGTAGTCCTGCGGGTAGGGCAGGCGGGCGACCCGTACGTCGCCCGCGCCGCCGGAGGCGGCCAGGGCTCCGGAGGTCATGCCGTGGTAGGCGCCGGTGAAGGCGAGCATGCCGGTGCGCCCGGTCGCGGCCCTGACCAGCTTGAAGGCGGCCTCGACCGCGTCGGTGCCGGCCGGTCCGCAGAACTGGACGCGGGCGCGGTCGGCGAGCCCGGGCGGCAGGGTGCGGAACAGTTCGGTGATGAAGGCGTCCTTGACGGGGGTCGCCAGGTCGAGGACGGAGAGCGGGGCGCCGGATTCGAGGACGCGACGGATGGCTTCCAGCACGACCGGGTGGTTGTGGCCGAGGGCGAGCGTTCCGGCGCCGGAGAGGCAGTCCAGGTAGCGGCGGCCGTCGGCGCCCTCGATGGTCATCCCCCTGGCCCGCACAGGCACGATGGGCAGGGCGCGTGCGTAGGTGCGCGCCGCGGACTCGCGCGCCGACTGGCGCCTGAGGATCCCCTCGTGCACGGCACGCGCTCCCCCGTGCGCCCCTTCAGCCACCGACTCGGTCACGGCCACGGCTCGCTGTCCTCCCTGCTGTCCAGAGGCGAGTTGATCCACGGGGACCGGGCACAGGCAGCAGGACCCCCACCGCTACCAACAGCTCACGGGCCTGCGGGTTACGGGTTGCCTCAAGATCCTTGCCGTGACGGAACTGTTGCGCTTCCGTCGGAAGTCACCCACAGCGAGCGCATAGTGTGTGGTCCCGTTCCCATAAGGCCGTGAGACCGGCATGAACTCCGAGTGAGTTCAGGGCCGGTGCCGCAGCCGAAGCGCCTAGTTCCTTTACAGCAGGGGGAGTCAAGACCATGCGATCCATACGGCCGTCGTTCACCGTTCGCCGCGGGAGGGGTGCGCCCCGCAGAACCTCCCCCGTGCTGGCGGCGGTCGCCCTCGCTTCGGCGCTGGCCCTGACCGCCACCGCCTGCAACGGCGACGACCACGCCGACGGCAAGCCGACCGCAAGCGCGACGGCGAACGGGACCGGCGACGGAAAGATCCAGATCCCGGACGACATCAAGGACAAGCTCAAGCAGCACGGGATCGACATCGACAAGTGGAAGAACGGCGCCTGGAAGAACTGGAACAGGGACGACTGGCTGCGCGAGGCCAACGACTTCATCAACCCGATCATCAAGGGCCTGTGGGACCCGGACCGGATGCGGGGCGCCAACGACCCGGACAAGGACAAGGGTGTCGACGACAACGACATCTCCGGTGACCAGGGCGTGACCGACCCGACCCCGGCGCCGGTGAAGGCACAGGCGGTCCGGCCGCCGTACCACACCAGCGCGGCCACGTCGGGCAAGGTGTTCTTCGACTCCCCCGAGGGCACCATGGTCTGCTCGGCGACGGTCGTGCAGGACCCGGCGCACCCGGGCAAGTCCAATCTCATCTGGACGGCGGGGCACTGCGTGCACGCCGGCAAGAGCGGCGGCTGGTACCGCAACATCGCCTTCGTGCCGTCGTACAACAACGCGGCCAAGTCGGCGGACCAGCTGCAGAACGCCGCCAGGGAAGAGGTCGCGCCGTACGGCGTCTGGTGGGCCGACGGTGCGAAGACCTCGCAGCAGTGGATCGACCAGGGTGGTGAGACCGGTGGCAACGGCGCCTCCTACGACTACGCCGTGATCCATGTGACGCCGGAGCAGGGCAACGCCGGCAAGTCGCTGGAGGAGACGGTCGGCGGCGCGCTTCCGGTGAACTTCAACGCGCCTGCCGTGCCGCAGGTGCGGAGCATCACGGCGACCGGCTACCCGGCGGCGGCTCCTTACGACGGCCAGCTGGCGTACCAGTGCCAGGACAAGCCGGGCCGGCTGTCGATCAACAAGTCGGACCCGACGATGTACCGCATCGGCTGCACGATGACCGGTGGCTCCTCCGGCGGCGGCTGGGTGGAGACGGGCGCGGACGGCAAGCCGGCGCTCGTGTCCAACACGTCCATCGGCCCGGTGACTTCGGGCTGGCTGGCGGGTCCCCGACTGGGTGAGGTGGCCAAGGGCGTGTACGACTCCGTCAGCAAGAAGTTCGCCGGACGGTAGGTCCGCGGGCACAGTCCGGGCACGGGCGGCGGCAAGGTGTCTCACAGGAACCTTCACCGTCTCGCCGCCGTCCGTCCCCAGTCCCACGGGCATAGTGGGATGTCATCAAAAGCTTCAACGGGGGTTATCGCACCAATGCGTTCCGCACGTAGGTCCTCGACGGGCCGCCGCCGTACCGTCCTTGCCGCGACCGGCCTGGTCGCCGCCCTGGCGCTCACCGCCACGGCCTGCAACGGCTCCGACGACGACAAGGCGGGCGGCCGGGCCGGCGCTCCGCAGGCCGCCGGCGACGACGGCAAGGTCCACATCCCGGACGACATCAAGGACAAGCTCAAGAAGCACGGCGTCGACGTCGACAAGTGGCAGAACGGCGGCTGGAAGAACTGGGACAAGGACAAGTGGCTCAGTGAGGCCAAGGACTTCGTCAACCCGGTGATCCAGGGTCTGTGGAAGCCGGAGCGGATGAAGTCCGCCAAGGAGGCCAACAAGACGCTGTCCACCAAGGACGCCGCCGCCGACCAGGGCGTCAGCGACCCGGAGCCGCGGCCGGTCGAGGCCGTGGCGGAGAAGACGCCGTACCACCGGAACGCGGCCCCCGTGGGCAAGGTCTTCTTCGACTCGCCCGAGGGTGCGATGGTCTGCTCCGGCACGGTGATCAAGGACGTCAACCACCCGGGCAAGTCCAACCTGGTGTGGACGGCGGGCCACTGCGTGCACGCCGGCAAGGAGGGCGGCTGGTACCGCAACATCGCCTTCGTGCCGTCGTACAACGACCTCGGCAAGCCGGAGTCGGAGCTGGCGAACGCGAGGACCTCGGAGGTCGCGCCGTACGGCACCTGGTGGGCGGACTGGGCCTCGACCTCGAACGAGTGGATCCAGGGCGGCTCGGAGTCGGGCGGCTCGGGTGCGCCGTACGACTACGCGGTGCTGCACGTGAAGCCCGAGTCCGGGGCCAAGTCGCTGGAGGAGACGGTCGGGGCGGCCCTCGACGTCGACTTCTCGGCGCCGTCCGCGACCGAGGTGTCGACCATGGGCGCCTGGGGCTACCCGGCGGCGCCGCCGTTCAACGGGCTGAAGATGTTCAAGTGCCTCGACCGGCCCGGCCGGCTGTCGCTGAGCTCGTCGCTGCCCACGATGTACCGGATCGGCTGCACCATGACCGGCGGCTCCTCCGGCGGCGGCTGGTTCCGTGTGGTGAACGGCAAGACCGAGCTGGTCTCGAACACGTCGATCGGCCCGACGAACAACACCTGGCTCGCCGGCCCGCAGCTGGGCCAGGAGGCCCGGGCGCTCTACGAGAGCATGAGCAAGACGTACGGCGGTCGCTGACCGCGCACAGCCGGAAGGGAGGGGGGGGGGGGGGGGGGGGGGGGGGGGGTGGGGTGGGGGGGGGGGGGGGGGGGGGGGGGGGGGCGGGGGAGGGGGGGGGGGGGGG
>NZ_JBWKFN010000037.1:34764-105303 GCF_056434245.1 Streptomyces sp. NPDC044064
CAAAAAAAACACGAACCACCTCCCCCTCCCCCCCCCCCCCCCCCCCCCCCCCCCCCCCCCCCCCCCCCCCCACCCCCCCCCCCCCCCCCCCTGTGCCGGGAGTGTCAGGCGAGCTGCGCCGGAACGTACGGCGCGAGGTCGGCCGCGAGTTCCTCGTGCACCCGGACCTTGAGCAGGGTGCCCTCCGCGGTGTGCTCCTCGGAGATCACCTCGCCCTCGGTGTGGGCGCGGGCGACGAGCTTGCCGTGCGTGTACGGCACGACCGCCTCGATCTCGACCGACGGCCGCGGCAGGTCGCTGTCGATCAGCGCGAGCAGCTCCTCGAGGCCCTGGCCGGTGCGGGCCGAGACCGCGATGGAGCGCTTCTCGATCCGCATCAGCCGCTGGAGCACCAGCGGGTCGGCCGCGTCCGCCTTGTTGATCACGACGATCTCGGGTACGTCGGTGGCGCCGACGTCCCGGATCACCTCGCGCACGGCGGCGAGCTGCTCCTCCGGTGCCGGGTGCGAGCCGTCCACCACGTGCAGGATCAGGTCGGAGTCGCCGACCTCCTCCATGGTGGAGCGGAACGCCTCGACCAGGTGGTGCGGCAGGTGCCGGACGAAGCCGACGGTGTCGGCCAGGGTGTACAGGCGGCCGCTCGGGGTCTCCGCGCGGCGCACGGTCGGGTCCAGGGTCGCGAACAGGGCGTTCTCGACCAGGACGCCCGCGCCGGTGAGGCGGTTGAGCAGGGAGGACTTGCCGGCGTTGGTGTAGCCCGCGATGGCGACGGACGGCACCTTGTGACGCCGGCGCTCCTGGCGCTTGATCTCGCGGCCGGTCTTCATCTCCGCGATCTCCCGGCGCATCTTCGCCATCTTCTCGCGGATCCGTCGCCGGTCCGTCTCGATCTTGGTCTCACCGGGGCCGCGGGTGGCGAGGCCGCCGCGACCGCCACCCATCTGGCGGGACAGCGACTGACCCCAGCCTCGGAGCCTCGGCAGCATGTACTGCATCTGCGCGAGCGCGACCTGCGCCTTGCCCTCTCGGGACTTGGCGTGCTGGGCGAAGATGTCGAGGATCAGGGCCGTACGGTCGATGACCTTGACCTTGACGACGTCCTCGAGCTGGATCAGCTGGCCCGGGCTCAGCTCACCGTCGCAGATGACGGTGTCGGCGCCCGTCTCGAGGACGACGTCGCGCAGCTCCAGCGCCTTGCCGGAGCCGATGTAGGTGGCCGCGTCGGGCTTGTCGCGGCGCTGGATCACGCCGTCGAGCACGAGCGCGCCCGCGGTCTCGGCGAGAGCGGCCAGCTCCGCGAGGGAGTTGTCCGCGTCCTGCGCCGTGCCCGTGGTCCACACCCCGACGAGCACGACCCGCTCCAGGCGGAGCTGTCGGTACTCGACCTCGGTGACGTCCTCGAGCTCGGTGGAGAGGCCCGCCACACGGCGCAGCGCCGCGCGTTCGGAGCGGTCGAACTGGTCGCCGTCCCGCTCGCCGTCGATCTCGTGGCTCCAGGCGACGTCCTCTTCCATCAGGGCATCGGCCCGGAGACCTTCGGGATAGTCGTGCGCGAGGCGCTTGGTGTCCTGGGAAGGGGAAGAAGAGGAGGTCATTGGATCCTTACGTCGATGCGAATGCCGAATCGGGGGACATTGTCTCAACGCGTGGGCACCCCGGGAGATTCCCGTGTCCGTACCGCGCCGACCTGAAGATGGTCGCACGGTACGGGCCGTCTCGTCACCGCCTTATTTCCGGGCCGGGCCCATGGCACGCCTGGCGTCTTCGGTGTTCTTGGCGTCCCTGCCCGGCTTCATGGTCTTCCAGTCCGGGTGGCCGGGCATCGGCGGGGTCTTCTCGCCGTACAGCCAGTCCTCGAGGAACCCGCTCAGGTCGCGGCCGGCGACGGCGGAGGCGAGGCGGACGTAGTCGGCGGTGGTGGCGGTGGAGTCCCGGTGCTGCTTGACCCACAGCTTCTCCAGGCGCTCGAAGGCCCGTGTGCCGATCTCCTGGCGCAGGGCATAGAGGGCCAGCGCGGCGCCGTCGTAGATGTTGGGCCGGAAGATGCCGATCTTCTGGCCGGGCGCGGGCGGCTTGGGCCGGGCGGGCGGGCCGCCGGAGGCGCGCCAGCTGTCGGAGGCGGTGTACGCGGCCTTCATCCGGTCCTCCATGGGCTTGTGCGCCTTCTCCTCCGAGTAGAGGGACTCGTACCAGGTGGCGTGGCCCTCGTTCAGCCAGACGTCGGACCAGGTGCGGGGGCTGACGCTGTCGCCGAACCACTGGTGGGACAGTTCGTGCACCATGATCGACTCGAGGTACCACTTGGGGTAGTCGGGCTGCGTGAACAGGCGCTTCTCGAAGAGCGAGAGAGTCTGTGTCTCCAGTTCGAATCCGGTGGAGGCCTGTGCCATGAGCACGCCGTACGTCTCGAACGGGAACTTGCCGACCTTGCTCTCCATCCAGGCGATCTGGTCGGGCGTCTTCGCGAGCCAGGGTTCGAGTTCCTTGCGGTCGGCGCTGGGCACGACGTCCCGGACGGGCAGCCCGTGCGGCCCCTCGCGGTGCAGGACGGCGGAGCGGCCGATGGACACCTGGGCGAGTTCTGTGGCCATGGGGTGCTCGGTGCGGTAGGTCCAGGTGGTGCCGGTGCCGACCCGGTTCGCTCCGGCGGGTACGCCGTTGGCGACGACGGTGTAACCGTTCGGGGCGGTGACGTGGATGGTGAACATCGCCTTGTCGGACGGGTGGTCGTTGCACGGGAAGACCAGGTGGGCGGCGTCGGCCTGGTTGGCCATGGCGAGGCCGTCGGAGGTGCGCACCCAGCCGCCGTCCTCGTCCTTGCCGGCGACGGGATCGCTGGTGTGCTTCACGACGATCCGGGTCCAGTGGCCCTTGTGCAGGGATCGCACCGGCGTGACGACCAGGTCCTGGCCGGCACTCGTGAAGTCGGCGCGGCGGCCGTCGACCTCGACGGACTCGACCTTGCCGTGCGCGAAGTCGAGGTTGACGCGGTCCAGGTCGGCGGTCGTCCGGGCGTCGATCGTCGTGACGGCCCGGAGCGGCTTGTCGTTGGAGCCGGTGTAGGTGAAGGACAGGTCGTACGACGCCACGTCGTATCCGGGGTTGCCCAGGTACGGGTAGAGGCGGTCGCCGACGCCCAGCGGCTGGGCGGGGGCGGCGGCGGCGAGGAGGCAGACGGAGACGGCGGACGCGAGCAGGGCAGCCGTCCGGCGGCGCAGGGGCCGGTGGTTCGCGCGCGGGCGGGAGGTGAGCGGCATGCAACACCGCTACCAGCGCGCGCGTGCGCCACGGCGGCGACGCGCGCCCGGCCCACCCGAACGGGTTCGTCCGGAGCGCCTTTCTCAGGAAGCCCGACGGCTCTTCTCGCGGGACGCCCGGCGTCGTCTTCTCGGGGAACGCCCGGCGTCGTTTCAGGAAGCAGGCGCCTGGTGCTGGGCCCTGCTCACGTCGTACACCCCGGCCACGTCGCGCATCGCGCGCATGAGGGCCGGGAGGTGGGCCGCGTCGGGCAGCTCCAGGGTGTAGGTGTGGCGGACCCGCTGCTGGGTCGGGGGTTCCACGGTCGCGGAGACGATCTCGGCGCCCTGCAGGGCGATCGCCTCGGTGAGGTCGGCGAGCAGATGGGGGCGGCCGAACGATTCAGCGACCAGGGTGACCCGGCACGCGGTGGTGTCTCCCCAGCGCACACCGATCTCCGCGCGCCCCCGGCTCTTCATGTGCGCCACCCCCGCGCACCCCACGCGGTGCACGGTCACCACTCCCCCGCGCACGGCGAAGCCGGTGATCTCGTCGGGCGGTACGGGCGTACAGCACCCGGCGAGGCGTACGACGGCCCCGGGGCGGTCCGCCAGGACGTCGGCGCCGCGCGGGCGGCCCGCGGGGGCGCCGTCGGCTCCGGCGGAGCGGGCGGCCGTACCGCTCGCCGTGGCCGCGCCGCCTCCCGTGCCCACGGTGCTGCCGCCGGCTCTCGCGGACTCGCCCTCCGCACCGCTCGCCGCGGCCGCGACGGTCCCGCCGTCCGCCCCCTCGGTCCCGCCCCCCGCGTCCCCGGCCGGGTGCGTGGCCAGCCACCGCTGGATGGCGATGCGGGCGGCCGGGGTGTGTGCGTGCTCCAGCCACTCGCGGGAGGGCTCGGAGGCCGGATCCTGGCCCATCAGGAGCTGGACCGTGTCGCCGTCCCTCAGGACCGTGCTGAGGGTCGCCAGGCGGCCGTTGACCCGGGCGCCGATGCAGGCGTGGGCGTCCTCGCCGTACTGCGCGTAGGCAGCGTCCACGCAGGTCGCGCCCTCGGGCAGGCCCAGGGTGCCGCCGTCGGGGCGGAAGACGGTGATCTCGCGGTCCTGGGCGAGGTCTTCGCGCAGGGTGGACCAGAAGGTGTCCGGGTCGGGCGCGGCCTGCTGCCAGTCGAGGAGGCGGGAGAGCCAGCCGGGGCGGGTGGGGTCGGCGCGCTCGCCGTCGGCCGGGTCGTCGGAGCCGGGTGCGTACGGGTTGCCGAGGGCGACCACACCGGCTTCGGCCACCTTGTGCATCTGGTGGGTGCGGATGAGGACTTCGGCGACCTGGCCGTCCGCGCGGGCGACCGCCGTGTGCAGGGACTGGTAGAGGTTGAACTTCGGTACGGCGATGAAGTCCTTGAACTCCGAGACGACCGGCGTCATGCAGGTGTGCAGTTCACCGAGGACGCCGTAACAGTCCGCGTCCTCGTTCACGAGCACCAGGAGACGGCCGAAGTCGGCGCCGCGCAGTTCTCCGCGTTTTCGGGCCACGCGGTGGACGGATACGAAGTGGCGGGGGCGGATGAGGACTTCGGCCGGGATGTCGGCCTCGCGCAGCACTCCACGGGCCTCCTCCGCGATCTCCGAGAGGGGATCGTCGGAGCGGGCCGCGTTCGCGGCGATCAGCTCCCTGGTGTGTTCGTACTCCTCGGGATGGAGGATGGCGAAGACGAGGTCCTCCAGTTCGGTCTTCAGGGCCTGCACGCCGAGGCGTTCGGCGAGCGGGATGAGGACGTCGCGGGTGACCTTGGCGATCCGCTCCTGTTTCTCGGGGCGCATCACGCCGAGCGTGCGCATGTTGTGCAGGCGGTCGGCGAGCTTGATCGACATCACGCGCACGTCGCTGCCCGTGGCGACGAGCATCTTGCGGAAGGTCTCGGGCTCGGCGGCCGCTCCGTAGTCGACCTTCTCCAGCTTCGTGACGCCGTCGACCAGGTAACGCACCTCCTCGCCGAACTGCTCGCGCACCTGGTCCAGCGTCACATCGGTGTCCTCGACGGTGTCGTGGAGCAGAGAGGCCGTCAAAGTGGTGGTCTCGGCGCCGAGTTCGGCGAGGATCAGGGTCACGGCCAGCGGGTGCGTGATGTACGGCTCGCCGCTCTTGCGCATCTGGCCGCGGTGCGAGGACTCGGCCAGGACGTAGGCGCGGCGCAGGGGTTCGAGGTCCGCGTCGGGGTGGTGGGCGCGGTGCGCCTCCACGACGTGGCCGATCGCGTCGGGCAGCCTGCCGCGAACGGCGGGGCCGAGCAGCGCGGCCCGGCCGAGCCTGCGCAGGTCGATCCGGGCCCGGGACTTCCTGCGGGCCACCGTGGGCGCCGTGGGCGCTACCGGGCCAGGGGTCGCAGGGTTCGTGGCCTCCGCACTCATGGGCACCTCCGGCTCGTCGACCGGCGGACGGAGCCCAGGGCATGCGCGGCTCAGGGATGGCAACGTTCCCCCGTCCGTGCCGGTGCTTGATGCTACCGAGCCCACCACGTGCGACTGACCGCCTCTCGCCGAGCGTGAAACGGATCACCCAATCGAGCGACGACGAGGAGGTTTAGAGTTTGCGCCACCTGCCCTGCACTCGGCCGGGGTTTCGAACGGTCCCGGCCGCCGGAAATCACCGAAACCGGCGTCCGGAGTCGCTCGTTGCACGGTTTCCCCAGGTCAGCGGAGCGCGTTTTCCAGCCACTCGGAGTCGATCTCGCCCTCGGCGACGATCACGGCGGGTCCGGTCATCTCGATCTCGCCGTCCGGCCGTTCGGTGATGACCAGGCGCCCGCCGGGCACGTCCACGGTGTACGTCGCCGGCGCACCGGTGGCGGCGGGGTCGGCGCCGTCGCGCCGGGCGGTGGCCACGGCGACCGCGCACGCGCCGGTGCCGCAGGAGCGGGTCTCGCCGGAGCCGCGCTCGTGCACGCGCATCGCGACGTGCCGGGGGCCGCGGTCGACGACGAACTCGACGTTGACCCCGTCCGGGTAGGCGGCCGCCGGGCTGACGGGCGGCGCGGCGTACAGGTTGCCGGCGTGCGCGAGGTCCTCGACGAAGGCGACGGCGTGCGGATTGCCCATGTTCACGTTGCGCGCGGGCCAGCTGCGCTCGCCGACGCTCACGGAGACCTCGCCCTCGGGCAGGCGGGCCCTGCCCATGCCGATGGTGACGTCACCGTCCTTCGCGATGTGCACGCTCTTCACGCCCGCGCGCGTGGCGATCGCGAGGTCGCCCTCGCCCACGAGTCCGGCGTGCTGGAGGTAGCGGGCGAACACCCGGGTACCGTTGCCGCACATCTCCGCGATCGAGCCGTCGCCGTTGCGGTAGTCCATGAACCACTCCGCCTCGGCGGCCATCTCCCGGGCCTCCGGGTGCGCGGCGGACCGGACGACGTGCAGCACCCCGTCGCCGCCGATGCCGGCGCGGCGGTCGCACAGGGCGGCGACGGCCGCCGGCGTGAGGTCGAGGGTGTTCTCGGGGTCCGGGACGATCACGAAGTCGTTCTCGGTGCCGTGGCCCTTGAGGAAGGGGATCCGCGTGCGCGTGCTCATTCCTCGATCGTAAGGGAAGCGCGTCGTCACGCTGCGGGACCCGCACCCCTTGCGGGACGCCTCAGCGGAGCCTTGCCACGCGCCAGACGGCAAGAGTGACCACGACGGCAACCAACAGGACGTACCCGAGCACCACCCGCCAGTCCGGGCGGCGGCCCGAGCCGCGGGCCGGGAGACCCGGCCAGGTGTAGCCCACCCGGCGGGCGGCCATCATGCCCCACCCCGCCGCGCAGGAGCAGATCAGGAGGCCCAGCATGGCGATCACGGCGCCGCTGTCGCCGAAGTCGAAGGCGAGCGGGAAGGCGAACATCAGGGAGCCGCCCGCGGCCAGGGCCACGATGGGCGCGAGCTGCCAGATGCGCAGTCGCCGCTGCGGGCGCAGCTCGACCTCGACCTCCGGACCGCTCGCGTACATCTCCTCGGGCGCAGGCCCGTCGGCGGTGACAACGCCCGGGGTCTCGTCCGGACCGTCGTCGGTCAGGTCTGCCAGCTCGGTCAGAGAGTCCTCGCGCCGGTCCGGCTCGTCACCGTCCGTGGTGACGTGCTCGGTACTGTGTGCAGTGTCGCGAGGGCCGGCCTCCATCGCCACGCGCCCTCCCAACTAGGACTCCACTTGGTCGATCGAAGCACGATGATGGCACGGCGCCGCGCGCCCCGTTGACCGGCGGCGCATCCCGATGCCATGACGTGATCAGGCTGTGACCGGTCGTTCGACCAACGCCAGGGCCTGCCGCGGAAGTTCCCCGCGGTCCGCCGCGGCCCCACTCAGCCAGTGCACCCGCGGATCGCGCCTGAACCATGAATCCTGACGGCGCGCGAAGCGCTTGGTGGCGCGCACGGTCTCGGCCCGCGCTTCCGCTTCGGTGCAGTCCCCGGCCAGCGCGGCGAGTACCTGCTGGTAGCCCAGCGCGCGCGAGGCCGTGACGCCCTCGCGCAGCCCCTGCGCCTCCAGGGCGCGCACCTCGTCGACGAGACCCGCCTCCCACATCCGGTCGACACGGAGCGCGATGCGCTCGTCGAGTTCGGGGCGCGCGACGTCGACGCCGATCTGGACGGTGTCGTAGACGGAGTCGTGGCCGGGAAGATTGGCTGTGAAGGGCTGCCCGGTGATCTCGATCACTTCCAGGGCGCGGACGATGCGGCGGCCGTTGCTGGGCAGGATCGCGCGGGCCGCCTCGGGGTCGGCGGCGGCCAGGCGCGCGTGCAGGGCGCCGGGGCCGCGCAGCGCCAGCTCCTCCTCCAGGCGGGCTCTGACCACGGGGTCGGTGCCGGGGAACTCCAGGTTGTCGACGGCTCCGCGGACGTAGAGGCCGGAGCCGCCCACCAGGATCGGCCAGCGGCCCTCGGCGAGCAGGGCGTCGATCCGCTCGCGGGCCAGCTTCTGGTACTCGGCGACGGAGGCGGTGACCGTCACGTCCCAGATGTCCAGCAGGTGGTGCGGGATGCCGCCGCGCTCCTCGCGCGTCAGCTTGGCGGTGCCGATGTCCATCCCTCGGTAGAGCTGCATGGAGTCGGCGTTGACGACCTCGCCGTCGAGTCGTTGGGCCAGGAAAACGCCCAGATCGGACTTTCCGGCCGCTGTGGGTCCGACGACGGCGATGACGCGAGGGGCGGGAGATGTACTGCTCACCGCACCAGTCTCGCAAACCTCACGACCACGCCTCGAACGAGTTACGTGACGGTACGCATCGCACTTCGTTGCACCGAGGTGCCCACCGGTCGCCGGACATGGTGACCCGGGTGGTGCAAACGGACGCACCGTGTGACGCGGGATTTCGCCCGCACGAGTAACGTAAGGAGTGGATATGGGCGTTTTTGCACGGCTCCTCGGCAGGTCGAAGGCGACGCAGGAGGCGGCGCCCGACGAGGTGCAGACCGGCACCGAGTCGGGAGCGGCCGAGGTGGTGGCGGAAGCGGACCGGGCAGCGGAGGCGAAGGGGTCGACCGAGGACGGACGCGAAGGCGAGGCGGCGGAGGCGAAGGCCGCCGAGTCCGGCGCGGCCGAGAGCGCGGAGATCCCCAAGCAGCAGTCGGCGGACGAGGCCGCCGACAGCGAGGCCGGTGAGAGCGCCCGCACATGACTGTCCCCGTGAGGGAAGGTGGACCATGGGTCTGATGGACAACGTGAAGGCCAAGCTCGCTCCGGCCAGGGACAAGGTGTCGGACCTCGCCCAGAAGCACGGGGACAAGGTCCAGCACAGCATCGACAAGGCCGCCAAGGCCGTGGACGAGCGGACCAAGGGCAAGTACAGCGACAAGATCAATGTCGGTACGGACAAGGCGAAGGGGGCGATGGACCGCCTGGCGCACAAGGAGGGTCCGGAGACCGGCGACGCCGCGACCCCGACCCGGCCGGAGGGCCCGCCACCGGCTTCCTGAACGACACGCGGATCGGCGGACGGCCGTGGAGCGCCAGTGCTCCCGGCCGTCCGCCGTTTCGTCTCCGCGGCGGGGCGCCGCCCGGGGCTTGTCCACGGCGGGGCGCCGCCCGGGGCTTGTCCGCGGCAGGGCGCCGCCCGGGGCTTGTCCGCCGCCGGGGGCGCCTAGGACCAGGTGGCGACCAGGTACCCGACGCCGTACGGGGCGTCGTCGTAGAACAGTGCCCCGCTCAGGCCCGCGCCCTCGGCCGCTCCGGCGAGGACCTGCCAGGGCGCGCGGCCGGAGGCCTTCAGCTCGTACGCCAGCCCGGCGTCCAGCGCCTCGACGGCCGCCACGTCCGCCGCTCCCAGCGCACGCGCGACCTCGGCGTCGAAGGGCGCCGCCCGCTCGTCCAGGTAGCCCGGTGCCTTGAGCGTGCGGCACGCGCTGGCGTCGCCCATCACCAGCAGCGCCACCCGCCCGGCCCGGGCGGCGATGTCCCGTCCGGCCTCGACGCACCGCTCGGTCGCGAGCGGTTCCCCGACACCGAGCCCCTCGATCGGGGCGTCCGCCCAGCCGGTGCGCTCCAGCAGCCAGGCGCCGACCGCCAGCGACGTGGGCAGCTCACCCCCGGCGGCCGCGTCCGGGGCCGGACCGAGGCGCACGTCCACGTCGACACCGAACCCCCGGAAGGAGCCCGGGGTGCCCTGCGGGTGCCGGCCGCGCCCGCTCCGCTCGGCGGGCCCGACGACCACCAGCAGGTCGGGGCGGGCGGCGGCGAGCACGCCGAGCGCGTCGGTGCACGCCGCGCGCGCGGCGTCCAGTTCGGGCGCGGCACCCGCGGCGACCTCGGGCACGAGCAGCGGCGGGCAGGGGCAGACGGCTGCGGCGACAAGCATGATCGGGAGCCTACTGCCAGGGGGGTGGCACCGGGTCGGAGCTCCACACCAGCTCGGCAAGCCGGTAGATCACGCGGAACGTGGAGACCATCCCCTCGATGTTCGCGTAGTAGGCGTCCCCGTCCCCGATCCGGTAGACGTCACGGCGCTTCTGGCGCAGCCCGGGGCGGGGGCGATGGGTGCAGGCGAGCTCGTAGAGGCGGGCGCGGGCCTCCTCCAGGGTGCCTTCGAAGCGCGCCGCCTCCTCGCTGCGGTACTCGTCCCCGTGACCGAACTGCGCGAGAACCGTCCAGTGCGCCATGTTCCGCCCCCCCTGCCCCTGGCTTCCGGATGTGATCAGTCCAGCGCGCAGCCGCTCGTGGCGGCCGGCAGCGGCGCCGGCACCCCGATCGTCGGCAGCCCCAGCATGACGCCCGCCGGCTTGGCGGCCTGGGCGGCGTTGCGCTTCTCCCACGCGTCGCCCGCGCGCGTGCGGCGCACGGCGAGGACGGAACCCTCGGCGAGGAGGTGGTGCGGGGCGGCGTACGTGATCTCGACGGTGACCACGTCGCCCGGGCGGACGTCCTGCTCCGGCTTGGTGAAGTGGACCAGCCGGTTGTCGGGGGCGCGGCCGGACAGGCGGTGGGTGGCGCCGTCCTTGCGGCCCTCGCCCTCGGCGACCATCAGCTCCAGGGTGCGGCCGACCTGCTTCTTGTTCTCCTCCCAGGAGATCTCCTCCTGGAGGGCGACGAGCCGCTCGTAGCGCGCCTGGACGACCTCCTTGGGGATCTGGCCGTCCATGGTGGCGGCGGGGGTGCCGGGCCGCTTGGAGTACTGGAAGGTGAACGCCTGCGTGAAGCGCGCCTCGCGGACGGCGTGGAGGGTCTGCTCGAAGTCCTCCTCCGTCTCCCCCGGGAAGCCCACGATGATGTCGGTGGTGATCGCGGCGTGCGGGATGGCGGCCCGCACCTTCTCGATGATCCCGAGGTAGCGGTCCTGCCGGTAGGAGCGGCGCATCGCCTTGAGGACGGTGTCCGAGCCGGACTGGAGCGGCATGTGCAGCTGCGGCATGACGTTCGGCGTCTCGGCCATGGCGGCGATGACGTCGTCGGTGAAGTCGCGCGGGTGCGGGGAGGTGAAGCGGACCCGCTCCAGGCCCTCGATCCTGCCGCAGGCGCGCAGCAGCTTGCTGAAGGCCTCGCGGTCGCCGATGTCGGAGCCGTACGCGTTGACGTTCTGCCCGAGCAGCGTGATCTCGGAGACGCCCTCGGCGACCAGCGCCTCGACCTCGGCGAGGATGTCGCCGGGACGGCGGTCCTTCTCCTTGCCGCGCAGGGCCGGGACGATGCAGAAGGTGCAGGTGTTGTTGCAGCCGACGGAGATCGAGACCCAGGCCGCGTAGGCGCTCTCGCGCCGGGTCGGCAGTGTGGAGGGGAACGCCTCCAGGGACTCGGCGATCTCGACCTGCGCCTCTTCCTGGACGCGGGCGCGCTCCAGCAGGACGGGCAGCTTGCCGATGTTGTGCGTGCCGAAGACGACGTCCACCCAGGGCGCCTTCTGCACGATGGTGTCGCGGTCCTTCTGCGCGAGACAGCCGCCGACCGCGATCTGCATACCGGGGTGGCCCGCCTTCTTGGACGCGAGGCGGCCGAGGTTGCCGTAGAGCCGGTTGTCGGCGTTCTCGCGCACCGCGCACGTGTTGAAGACCACGACGTCCGCGTCGCCGTCCGAGCCCTCGGGGGCGCGCACGTACCCGGCGTCTTCGAGCAGCCCGGACAATCGCTCGGAATCGTGGACGTTCATCTGGCACCCGTAGGTACGGACTTCGTAGGTCTTGGGTGCTGCTACGTCCACTGCGGGGCTCCGGTCGCTGCTGATGGTCATGGGTCAAGGGTAGGCGGTCCCGGAGACCCGGTGCCTCGGTGCTCCCGTCCGCCGGGGTGCACGCGTTCGGAGCGCCTTGCGCGGGTCCGCGGCCTGGGTGTCTTGCGCCAGGCCACGCCTCGGTGCTCCAGCCGCATGGCCAGTGTCAGGCCGACCGGCCCCGCGCCCACCACCGGCACGGGCACGGTCTCCACCGTCCCGGCTCCGGTGCCGGGACGGGGGTGTCGGCTCGCTCAGCTCGTGGCCCTCTCCTCGTGCGACGACGTCACCCGGCAGGGCACGGCGAAGTCGGCCGCCCTGCGCTCCACTTCGGCCGTCGTGGCCGCCGTCGCCCGGACGCGCAGTGTCACGGTGACCTGCACCGTCCCGGAGTCGGCGGCGGCACGGATCTCCTCGACGTCGTCGATGCCGCGAAGGACGTCGGTCAGCACGCGGCGGGTGGCGTCGGCGCGCAGCGGGAGCTTGGACGGCTTGCCGACCGCGGTGACCGGGAGCGCGTCGAGAATGCGGACGGCCCTGGGCGCGGCGGCTGCCTCGCTCACGTGGGCCGCGGCCCAGGCGCGCAGGTCGTCCGCGGTGACCGTGGCGTCGGCGAGGGTCACGTACGCCACCGGGACCTCGCCCGCCCGCCGGTCCGGCTGTCCGACGGCCTGGGCGCCGGTCACCGCGGGGTGCGAGAGCAGCGCGTCCTCGACGACCCGGGGGTCGATGTTGTGGCCTCCGCGGATGATGAGGTCCTTCGCGCGTCCGGTGAGGTAGAGGAAGCCGTCCTCGTCGAGGTGGCCGAGGTCGCCGGTGTCGAGCCAGCCGTCGGCCACCCTGCCTTGGCAGCTGATCCGGTGGCCGTCGGCGTCGCGGCCCTCGACGTAGCCGGGGAAGACCGTGGGGCCGCTGATGAGCACGGAGCCGACCGTGCCCGGGGGCAGGTCCCGCTCACCGTCGGCGATCCTGATGTTCTGGTACGGCAGCCGCTGCCCGACCGAGCCGGGCCGGCGGACCTCCAGGAACCCGCGCGCGCTGGCGCAGGTCGCCTCGGTGAGTCCGTACCCTTCGAGCAGCGGAATCCCGGTCGCCTTCTCGAAGCCGGCGCGTACCCCCTCGGGGAGCGCGGACGCGCCGACCATGGCGCAGCGCATCGAGCTGATGTCCGCCCCGTCGACCGGGCAGGCGGCGAGCACCGCGTACACGGTCGGTACGGCGCTCATCGTGGCGATGCCGTAGTGCTCGACGATGCGCCAGAAGTCCCCGTAGAGCGCGGGGTCGCGATAGCCCAGCGGGCCGGCCCACACGACCTGCCGGCCGCGCAGCAGCGGCGCGAGCAGGGTCACGACCAGCGCGTTGACGTGGAAGAGGGGCAACGCGGCGAAGACGACCGAGTCCTGGTCCAGTACGGAGTTCGCGGCGATCATCCAGGCGTCGGTGATCTCGTTCGCGTGTGTGTGGGCCGCGAGTTTCGGGGCTCCGGTGGTGCCGCCGGTGTGGAAGAAGGAGGCCAGGTCGGTGCTGGTGGGCGGTTCGCCCAGGAAGCGGTCGTCCGGACAGTCGGCCACGGCTGCGCTCCGGCCCGCGGCACCGGTGGGCCGCAGCACCAGCACATGCTCCACCAGTCCCTGCTCGGCCAGCTCGGCTCCGGTTCCGTACGCCTCGGGGTCCAGTTCCTCGGAGGCGGTGATGATCACGCGGGCGCCGGCCCGGCGGACCAGCTCGGTGACATGGTCCCGGGCGAGCGCCGGGTTGACGGGTGTCACGATGCCGGCGAGCTGGGCGGCCAGGAGTGCGGTGATCAGCTCGTCGCAGTTCGGCGAGAGCAGGGCGACGGTGTCGTGGCGGCGGACGCCGAGCCGGTGGAGGGCGTTGGCGGTCCGGTGCACGTCGGCGAGCAGCTCCGCATAGGTGCGGGACCTGGGCGAGCGCCAGGACGCAGCGTCCGGCAGGACGGTGAGCGCGGTCCGCTCGGGCCACTGCTCGGCCGCGCGCCGCAGCAGCTCGTACGAGGTGGCGGGCAGCCCGCGCTCGGCCAGCAGGATGGCCTCGATGCCGGCCAGGTCGTCGGGGTGGTCGTAGCGCGGCCACCCCGCACGCGGGTCGGTGCTCACGCGTACCTCACCTTGTTCTGCTGTGTGCCGAGGTCGACGGCACCGTCGGGGGTGCGGATGGACAGCTCGAGGACGTCGCCGTCGTGGAGGTACTTCTCGTTCCTCTCCTGGGAGTTGAAGAACGCCTTCCACTTCACGGCCGGCGGCAGGAGCGCGGCGATCAGCGCCACGGCCCTGGGCGGGGCCTTGAGGGCCGTGCCGCCAGGGGTGCCGGTCAGGACGAGGTCGCCGGGGGCGAGGGCCTGGAAGCGGGAGAGCTCCCGAAGGGCCTGCAGCGGGGTGTAGATCATGTCGGTCAGGTCGCTGTTCTGGCGGATCTCGCCGTTGACCCTGAGGACCAGCCCGAGGTCGGCGAGGCGGTCCAGCTCGTCGGCGTCGAGGAGCACCAGGGCGGGGCCGACCGGGGTGAAGGTCGGATAGGACTTCGCCTCGTAGAACTGGGTCTTGGGGAGCTGTACGTCGCGTGCGGAGACGTCGTTGGTGATGACGAGCCCTGCGATGTGGTCCTTCCAGTTCGCCTCCGTCACGCGCGTGCCGACGGGCAGGGGACGGCCGACGACCAGGCCCAGCTCGATCTCGTAGTCGAGGAAGCGGACGTGGCCGGGTTTGACGATCTCGTCGTACGGCCCGGTGATCGAGCCGGACGTCTTGCGGAAGAAGGTCAGCGGGACGGTGGCCGGGTCCATCCCGGAGTCGCGCACGTGGGAGACGAAGTTGGTCATCTGCGCGACCACCCGGCACGGCGCGGTGACCGGGGAGACCAGCGGGAGTCCGGCGATGGCGCGGGGTTCGTCCGCCGCCGTGCGGGCCGCGTGGACCGCGGGTAGGTCGGCGAGCAGCTCGGCGGTCGTGGTCGCGGTGGTCTCGACCTTGACGGCGCGGTGCTCGTCGAGCGCGACCCACCACGCTCCCCGGGCCGTACGGAAAACGGAGATGCTCATGAGGTTGCCACTTTCAGCAGGCCGCGCAGGCGTTCGAGGTCGAACTCGTTGTCGTCGGATCGGAGGGCGGTGAGGACCGAGCGCAGCTCGGCCAGCGCATCGCGGCCGGGGGCCATGCCCAGGAAGTCCTTGGTGACCGGCGGGCCCCACTGCGCGAGGCCCGAGGCCGTCATGGGCGCCCAGCCGGGCTCCAGGGTGGCGTCGAACATGTCGCTGTCGGCGAAGTGCTCGACCAGGAAGCCGTCGGGGTCGCGCCAGTAGTCGAAGATCTGGCTGCCGAGGACGTGCCGGCCGATGCCCCAGGAGCGGCGGTAGCCCTCGTCGAGCAGGTGTTCGCCGCCGGCGGCCATCGCGTCGAGGTCGGTCACCTCGTACGCCGAGTGCACGTACCGGTCCGAGGGCCCGAGCGTCAGGGCCAGGGTGTGGTGGTCGGCCGGTGTCCGGCCGCGGTCGCAGCGGACGAAGCTCATGGTCGGGCCCCGCTCGCGCCGGCCCTCGTAGAAGAGGAAGTCGCTGACGATCAGGCCGAGGTGCTCCAGGTACCAGTCCAGGGTGCGCAGGTAGGTGGTGCTCTGGAGGACCACGTGTCCCAGGCGCCGTACGCCGGCCGGCTCCCGGGGCGGTCGCTGGGTGTCGTTGGCCCGGTCGAGGCCGCCGCCGACGTTGAGCCGCTGCGGCCGCTGTCCCGGCAGGGCGGGCAGTTCGTCCACGTCGGCGACGACGCGGACCCGCAGCCCGCCCGGGTCGGTCAGGTCGACGACGGACCCGCCGAGGGTCTGGGGCAGCGGGTGCACCCGGGTGCCGCCGGTGTCGGCCAGTCGCAGCAGGTCACGGGTGTCGGCGGCCCGGAAGGCCGGGCCGAGGAACCGTGACCTGCGGCCCCTGCGGATGATCACGCAGGGCGCTCCGGGCTGCGTTCCCCGCAGGTGCAGCTCGCGGATGTCGCGGTACGACGTGACGAAGCCGAACGCCCGGGCGAAGGCCTCGGCGCGAGCCAGGTCGGGCTTGAGGAACTCCAGCCACGCGATGTCGTGGACCTTGATCACCGGGTTCGCGGCCCGGCCCGGATGTTCTCCGGGGCGTGCGCCCTGCTCGGAGTGCAGGTCGTTGTGCGTCCCGTGCACAGCCACGGTCACCACCTCCTGAAGAAAGCTTCACTTTCGAAGCTGACGTCAGTCAATAGAACTGAAGAAATATTCAAGAAAGAGGGAACAGCGACTAGAGTGCGGGGGAAGCCAGTACGGGCGGGACGCGGAGGATGCGATGGCCGAGAAGACCGCACAGCGGCGCGTCGACCGGCGGAAGGCGCGGACGCGCACCGCGCTGGTGTGCGCGGCACAGCGGTTGCTGGCCGAGAGGCGGACCGACGTCCCCATCCTCGAGATCACCGAACTCGCCGACATCGGGGTCGGATCGTTCTACAACCACTTCGACAGCAAGGAGGACTTGTTCCGGGTCGCGGTCGAGGAGGCGCTGGAGTGGTGGGGCTCGGTGATGGACCGCCTCACCGCGGACGTCGACGACCCCGCGGTGGCGTTCGCCCAGAGTTTCCGCATGACCGGCCGGTTGCACCGCCGGCACCCGGAGCTGAGCCGGATCCTGCTGCACCACGGACTCGAACTGGCTCGGTCCGAGAGCGGATTGGCGCCCCGAGCCGTCCACGACATCCGTGCCGCGGTGGACGCGGGCCGCTTCGAGGTGGAGGACCTGGACCTCGCGCTGGCGATGACGGCGGGCGCCGCGCTGGCACTGGGAGCGCTGCTGCACTCGCAGCCCGACCGCGACGACGCGAGGTCCGCGGACCTGGTCGCCCGCGGCCTCCTGCGGCAGTTCGGCATGCACGCCGAGGAGGCCGAGCGGATCTGCTCGCTCGACCTGCCGGACATCGAGGTCGCCGACACCCTGGCGCGGTGAGCCCGCCCCAACTCCCCGCCGGGCCGCTCGGCGGCGGGGCGGCGGACGTGGCGAGAGCGATCCCGCGGCACCGCCGTGCCGCCACAGGCAGCCGAAGCGGGGTTCGTGCGCTCAGCCCCCAAGGCTGCAGAAGCACTCAGGGCGAGCGGGTTCCCCCCTCGCGCCCGCTCGCCCGACCCGCGCGCCCCTCATACGGAGCGGGGGTCTTCCCCCATTCCATCGGGGCCGCCGGGCGGCCGTCGGTCGTACGGTGGGCGGATCCCGGCGGGTATGCGCTCCACGAGCGCCGCCGCCTCGGGCGTCCGCACCAGGAAGTGGACGTCCCAGTCGGCCCCTCTGGCCAACTCCGCCTCGACGGCGGCCCATAAGGCGGCCAGGCTGACGTCGTACGCCAGCCCGCCCCGGCCCGAGCCGAGCAGCGGGAAGCACACCGAGCGCAGCGGCGGGTCGAAGCGGTCGCGTTCCTCCGCCAGGAGCGCGAGCGCCCGGGAGGCGGCCCGGGTGATGTCGGACGGCAGCACGTCGTAGTCGTTGGTCCCGGCCCGGGGAACGGCTACCGCGGCGTGGTAGATCCGTCGTACGCCCTGAGCGGCCAGGGACCCCGTACCGGTGGCGGCCACGGTGCCGGGCAGCACGGCACGCCCCGAAGTGCCGTTCCGGCACGCCCACTTGTTCAGCTCGGCGTGGACCGGATCGTCCAGGACGTCACCGGTCACGCCGCGCACCGAGGACACCCGGCGCAGCGAGGCGGCGACCGACGACTTGTACGGCTGGGGCAGCGCGAAGTGGACGTTGGACGGGGAGACGACCACGTCCACGTCGCGCAGCAGGTCCACCGGGTGCACATGGAGGGTGAGCGTCACCGGCCGCTCGCCGACCCGGGCCCGCACGGTCCGGTGCGTGCCGGTCCCCGCCTCCGCCACGGCGGTTCCGGGTGCCCCGGCCGGCTCCGCCGCCAGCCGCAGCACATGCTCGGCGACCTGCCCGAGGACCATCACCTCGTGGTCCTTGCGGAACCGCTCGACGCTCACCCCGTACACCGAGGCCGCCCGGGCCCGGCGGGAGGACGCGGGCCAGTCCCGGGTGCCCTGGGCCAGCCCCAGGGTGTACTCGGCGGCGGTGCGCAGGGTCCCGGCGTCCAGGCGCGACACGGCGAGCCGCAGCAGCGCCTCCACGGCCGCACCGGCAGGCCGGGCGCCGGTCGCGGGCACCGCCTGCGCCGCCGACTCCAGGCCGGGCAGCGCACGCCCGCGCAGCCTCACCAGTCCGGCGCGCCTGACCTCCTTGAGTTCATGGACAAGTGACGCATGGTCAGGGAGGGACGATGCCATGCGCCCACGATGGCATCACGTCTCGGCCATCGACAAGCGGGACGGGGGCGTCCCCACATCACTGCCACACGGGCTCCGAGATGACCGCCCGCAGCGGTTCGAGGATCTCGTTGGCCTTCTTCATGCCCTCCTGGGAGCCGAGGTCCGGGATCCCGCCGTCCCGCAGCACCTCCAGCGGCCCGCCGTCGCAGTGCCCGAAGCGGTCGTGGAAGAGCACCAGGGCGCGCTGGGCCCGGTTGCGCCGGGACTCCCAGATCAGCCCCATCGCATCGGGTGCCTGCGCCCGGATCTCGCTCGACCAGCGCCGTGCGACCGCGTAGTTGCTCTCGTCCTCCAGGAGCGTGGAGTCCTGGCAGACGGCGGCCAGATCCTGCCCGTCGACCAGGGAGACCAGGTTCAGCTCGCACCGGGTGCGCAGGCCGCTCAGCGACCGCCGCCAGACGGCGCTGTAGGGGATCCGCCGTGTACCGGCCGGCAGTTCGAAGGGCCGCGAGCGCAGCACGCTCTCCGCGAGGGCGGTGAGCCCGGTGTCCGCCAGGTACAGGCTGTGGTACGGATCCAGCACCGTGCCCTCGAAGCGGCCCCCGCCGAAATGGATGTCCGCGAGCTTCGGGCTGAACTGGTCCGGCGCGTACTTGGACCGGTGCACCCGCCACAGCTCCGTGCCGGCCGGGATCACCAGACGGTTGGGGCGCAACTCCAGCTCGATCATCGGGAAGAAGCCGCTCATCAGTCCCCCTCCACCAGTGCGGCGGCAGCGCCGACCAGCCGATGGTCCGGCAGCCGGCCGAGCAGCGACGCGGGTGTCCCGCCCAGCCAGGTGTTGCCGCTGAGCCACCAGGCCGCGGCGCCCCAGGGGTCGATGTCGGCGAGGAGCAGCCGGTTGACCCGGAGGACGACCTCGCGCGGGGTGCCGCCGCCCGCGCCGAACTGGAACTCCGGGTAGCGGTCGCCGTCCTGGGGATCCGTCAGTCTGATCAGCTCGGGGGGTGGCGCGCCGCCGCAGCGGACCCGCGCCTCCTCGGCCGAGAGGGACGGCGTCCCGAGCAGCATCCGGTCCTCTTCGGACGCGGTGCCGTACGCCGGTTCGGGGGCGCTCGGCAGCGCGGTCAGCAGAGCCATCAATTCGCGAGCCCCCACCACGGTCCTCGGCCCGGGCGGCGCCGCGACGAGTCGTACGGAGTCCAGCGCCCTGCGTACGGGATGGTCCAGCGGCAGGGGCAGCAGGGCCAGCCGAACCCTCTGGGACGCCCGGCGCACCGCCCTGTCGTCGGCCGCGTCCGTGGCCGCGAGGGCCTCCAGCCGGGCCAGCAGCAGCGCGTACTGCTCGTCGTCGAGCGCCTCGCGGACGGCCTCCCGGTGCTCGCCGATCAGGACGAGCAGCCGCTCCGTCGAACCGCCGGGGCCGTCGCCCGTACCGCCGTCGTTCATGCGTTCCCCCCTTCGGTACCTGCTTCTGCCCTCGACCTGAACGCCACTATGCCGATCCACCGGACCGGCGGCGACAAGATCCCGGGCCTCGGGTGCTCATCGCCCGAAATCCACCCAGGAGGCGCCCAGTTCGACCCTCATCGCCCGCCGTATCCGCCGCAGCCCGCCCCACAGTGCGTCGATGCCCTGCTGCACGCCGGCCGGCGAGTCCCCGGCGCGCGGGGCGCCCTCGTCCAGACGCCGGACCATGCCGTAGACCGTGCCCAGGTCACGGCTGAAATCACCCGCGAGGTCGAGCACGCGCTCCGGCACCCGCAACTGCGCCTCCGCGTACACGTCCCGGTACTGGTCACGGGCCTCGGTGAGCCGCTGTCGTACGACCCGCCCGTCCTCGGTGCGTCCCAGCGCGTGCAACTGGTCGGTGAGCGCGGCCAGATAATGCCGGGCGGAGGTGTTCAGCGCCACGTAGCACGACCGCAGCTCCTGGGCCTGCCTGCGCCGCTCCTGCAGTTCCTCGGCGTGCTCCTGTTCGCGCCGGCGGCTGCGGTCGGCCGCGCGCTGGGTCAGCAGCGCGGACAGCAGCGTCCCGACGACTCCGACGACCGCGACCACGAGCGCGGTCGCTCCCCCGATGTCCACGCCTCCTCCGTCCGCCGTTCCGGCCCGATCCCAGACAAGCAGTGGAACCCGGGTGCGGTGAACACCGGGCCCGGACGTCGCCCGGTGTTCGCCCGGTCGCCGACCGCGTGATCGATCCGGGCGTCCGGCGGGCACGCTCGGGCGCTCGGCGGCCGCCTTCGCGACGAGCCGGCCGAGGGACCTCGGCCGGACCACCCGGCGGCCCGGGCCGCCCTCATCCGCCAGGGCCACCCCGGGCCGGGACCGGGCTACTCGTCCACGACGCGCGCGACCGCGAGCGTGATGTTGTCGGGGCCGCCCGCCGCGATGGCGGCCTTCCACAGCTCGAAGGCGGCCCGGTTGTCGTCACGTTCCCGCATGACGTCGTCCAGGACCTCCGGCGGCACCGGATCGGTCAGGCCGTCGGTGCAGATGAGGTAGCGGTCGCCGGGCGTCGGGGGCACGGCCGCCACATGCGGGCGGATGGGGCGGTAGCCGGGACTGCCGCCGAGGCACTGGGTGACGATGGAGGTGGTGCGCTGCCCGGGTTCGAGGGGTGGGCTGTCGTCGACGCTCAGCTGGCGCAGCCCGTCCTCGGAGGCGGCGAGGACCCGGCTGTCGCCCACGTTGAACACCATGAGCGAGCCGGGCTGTACGACGATGCCGGCGACCGTCGTTCCCATGGCGGCCAGTTCGCTCGCGTCGTCGCCGCCGGCGGCCAGGTACACCGCGCGGTTGCAGGCGCTGAGGGCGTCGCGGACGGCGTCCTCGCTGCCCAGGGAAGAGCCGATGGACGCGATCCGGCGGACGACCAGCGCACTGGCCACATCACCGCCGGGATGCCCGCCGAGTCCGTCCGCCACGGCGACCACCAGAGGCGACGCGAGCGGGAAGAACAGGGTCTGCGGGCTCTCGGTCACGGTGGCGCACAGCGTCCACGGGCCCACCACGAGACTGTCCTCGTTCCGCTCGCGGAGCAGCCCGGGATGGCTCAGCGCGGTCACAGTCACGTACGGCATGGAACGCCACCGCCTTCCCCTCAAAGTCTAGTTTCGTCCCGGAAACCCGGTGGAGGCGTGCCGCACTCCGTGCCTAAGGTCGCGGGATGAGTACCCGAACCTTCCGTATCACCGTCCGCGGCGCCTTCGACGGGCTCGGCGAAGCCCAGCGGGCCGAACTGCTCGCCGACGCCGCCCGGCACGACGTGCTGCACGCCGCCTTCACGCCCGAGGGGCACCTCAGTTACGACATCGCCGCCCGGCCCGCCTTCGTCTTCCGCTTCTCGGACACCGGAGAGGAAGAGGAGGACATCCTGGAGGCGGCCGAGCGGGCCGAGGAGGCGGCGAAGACGTGGCTGACGGAGCGCGGCTACGGCTTCAAGAACCTCAGGTCCAGCGCGGAGGACCTCTCCCAGGCGCCCTTGGGGAAGCGGCAGCGGCGTGCCGCGCGTTCCAGTGGCGCATAAACTTGAGCAGTCAAGGAGATGGCAATCAACAGGAGAGCGGCGAACGGGATGCCGGTGAGTGATGAGTGACGCCCTGGACGCCTCGCTGCGGCTGGTGCGGGCGCAGACGGCGCTCGTGCGGCGCTTCGACGCCCGGCTCGGCGGGCTGCACGGAGTGAGCCTGGCCGACTTCACGATGCTGCTGCGCCTGGGGCGGGCTCCCGGCGGCCGGATGCGCCGGGTCGATCTGGCCGAGGCGCTGGGGCTGACCGCCTCCGGAGTGACCCGCGGGCTGGCTCCCCTGGAGCGGATCGGGCTGGTGACCCGCGAGCCGGACGCCCGTGACGCGCGCGTGGCCTACGCGTCGCTGACCGGAACCGGCCGGGAGCGCCTGACGGAGATGCTGGCCACGGCCGAGGAGACGGCCGCCGAGATCTTCGCCGGTCCTGCATGGAGCGAGGAGGACATCGCCCTGCTCTCCGGTCTGTTGACCCGGCTCGGCGGCACGGGGCTCACGGGCTGACCTCCGCCCTGCGGGAGGGGGCGGGTCGGCGGACCCGCCCCCCCTGACCGGGACCCGCCCCCCTGACCGGGTTCCGGCCATCACGCGGCCTGAACTCACCGTGTTCCAGGTCACGTTGGGTTGTGGCCGAATTGTGCGTGGTCTGTGCGCGCAGCCATGGCATGCTCATGGCTCACCACCGAGTTACCGGCCGGTTCTACCCATAGGTAGCCGGCCGTCGGTGCTGCCCTTTTTCACCACCCCCCACTTCACCCCAGGACCGACCTTGCGCAGACGCACGAGGCACCGCCGTGCCCTCCTGCCCGCCTTCGCCGTGACCGCCCTCCTCCTCGCCGCGGGCTGCTCCTCTTCCCCGCCGCACGCCGCGCCACCGGCGGCGGGCCAGAGCCAGGACGTCCGGGCCACCGACGGCCCCACCGGCGACACCGGCCACTCGCTCACCGTCGCGGCCGCCCCCGCCGCCACCGCGACCGCCACGGCCGGCACCTCCGGCACGGACCGGCGGGCGCACAAGACCGCACTCACCGTCAGCTCGTACGACAGCCGGACCCGACGCGCCGTCATCTCCAAGGCACCGGCGAGGAGCGGGACTTCGCAGACCCCCGCGACCCCCTCGCCCACCTCCTCGGCGGCGCCGCACCGGGCCGACGTGGGCGACGTCATCGCCAGCGCCCCTGCACCCGGGGCCCCGCACGGCCTGCTCGCCAAGGTGACCAAGGTGATCGGCGAGAGCGACCGGGGCACCGAGGTGCAGACCGAACCGGCGGCGCTCAACTCGCTGCTGGGCGCCGACACGGCCAAGGGCACCGTGCCGGTCGACCCGTCCTCCTTCGCCGTCGACAAGCTGCTGCCCGACGTCAAGGTCTCCTGGTCCAAGGCCGGTGACGTGCACGTCGGACCCAAGGGCGCGACCGTGCCGCTCGGCAGCCTCCGGCTCGACGTCGGCGCCAAGGTGCAGACGGCCGAGGGTGCCCCGGCCTCGGCCGGCGCCTCGGTGTCCGGGTTCGTCCAGGTGGCCCCGCAGGTCGACTTCAGCTACGGCGGCACCGGGACCGACGCTACGCCCGGCTCGGCCTACCTCGGTGTGTCCGGAGACTGGACCTCCGGATGGGCCGTGAAGGGCCGGGCCGCCGCGACCACCGGCACCCCGCTGCGGATCCCGTTCGCCAAGCTGCACGCCGACCCCGTCCTGCAGGTCGGCCCGGTCCCCGTCGTCGTCAACCTCGACCTGACCTGCTACTTCCAGATCAGCGCCGACGGACACGTGACCGTCGACGTCGAGCAGAGCCTCAAGGGCGACTTCAAGGCGGGCGGCACCTTCGGGGTGGGCAAGGGGTGGACGCCGGTCAGCTCCTCGGGCATGAAGAGCACGCCCGTCCGGGCCTCCCTGACCACCGCCGGGAGCGTGCAGACGGCCCTCGGCGCCGAGGCGACCGTCGGCCTCTACGGCACCGTCGGCGTCTCCGCCGACCTGGCGCCGTACCTGCGCGGCGAGGCCGCCGGGACCGTCACCGCGTCCTCCGACACACCCGATGTGAAGGCAGAGGGCACCTGGGCGGTGTACGGAGGCGTCGACCTGTCGGGCACCCTGCGGATCCAGCTCTCCATCTTCGGCACGCCGGTGCTGCAGCGGAGCGTTCCGCTGGGCTCCCTGCACCGCGAGTGGAAGCTGGCGGGCGGCTCCCTGTCGTCGTAGCCGTCAGGCTGCGCCGCCGGGTGTCCAGCCCTGGCGGCGCAGCACGGCCGACACGTCCGGCGCCCGGTAGTGCTCGCCCTTGAGGACCTTGCCGTCCGAGCGGCGGGCGATCTGGCCGTCCGGGCCCAGCTTGCTCATGTTGGCGCGGTGGATCTCGGCGATCACCTCGTCGAGATCGATCCCGTGGACCAGTGCGGTGCCGTAGGCCACGTACACCACGTCCGCCAGTTCGTGCGCGAGCCTGTCCAGCGGGCCCTCGACCGAGACCTCGGCGACCTCCGCGGCCTCTTCGGCGAGCAGTTCCCCGCGGTGCGCGGCCAGTTCGGGCCCCACCTCCGTCGGCGTGACTCGGGTGTCGAGGCCGAAGGCGCGGTGGAACTCACGGACGAGACGGGCGGGCGAAGAGCTCATACGGCGACTCTAACGGCCGCCACCGACACTCCCGCCGCGCTCCCCGGTGACCCCGGAGTGACCCCGGCCCTGGTCAGCCCGGCGCACGGCCTGGCAGGATCGCCCGCATGTCCAAGGTGTTCCCCCGTATCAGCAGGCGCCGGTCGCTCCAGGGCGCGACCGTCGGCGTCGTGGCCCTCGGGCTGCTGCTGTGGTGGCTGCTGCCGCTGGGCGAGACCCCGCCGAGCGGGACGATCGTCTTCAGTACCGGCACACCCCGCGGGGTCTACCAGGAGTACGGCGAGCGGCTGCGCACCGAACTGGCCAGAGACATGCCCGGGCTGCAGGTGAAGCTGCTGAACAGTGCCGGCTCGCAGGAGAACGTCGAGCGGGTGGCGACCGGGAAGGCCGACTTCACGATCGCGGCGGCCGACGCGGTGGAGACGTACGAGCTGCAGCACCGCAGCGGCGCGGACCGGCTGCGCGGAGTCGCCCGGCTCTACGACGACTACGTGCAGCTGATCGTGCCGCGCGACTCGAAGGTCGACAGCGTCGCGGACCTGCGGCACAAGCGGGTCGCCACCGGGCTGCCCGACTCCGGGGTGCGGCTGATCGCGAACCGGGTGCTCAGGGCCGCGGGCATCGACCCGCACAAGGACATCACGCCGATGTCGGAGGGCATAGACACCGGCCCGGACCGGTTGCGGCACGGCAAGATCGACGCCTTCTTCTGGTCGGGCGGGCTGCCCACCAAGGGGCTGGTCGAGCTGGCCGAGAAGTACGCCTTCAGGTTCGTACCGATCGACGGCGACCTCGTCACCAAGCTGCACGCCGGCGGGGACGCCGCCCGCTACTACCGGGCCACCAACATGCCCGAGACGGCGTACTCGTCCGTGCAGCACGGCACCGCGGTGCCGACGATCGCGGTGTCCAACCTGCTGATGACCCGCAAGGACATGGATCCCCGGCTGACCGAGTGGCTGACCCGCACGGTGATCAAGAGCCGCGACGGCATCGGCGCCCATGTCCACTCGGCTCAGCTCGTCGACGTTCGTACGGCGATCTACACCGACCCGCTGCCTCTGCAGGAGGGCGCCCGGCGGTACTACAGGTCGATGAAGCCCTAGTCGGCCAGTGCCTGCTCGGTCTGTGCCTGTTCGGTCTTCGCCTGCTCGGTCTGTGCCTGCTCGGTCTTCGCCTGCTCGGTCTGTGCCTGTTCGGTCTGCGCCCAGTCGGTGAGGACCTGTTCGGTGACGCCCTGTTCTCGGTGAGGCCTCAGAGGCCGTCCGGGTTCCTCGGCACCGCCACGGTCACCTGGAGGCCCCCCGGCTCGTGGTGCGCGTAGGTGATCGAGCCGCCGCCCGCGGCGAGCAGGGCGCGGGTGATGGACAGGCCCAGACCCGAGCCCTTGACGTTCTGATGGCGGCCGCTGCGCCAGAACCGGTCCCCCACGCGGTCGAGTTCCTCGTCGGTGAGGCCGGGGCCGGTGTCGGTGACCACGACCGTCGAGGTGTCGCCGTTGGAGGCGACGACGATCTCGACCGTGCCGCCCTCCGGGGTGAACTTCACGGCGTTGTCGATCACCGCGTCCAGCGCGCTGGAGAGGGTGATCGAGTCGGCCCAGGCGGTGATGGGCGGGCAGTCGCCGACCAGCCGGACGCCCTTGGCGGCGGCGGCCGGCGACCAGGCGGCCACCCGCTCCCCGGCCAGGGCTCCGACATCGGTCAGCCTGAGGTCGGCCGCGGCGTGCTCGGCCAGAGCCAGGTCGAGCAGGTCGTCCAGGACCTGCGCCAGGCGCTTTCCCTCAGTGCGGACCGAGGCGATCTCCTCGTTGCCCTGCGGGAGTTCCAGAGCGAGCAGCTCGATGCGCAGCAGCAGCGCGGAGAGCGGGTTGCGCAGCTGGTGCGAGGCGTCCGCGACGAAGGCGCGTTGCTGCTCAAGCACTTCCTCGACGTTGTCCGCCATCTCGTTGAACGACCGGGCCAGCCTTCTTAGTTCCGGCGGCCCGCCGGCCACCGCCACCCGGGACTTGAGGCGTCCGGTGGCGATGTCGTGGGTGGTGGCGTCCAGGATCCGTACCGGCCGGAGCACCCAGCCGGTCAGCCGCAGTGCGGCGCCCACGGCGAGCAGCATCGCGGCGAACTCGCCGGCCCCGATGAACAGCCAGCCGCGCAGGATCCGCGAACGCATCTGCCCGGTGGGCGAGTCGGTGACGACGACCGCCACGACGTCCCCGTCCCTGATCACCGGCGAGGCGACGATCAGCCGGCTGCGCTGCCAGGGCCACACCTGCCGGGGGTCGTGGCTGCGGCGGCTCAGCAGCGCCTCGCCGAACGCCTCCCGGACCTCCCCCGTCTGCGGGACGACCCAGTCGTCCGGGGCGTTGGCCATGACCGAGCCGTTGCCGTAGAAGACACCCACACGGATGCCGTAGACGCCGTAATAGCTGTCCAGTTCCCGGCGGAGCGTCTCCTGGCGCTCGTCCGGGGCAGTACGCCGGGATCCGCTCGGCGCGTCGGTGACGAACTGCGCGAGCGCGGCGAAGCGCGCGGTGTCGTCGATCCGGTCGACGACCACCTTCTGCTGCTGGGCCGCGGCCACGCTGACGGCGAGCGGAAGACCGAGGGCGAGGAGTACGGCCGCCATCAGGACGATGAGCAGCGGCAGGAGCCGTGTGCGCACCCGGCCCCGCTAGGCGGCCGGCGCGACGAGCCGGTAGCCGACGCCGCGTACGGTCTCGATCAGCGCGGGCATGCGCAGCTTGGCGCGCAGGGAGGCGACGTGCACCTCCAGGGTGCGGCCGGTGCCCTCCCAGCTGGTGCGCCAGACCTCACTGATGATCTGTTCCCGCCGGAAGACGACGCCCGGCCGCTGGGCGAGCAGCGCGAGCAGGTCGAATTCCTTGCGGGTCAGCTGGACCACCGAACCGCCCACGCTGACCTGGCGGTTGGGCAGTTCGATGAGCACGGAGCCGAGACGCAGCGAGGTCTCGGCGCCCGGTGCCGCGTCCTCGTGGGCGGTGCGCCGGCTGACCGCGTGGATCCGGGCGAGCAGCTCCCCGGTGTCGTACGGCTTCACCACGTAGTCGTCGGCGCCCAGGTTGAGCCCGTGGATGCGGGAGCGGACGTCGGAGCGCGCGGTGACCATGATCACTGGGGTGCTGGTGCGCTTGCGGATCTTGCCGCAGACCTCGTAGCCGTCCTGGTCGGGCAGGCCCAGGTCGAGCAGGACCACGCCGAATCCGGCGCCCTCGGGGACGAGTGCCTGGAGGGCCTCCTCGCCGCTGCGCGCGTGGGTGACGTCGAATCCGTGCCGCGCGAGGACCGCGGACAGCGCGGCCGCGACATGGTTGTCGTCCTCGACGAGCAGCAGTCTCATCCCGGCCCCCTCCGGTTCAGCGGTCATACGGTCACGGTTCTCGTTCAGCTTGTAGATCGTGCGCACGCGCGCGTGCACCATGGAAGTCACGCCGATGGAGAAGGACGGCGTCAAGAGGGTTCCGGTTGCCTGGCGCTTCCGTTATCCCCCCGATATGCGCACGGGTCTCAAGTGCTACGACACGTGTCCGATTGCTATCGGATCGTGATGCTCAGATTCCCCTCAGATGTGATGACGCTGGTCACCGGCCATCACTACTGTCCACCGAAACCGAGGAGGACGGAGCCTGAGAGCGATGACCAAAGTATCGGTGGCCAAGGAAGACGTGGCCGCGTCCGGCGAACTGGTCGTCCTGAAGAGCGTCAACAAGCACTTCGGCGCGTTGCACGTACTCCAGGACATCGACCTGACGATCGCCCGCGGTGAGGTCGTCGTGGTCATCGGGCCCTCCGGGTCCGGAAAGTCGACCCTGTGCCGCACCATCAACCGCCTGGAGACGATCGACTCGGGCGCCATCACGATCGACGGAAAGCCGCTGCCCCACGAGGGCAGGGAGCTGGCCCGGCTGCGCGCCGACGTCGGGATGGTCTTCCAGTCCTTCAACCTCTTCGCGCACAAGACCGTGCTCGAGAACGTCGTCCTCGGGCAGGTCAAGGTCCGCAAGGCGGACAAGAAGCAGGCCGAGGAGAAGGCCCGTACCCTGCTCGACCGGGTCGGTGTCGGTGCCCAGGCTGACAAGTACCCGGCCCAGCTGTCCGGCGGCCAGCAGCAGCGCGTCGCGATCGCCCGGGCGCTGGCGATGGACCCGAAGGTCATGCTCTTCGACGAGCCGACCTCGGCCCTCGACCCCGAGATGATCAACGAGGTCCTCGAGGTCATGCAACAGCTCGCCCGGGAGGGCATGACCATGATCGTCGTCACCCACGAGATGGGTTTCGCACGATCGGCTGCAAACCGGGTGGTCTTCATGGCGGACGGCCGCATCGTCGAAGAGGCTGCGCCCGACCAGTTCTTCAGCAATCCGCGCAGTGACCGGGCCAAGGACTTCCTCTCGAAGATCCTGCACCACTGACGCCACCGGGCCCGCTCGCCCCGGCCGCCCCCGGCGCCACCCGTCCCTCACGGACCGCGTTCCTCACCACTCAAAGGATGTTCACGATGAAGCTCCGCAAGGTCACCGCCGCCTCGGCCGTCGTACTCGCCCTCACCGTGTCCGCCACCGCGTGCGGTGGCGACAAGAAGGACGACAACGGCTCCGGCGGCGGCAAGAAGATCGCCATCGGCATCAAGTTCGACCAGCCCGGCATCGGCCAGAAGACCCCGCAGGGCTACGCGGGCTTCGACGTCGACGTGGCGACCTACGTGGCCGGCAAGCTCGGCTACAAGCCCGACCAGATCGAGTGGAAGGAGTCGAAGAGCGCCGACCGCGAGACCATGCTGCAGCGCGGTGACGTCGACTTCATCGCGGCCTCCTACTCGATCACCCCGGAGCGTCAGCAGAAGGTCGACTTCGCCGGCCCGTACCTGCTGGCCCACCAGGACGTGCTGATCCGCGCGGACGACAACACCATCAAGTCGCCGGCGGACCTGAACAAGAAGAAGCTGTGCTCGGTGACCGGCTCGACGTCGGCGCAGAACGTCAAGGACAAGCTGGCTCCCAAGGCGCAGCTCCAGCAGTACCCGACGTACTCGGCCTGTCTGACCGGTCTGCAGAGCAAGGCGATCGACGCCCTGACCACGGACGACTCGATCCTCGCCGGCTACGCCGCGCAGTCCCAGTTCAAGGGCAAGTTCAAGCTCGGCGGCTTCAAGATGACCAACGAGAACTACGGCATCGGCGTCAAGAAGGGCAGCGACCTCAAGGCCAAGATCAACAAGGCTCTGGAGGAGATGGTCTCCGACGGTTCCTGGCAGAAGGCCGTGGCCAAGAACTTCGGCCCGGCCGGCTACAAGAACGAGCCCGCTCCGAAGATCGGCGACATCAAGAGCTGAGGCAACGCCCGACGGGTGCGCCGCTCCTGACGGCGGCGCACCCGGGCATCCCTACACGCGGAAGCGCGGGAGATCGTGTTCGACTTTCTTGACAAGTACGACGTGCTGGGCGCGTTCTGGACGACGGTGCAGCTCACGCTGCTGTCGGCCGTGGGCTCCCTGATCTGGGGCACTCTGCTGGCCGGCATGCGGGTGGGCCCGGTGCCGCTGATGCGCGGTTTCGGCACCGCCTACGTGAACATCGTGCGGAACATCCCGCTCACGGTGATCATCCTGTTCGCCTCGCTCGGGCTGAAGGACACCCTGAACATCACCCTGGGGTCGGACCAGGTCGAAACGAGCAGCTTCCGGCTGGCGGTGCTCGGGCTGACCGTCTACACGTCGGCCTTCGTCTGCGAAGCGATCCGCGCCGGCATCAACACGGTTCCGGTCGGCCAGGCTGAAGCGGCCCGGGCCATCGGCCTGAGCTTCACTCAGGTGCTGGGCCTGATCGTGCTGCCGCAGGCCTTCCGCGCGGCCGTCGGCCCGCTGACCAACGTGCTGATCGCGTTGACGAAGAACACGACCGTGGCAGCCGCGATCGGCGTGGCGGAAGCGGCACTGCTGATGAAGGAGATGGTGGAGAACGAGGCGCAGCTGCTGCTGATCTCCGCGATCATCGCCTTCGGGTTCTGCTGTCTGACCCTGCCGACCGGTCTGATCCTCGGCTGGGTGGGCAAGAAGGTGGCGGTGAAGCGATGAGTTCGGTCCTGTACGACGCCCAGGGCCCCCAGGCCAAGCGGCGCAACATCCTCTACACGGCGGGCTTCCTCGTCGTCCTCGCGGCCGTCCTGTGGTGGGTGTACAAGGCCCTGGACGACAAGGGCCAGCTGGAGTGGGTGCTCTGGAAGCCCTTCTTCAACGGCACCGAGGCCTACTCGACGTACATATGGCCGGGTCTGCAGAACACCCTGAAGGCCGCGGCCCTGTCCATGGTCATCGCCCTCCCGCTGGGCGCCGTGCTCGGCATCGCCCGCCTCTCGGACCACGCGTGGATCCGTGTCCCGGTCGCGGTGGTCGTGGAGTTCTTCCGCGCGGTCCCGGTGCTGGTCCTGATGATCTTCGGACTCGCCCTGTTCGCCGAGTACACCGAAGTCACCTCGGACGACCGTCCCCTGTACGCAGTCGTCACCGGCCTGGTGCTGTACAACGCATCCGTGCTCGCGGAGATCGTCCGCGCGGGCATCCTCGCACTGCCGAAGGGGCAGTCCGAGGCGGCCATGGCGATCGGTCTGCGCAAGAACCAGGTCATGCGGCTCATCCTGCTGCCCCAGTCGGTCACCGCCATGCTCCCGGCGATCGTCAGCCAGCTGGTCGTGATCGTGAAGGACACGGCGCTCGGCGGCGCGGTCCTGACCTTCCCCGAACTGCTCGCGTCGGCCAACACGATGAGCGGCTACTACGGTGCGAACACCATCGCCTCGTTCACGATCGTCGCGGCGATCTTCGTGATCATCAACTTCTCGCTGACCTCGTTCGCGAGCTGGCTGGAGGGACGGCTGCGGCGGCGCAAGAAGTCGACCGGTACGGTGCTCGGCCCCCAGGACGTGGCAAACATCTCGGGTACGGCGGCGACCGGAGACGGCGTCGGCGCCTGAGCCGGCCCCGGCGGCATCGTCTGGCAAGCCACCGCTTCACCCGTACGGCCCCCGGAGGCAGTGGCATGATCGCCACTGCCTCTGGTCACTTGACGCAAACTCTGCCAATGGGTTGCATACGTTCTGTGATCGTGCACCCCGCTTCACCTTCCTGTTCCTCCATGTCCGTCAGGGCACCGCTGCGGACAGGGGGCGCCGCACCGTGGACCCGGTGATCATCGTCGGAGCGGGGCCCGTCGGGCTCACGCTCGCCCTGGCGCTGGCCCGTCAGGAGGTGCCCTCCGTCGTCCTGGACGAGGGCCCCGGCAAGGACGAACCACGCCCGGCACGCACCGTCGTGCTGCGCGAGGACACGGCCGCCCTGCTGGAGCGGCTGACCGGGGTCGCCGTCGCCGACCACGGCGTGAGATGGACCGGATGGCGGTCGGTCAGGCGACGGCAGGTGCTGACCGAGATCACCTTCGACGAGGGCGACCCCGCGGCCCCGCTGCACCTCGCCCAGCACGTCCTCACGGGTGCCCTGCGCGCGGCCGTGGCGCACGAGCCCCTGGTCGAGGTCGCCGCGGACAGCCGGCTCGACTCGATCGAGCAGGAGCGTTCCGGCATCTCCGCGCACACCCGTGGCCCCAAGGGAACCTGGTGGCGGGGAAGTTACCTGGTCGGCTGCGACGGGCCCCGCTCGACCGTGCGCAAGCTGCAGGACATCCGCTTCCCGGGCCGTACCGCGGTGGAGCGGCACGCGGTCGCGGCCCTGCGCGTGGAACTTCCCTGGGAGGGCCAGGCGTTGCTCCACCGGATGCCGCCGTGGCGGTCGTCCGGGCCCTCGGCCGGGGAGGTGACCGCCCGCCCCCTCCCGGACGGCGTGTGGCGTCTGGACTGGCTGCTGCCGCCGGGCAAGGACCTGGTCACGCCCGACATCCTGGTGGCCCGGATCCGCGAGACCCTCGCGGGCTGGACGGACGGCACCACACCGGCCTACGACCTCCTCGACACCGGTGTCCACACGGTGCACCACCGGCTCGCCCGTCGCTGGCGCGCCGGCCGGGTCTTCCTGGCCGGGGACGCGGCCCACCTCCTCGGCGCGCTCGGCACCCAGGGGCTCGACGAGGGTCTCCGGGACGCCGACAACCTGGCCTGGAAGCTGGCCCCGGCCTGGCACCACGGGCACCACGAGGCACTGCTCGACAGCTACCAGGCCGAGCGGCGCGCGGTGGCCGCCGCCCGGCTGCGCGCCGCCGACCAGCTGCTGCCGGTGCTCCGCGGCGGGGGCGGGCTGCGGCACTACGTCCCCGGCGCGGCCCGGGGCCACGACGCGCTGCTCACGGACGGTCATCTGGGGCGCGGCCCGGTGGGTGCGCCGGGGGCGTACGCCGACTCGCCGCTGACGCCCCGGCATCTGGAGGCGGAGATCCAGGTCGACACCCCGTTCGGCTCACCGGTCGCCGATGTACGGGTCACCGCGGAGGACGGTTCCTTCGTACAGCTGCGCGACCGGCTGGGTCGTGGCGCGCTGCTCGTCATGCTGATCGCACCGGGCACGGGCGTGTGGGACCGCAAGCACTGGGTGTCCGCCGGGGTCATGCCCCGGCTCGCCGCCGCGGTGGCAGCCCTTCCGCACCCGGCCGAGCTGCTGGTCGCCGAGGACTACCCGGGTGCGCCGGCGCACAGCGTGCTGCTCGTGCGCCCCGACGGCCACCTGGTCACCGCGCTGAACGGGGTGCGTCCGGCCGACCTGTACGCGGCGGCCGAGGCGACGCTCGGCGGCGCCGTGCAGGAGGAGAAGGAGGAGCGGGAGGAGACGAAGGAGGAGGCGGAGGCCGGCTCCGGCGTGCGCTGACCGTGCGCTCTGTCACCCTCTGTCCACATGGTGACGGTGAGTTGACCGGAGTGCAGCAGCATGCTGTACTCCGGATCGTGACCGACACCTGTGTGCGCCTGTGGCGGAGGGTCCATATGGACCTCGTCCGCTATGCGGGTTGCGTGTGTCGCCCGTCCTGCTGAATTCGCTCCCTCTTCCTTCTCCGGGCGCCGTTGTGCGCCCGTTCGGCGAACCCTCTTCAGGACGGTGCACGTGTCTCTATCCCCTTCCGTCTCCCCCGCTGCCACCGGCGCTGCCGTCGGCTCGGCGCCGACCCAGGCGGACCTCCTCGACTTCGCGCGGCGCACGGCCACCGACACCGAGCTGATCGCCTCGCTGCCGCTCGACCCGGAGGGGCGCACCTGGGTGCGCCTCGAAGGCCCCGGCGGCAGCGAGGCCTGGCTGATCGGCTGGCCGCCCGGCAGCGGCACCGGCTGGCACGACCACGCCGACTCGGTCGGCGCCTTCGTCACCGCGGCGGGTGAACTCAAGGAGTACTCGCTGGCCGCGCGGCTGCCCAGCGACGGCTGGAAGACCCTGGAACTCACCGAGGGCGTCGACCGCGAGCGCCGGCTGCCCGCGGGACAGGGCCGCTCCTTCGGCCACCACCATGTGCACGAGGTGCTGAACCAGTCCCCGGACCGGCACGCGGTCTCCGTCCACGCCTACTACCCGCCGCTGCCGCGGATCCGTCGCTACAGTCGCACGGGTCAGGTGCTGCGCCTGGAGCAGGTCGAGCGCCCGGAGGACTGGCAGTGAGCGACAGTACGGAGATACGACCGGTCGGTATCGACGACCTGCTGGAGCGGGTCCGCGCGGGCTACCGGCGCATCGAGGCACAGGAGGCGCACGCGGCGGCAGGCCGCGGTGAGGCCCTGCTGGTCGACATCCGGTACGCGGCCCTGCGCGAGCGGGACGGCGTGATCCCCGGCGCGCTCGTCATCGAGCGCAACGAACTGGAGTGGCGTCTCGACCCCCGGGGCAGCCACCGGGTCCCCGAGGCCACCGGCCACGACCTGCGCGTCGTGGTCATCTGCAACGAGGGCTACGCGTCCAGCCTGGCAGCCGCCTCGCTCCACCAGCTTGGCCTGCACCGGGCGACGGACCTGGTGGGCGGCTTCCAGGCGTGGCGGACAAAGGGGCTGCCGGTGGAGCCGGTGACCGGCTGACGCAGGCCCGACGGGACGGCGGCCGGGGCCTGCCCCTCCTCCTCACTCCTTCGCCGTGGCCACCGTCACCGCCGGGACACGCAGCGCCGCGCGGCCCGGAAGGGCGCTGGAGACGAGCGCTAGCAGGGCGGCGACCGCGACCACGCCGACGTAGAGCAGGGGTGTGACCGTGGGGGCCGCCCGGCCGGTCATGCCGACGCTGAACGCGGTGAGTACGGCGAGCGCGATGCCGCTGCCGAGCGCGGTGGCGAGGAGCAGCACGGACAGCACCTCAGTGCGCAGCACGCGAAGTACCTGACGGCGGGTCGCTCCGGCGAGGCGGAGCAGGGCGAACTCCCGGACACGCTCAGCGACCGACATGGCGAGGGTGTTGACGACCGCGATGGCGGTGAAGGCCAGCACAAGCCCCATGGCCAGGTAGTTCACCTCGGCGTTCGCCTGCTGTCGGTCGGCCTGGAGGGAATCCGCGGCGGCCGGCGAAAGAATCCGCAGACTCGGGAACTCACGCAGCGTAGTCGCGAGTTGTGTCTGTGTACGGGTCGTGCCGACGAGGACGGAGGAGGCGAGCGGATTGTCGATGTGCCGGGCCACGAGGTCGTGGGCGAAGGTGAGGTCGCCGAAGCCGAGACCCCGGTCGTAGACGGCGGCGACGGTGAGCGTGGCGGGCGTGCCGTCGCCGAGCGTGAGTTTCAGAGTGCTTCCGGGCTTCAAGTGGTGCTGGTCCGCGGCCAGTTCACTGACGGCAACGGTGCCGGGGGCGAGATCGCGGAGGGAGCCGGCGGTGACCTTCGGGTCCCAGGTGCGGGTGAGACCGGTCGGCGTGACGCCCTGGGCCGGGTATTTGTCGAGGCCGATGCGGACGGTCGTGCGGACCACCTCGGTGACGGTGTCGTGCTGCGCGCGCAGCAGCCGTGCGGCCTCGCCCGGGACACCGGGCCCCTGGGCGGCGACGACCCAGTCGGCGGTGACGCCCTCGCGCGCCTGGCTCCGGGCGGCGCCACCGAGGGTCGACTGGACGAACAGGACGGTGCAGGTCATGCCGATGAGCAGGGTGAGGGGGGTGACGACGGAGGCCATCCGGGTGGCGTTGCCGCGCAGGTTGGCGGTGGCGAGGCGGCCGCCGTGACCGGTGAGCCGCAGGGGGCCGGCCAGCAGCAGCGCGGCCGCCTTGACGAGCAGCGGGCCGAGCAGGGCCACGGAGGTGGACAGGACGACGACGGCGAGGAAGGTCACGGGAGTCGAGGCGGGCTCGGTGCGCAGGGAGCCGAGGACGGCGACGAGGACGACTCCGCCGGCGAGGAGCAGCAGACCGGCGGCGATACGCCCCCAGGCCGGGCGGGCGCGTTCGGTCCTGGCCTCCGCCAGGGCTTCCGCCGGGCGGATCCCGGCGATCCTGCGGGAGGCGATCCGGGCCGCGGCCCAGGCACCGAGCAGGGTGGCGGCAAGGGCGGCGAGGGGCGGGAAGACGCTGACGGTGTGCTGGAGGGTGACGGGTACGGCGCCCAGGGCGACGAACCTGGAGTGCAGCCAGCCGCCCAGCGGCAGCCCGAGCAGTGCGCCGGCGCTGCCCGCCGCCGCGCCGACGATCAGTGCCTCCCGGCCCAGCAGGGTGCGGATCTGTCCGGGCGTGGCGGCGATGGCGCGGAGCAGGGCGAGTTCGCGGTGGCGCTGCTGGACGGAGAGGGCGAAGGTGCCGACGACCACGAGTACCGCCACCAGCAGCGAGGTGCCGCCCATCGCGCCGCCCATGCTGACCAGCCGGGTGCGGGCGGCGGCCGCGTCCAGGAACTCGACGGGCCCGCGGGCGTCGCCGGCGCTGACCTGCGCGGTGGTGCCGTGCAGTGCCCGCGCCACGGCCTGCCGCACCGCCTCCGGGGCGGCGCCCCTGGCCGGGAGCACGCCGAACGCGGTGACCTGCCCGGGGTGCGCGGCCAGCCGCTCGGCCTCCGCCGTGGCGAAGAACAGCGACGTCTGGTGGCGGACGGCGGTGGCCGGTGTGGCGATACCGGTGATCCGGTAGCTGCGCGGGGACTGCGTCGACTGCACGGTGAGGCGGTCGCCGGGGCCGAGGTGGGCGCGCGCCGCGAGGTCGTCGTCGATGACGAGGTCGCCGGCGGCCTTGGGCGCACTGCCCGTGGTCAGCCGGTACGGCGTCAGCGCCGCGGAGTCCCAGGCATGCCCGTAGGCGGTACGGCCGTCGGTGCCGGCCTGGGTCAACGGCTGGGCCAGGAAGGTCAGTTCGGGGACGACACGGGCGACGCCGGGGGTGCGGGCGATGGTGTCGCGCAGGTCCGCCGAGAGCCAGGCGCGTTCGGCGACGGGTTTCGCCTTGTGCTTGACCTTGGTCTTGCCCTTCTTGTGCTTCACGGTGGTCTGGTGGACGTACTGGTCGGCGGAGACCACGACGGGAGCGGCGGCATAGCGCTCGGTGCGGATCGTGCCGCGCAGGCCGGTGTCGAGGAGGGTGCCACAGGCGGTGATCAGAGCGGCCGCGCACATCAGGGCGAGGAAGGCGCCGAGAAAGCCCGCCTTTCGGGCGCGGACGGTCTGGAGGGCGTAACGCAGCATCATCGGGGCGGCTCTCTTCTGCTGTGCGTCTCGGGGGTCCGTGCGCCGCTCCGGCCTCGGCTCGGGCCGTGGTCCGGGGCATGGATACACACTCGCGCGTGCACGGGTCCGGAAGCACTGCGGTGGCCCGGCGTCTTGGCCGGGGGTTAACCCCACCGCCAAACCGGGCGCCCGGCTGTCAGAACGATTCGCCCTCGAGGAACTCCGTGTCCTCGCCCTCTTCCTCCAGGGCCTGGCGGACCACGCGGAGGGCCATGCCCTCGGGATAGCCCTTGCGGGCGAGCATGCCGGCGAGACGCCGGAGCCGCTTGTCGCGGTCGAGGCCACGGGTGGCCCGCAGCTTGCGGGCGACCAGCTCGCGGGCGGTCGCCTCCTCCTGCTCGGAGTCGAGCCGGCCGACGGCCTCGTCGATCAGCGCGGAGTCGACGCCCTTGGTGCGCAGCTCCCGGGCGAGCGCGCGGCGGGCGAGCCCCCGGCCGTGGTGCCGGGACTCCACCCAGGCGTCCGCGAACGCGCTGTCGTCGATGAGCCCGACCTCTTCGAACCGGGACAGCACCTCCTCGGCCACGTCCTCGGGGATCTCCCGCTTGCGCAGGGCGTCCCCGAGCTGCTTGCGGGTGCGCGGGGTCCCGGTGAGCAGGCGCAGGCAGATCGCCCGCGCCCGCTCAGCCGGGTCCCCTGAAGACTCCCCCTGCTCGGCCCTCGACGAGGTAGGGGTGCCTTCGTCCTCACCGGGCGGCTCCCCGAAGCCGCCCCGCCTGCGGCCACGGCTGCGCCCCCGAGCGCCCCGTGGCCCGGCCCCGCCGTGCTCCCCGTCGCCGTACCCGTCGTCACCGGCCGTGGCGGAGCCCGAGTCGCCGCCGCTGCCTCTTCCCCCTGGGGCACCGGGGATGGCGTGCTCGTACTCGGCCCAGTCGGTTCGTCGTGTCACGGGTCAGCTCTTGGCAGTGGCGGCCTTGGGCTTGGTGGCCTTGGCGGGCGCCGCCTTGGCGTCGTCCTCGGCCGGGCCGGCCACCGCCGCGTCCGCGCCCGGCTCGGCGGAGGGCTCCTCCGGCCGGACACCCACGCCCAGCTTCTCCTTGATCTTCTTCTCGATCTCGTTGGCCAGGTCCGGGTTGTCCTTGAGGAAGTTGCGCGCGTTCTCCTTGCCCTGGCCGAGCTGGTCGCCCTCGTACGTGTACCAGGCGCCGGCCTTGCGGACGAAGCCGTGCTCCACGCCCATGTCGATCAGGCCGCCCTCGCGGCTGATGCCCTGGCCGTAGAGGATGTCGAACTCGGCCTGCTTGAACGGCGGGGCGACCTTGTTCTTGACGACCTTGCAGCGGGTCCGGTTGCCGACCGCCTCCGTGCCGTCCTTCAGGGTCTCGATGCGGCGGATGTCGATACGCACCGAGGCGTAGAACTTCAGCGCCCGGCCACCGGTCGTGGTCTCCGGGGAGCCGAACATCACGCCGATCTTCTCGCGCAGCTGGTTGATGAAGATCGCGGTGGTCTTGGACTGGTTGAGCGCGCTGGTGATCTTCCGCAGCGCCTGGCTCATCAGTCGGGCCTGCAGACCGACGTGGCTGTCACCCATCTCGCCCTCGATCTCCGCACGCGGGACGAGCGCGGCGACGGAGTCGATGACGATGAGGTCGAGGGCGCCGGAGCGGACGAGCATGTCCACGATCTCCAGGGCCTGCTCGCCGTTGTCGGGCTGGGAGAGGATCAGGTTGTCGATGTCGACACCGAGCTTGCGCGCGTACTCGGGGTCGAGGGCGTGCTCGGCGTCCACGAAGGCGACCTGGCCGCCCGCCTTCTGGGCGTTGGCCACGGCGTGCAGGGTCAGGGTCGTCTTACCGGAGGACTCCGGGCCGTAGATCTCGACCACACGGCCGCGCGGCAGCCCACCGACGCCGAGGGCGACGTCGAGTGCGGTCGACCCGGTCGGGATGACCTCGATGGGCTCCCGCGACCGCTCGCCCATGCGCATGACCGCGCCCTTGCCGAATTGTCGTTCAATCTGTGCGAGCGCGGCGTCGAGCGCCTTCTCGCGGTCGGTTCCTGCCATGGGTTCCACCCGGTTTGCTTGAGTCGATCGCTTCACGTCAAAGACGCTAACGCCTGCCACTGACAATGCGCCCCGACGTCGGCCCGGCCTGTGGATAACAAGGGGACATCTCAACATGAAACATGCCGGAATCCCCTTCCGGAGCCTTGCCCGAGCCTCCATGAGAATGGATGTTCGATTTTTGTGTCAAGCGCACCACGCACTGCCCGCAGCCCCCTCCCACGCCGCGGCGCCCGCCCTACTCCCGGCGTCGTAGAGGGGGTGTCTTCGGCCGGACGACGACCGCACGGCGCGCTCCCGGAAGCCTGGGCCCATGAAGAATCCGCGCCCCGCCGAGCGGCTGTGTCACGCGACCGGTCTGCTTCTCGTTCTCTCCGGTCTCGCCCACCTGGTGGTGTTCGCGGTCGACGGCGGCCCCTGGGACGGTCCCGTCTCCTGGCGCAAGCCCGTCACGTTCGGGCTCTCCTTCGGGGTGACGCTGATCGCGATCACCTGGGTCACGTCGTACCTGCGCATCGGGTCGCGGCTGCGCACCGTCCTGCTCGCGGTCTTCGCCGCGGACTGTGTGCTGGAGGTCGGCGGCATCACCCTTCAGGCCTGGCGCCGGGTGCCCTCGCACCTGAACATGGAGACCCCCTTCGACACCGCGGTGTCGATGACACTCGCGGTGGGCGGTGGTGTCCTGGTGGCGTTGCTCACCGTCTTCGCCGTCGCGTCCTTCCGGCACCGCCCGGCGGGCCCCGCCGGCATGCCGCTCGCGGTGCGCTCGGGGTTCGCGATCCTGCTCGTGGCGCTGGCCTCGGGCGCGGCGATGATCGCGCGCGGGGTCGTGCTCACCCGGACCGGCCACCAAGAGGCCGCCTATCATTCGACGGCCCCGCTCAAGCCGCTGCACGGAGTGAGCCTGCACGCCGTCCTGGTCCTGCCGCTGCTGGCCTGGCTGCTGTCCCGCACGACCTGGAGCGAGCGCGCTCGGTGGCGTGTCGTGGCCGCCGCGGTGGGTTGTTACGCGGCGGCCGTCGCAGCTGCCGGGGTGTGGGCGGTCCTGACGTACTGACCACGGCCCCGGGCCAGGGACCTTACTGACCACGGCCTCTAGCCAGGGACCTTACGAGGACTCCTCCGTGCCGGGCCGCCGTTCCCACAGCTGCCGTATCCGGGTGCGCCCCCCTGGACGGCCGGACCCCCGTGTGCGGTGTCCGTGCACCCGGGGATCGTCCGTGACGGCGTACCGCTTCACGTACGCGCCCAGGAAGGCCTGCAGCGTCGCGACCGCCGGGATGGCGATCAGCGCGCCGACCGCGCCCAGCAGCGCGGTGCCCGCGATCACCGAGCCGAAGGCGACGGCCGGGTGGATGTCGACGGTCTTGGCGGTCAGCTTGGGCTGCAGCATGTAGTTCTCGAACTGCTGGTAGACCACGACGAAGACCAGCACCCACACCGCGTACCAGGGGTCCACGGTGAACGCGATCAGCATCGGCAGCGCACCCGCCAGGTAGGTGCCGATGGTCGGGATGAACTGTGAGACGAGACCCACCCAGACACCGAGCACGGGCGCGTACGGCACGCCCAGGGCCTGGAACAGGATGTAGTGCGCTATCCCGGAGATGAGCGCCATCAGACCGCGCGAGTAGAGGTAGCCGCCCGTCTTGTCGACGGCGATCTCCCAGGCCCGCAGCACCTCCGCCTGGCGCGCGGGTGGCAGGACGGAGCACAGCGCGCGGCGCAGCCGGGGACCGTCGGCGGCGAAGTAGAACGAGAACAGCGTGACCGTCAGCAGCTGGAAGAGCCCGCCGAGCACCTGGGCGGACACGTCGAGCACTCCGGCCGCGCTGTTCTGCGCGTACTTGCGCAGCCAGTCGGAGTGCAGCAGGCCCTCCTGGACGTCCACACGCCTCAGGTCCGTGTGGAACGTCTCGTTGATCCAGTTGATGACCGAGTCCAGGTAGTCGGGGAAGCCCTCGACCATCTTGATGATCTGGCCGGCCAGCATCGAGCCGAGCAACGTGATGAAGCCGGCGGTGACGATCACCAGGCCCAGGAAGACCAGGAAGGTGGCGAGTCCCCTGCGCATGCCGCGGGCGGCCATCCAGCTCACCGCGGGCTCTATGGCGAGGGCCAGGAAGAACGCGATCAATATGTTGATCAACAGTCCGGTCAGCTGGTGGAAGGCCCAGCTGCCCAGCTGGAAAGCGGCTATGAGCGCGAGCGCGAGCACCATGGCGCGCGGCAGCCAGCGCGGCATGCGGCCGCCCGGCGCGGCGGCGTCGGCCGGGGGCCGGTCGGGCGTCGTCGAAGCGGTCGGGGATGCTGCGTGCCGGTCGACCGGCACGGTCTCGTCAGTGGGTGCCACGGGCCAAGTCTCGCCCACGCCGCCGACAACCCGATGGCCGCCCGGGAAGTTCGTGCCCGGTCAGTGCCGCTCCCCGGGCACGTTCATGACCGAACAGACCACGCGCCACACGTCCTTGGCCGCCCAGCCGGCGTCCAGCGCCTCGTGCACCGTGCGCTCGCCCAGCTCCGACATCACATGATCACGCGCGAAGGTGTCGGCGTACCCCGGACCGAAGTGTTCCGCCATCCGCTGCCAGAAGACCGTCAACCGCATGACTCCAGTATCCCGCCCCTGAGAGTGGGGCCCGCCCGGGACCGCTTGCCGAGACCGCTTTCCGCCCTACGGTCTGTCGCATGGCCGAATCAGGAGCTTCCTCCCTGCCCTCTACGCCCCCGGCGCGCTCCCCGCTCTTCCGCGCCGAACAGTTCGTCTGGCTCACCGCGCGCGTGCTGGAGCAGCGGCTTTTCGCGTACCACTTCCTGAACGGCGCCGCCGATCCGGTGGAGGCGGCGCTGGACGCCTACCGCAACGAGGACGGCGGGTACGGCCACGCGCTGGAGCCCGATCTGCGCGGCCCGGTGAGCCAGCCCCTGCACACCGGTCACGCGCTGCGCGTCCTGGACGCCGTCGGGCGCTGCGGCGGGCAGCGGGTGGAGCGGGTGTGCCGCTATCTGACCTCCGTCTCCACCGCGGACGGCGCCCTGCCGGCGATCCACCCCAGCCAGCGCGGCTACCCGGCGGCCCCGTTCGTCCCGGTGCTGGACAACCCCCCGAGCGAGCTGCTCGCCACCGGCCCCGTGGTCGGAATCCTGCACCGCAACGAGGTCTGGCACGCCTGGCTGTTCCGGGCCACCGACTTCTGCTGGCAGGCCGTGGAGTCCCTGGAGAAGTCCCACCCCTACGAGGTGGAGGCCGCCGTGGCCTTCCTGGACTCCGCCCCCGACCGCTCGCGCGCGGAGGCCGCCGCCGACCGTCTCGGCCGCCTCGTGCGCGAGCAACGGCTGGCGGCCCTGGACCCGGATCACCTCGACGCATTCCCGGTCGCTCCCGGCTACGCCCCGGGCGAGCACCACTTCCCGCACGACTTCGCGAAGAGCCCGCAATCGCTCGCGCGCGCGTGGTTCACGGACGCGGAGATGGCACGCTCCCTGGACCACCTCGCGGCCGAGCAGCAGGAGGACGGCGGCTGGCCCGTCCGCTGGCACCACTGGTCACCGGCGCCCACGCTGGAGGCGCGCCCCGTGGTGACCATCGAGGCGCTGCGCACCCTCAGGGCGTACAGCCGCTTCGTGGGCTGAGCCCAGCTGCACCGGGCTGAGCGCGGCCGCCCCCGGTCTGAGCCCGACCGACCTCGCTGAACCCGGGTGACCCGGGTGACCCGGCTGAGCCTGTCAGCCCGCCGAGCCCGGCCGCGCTCACCCACCGATCGCCCGCACCCCCGCCGTCACCACCACGGCCGCCGCGACGACCAGCAGGAACGGTGCCCGCAGCACCAGCGCCAGGGCGGCCGCGCCGAGTCCGGCGGCCCTCGCGTCCAGCACGAGCGTGTGCCCGTCGGCGAACGTCTGCTGGGCCGTGAGCGCGGCGAGGAGGGCGACGGGCAGCAGGGCGGCGATCCGCCGGACGAACGGCCGCTCCAGGACGTCTGCGGGGACGAGCAGTCCGGCGAGTTTGACGACGTAGCAGCCGAGAGCGGTCGCAGCGATCGCGATCCACGTGTTCATCGGACCTCCTCCGATCCGCTCGGCACATCCTGACCGTCGGGCACGCCCTGACCGTCCGGCTCGCCCTGACCGTCCGGCTCGCCCTGTACATCCCGCGCGTCCGGCCGGGTGCGACCGCTGCGCCGCCCCTCGGCGAACAGCACGGCCGGTGCCGCCAGCGCGGCCACCAGGACCGGTACGCCGGCCGGCAGGACGGGCAGCAGGCCGAGGCCCAGCAGGATCGCGAGGCCCGCGACCATGCGCTCGGTGGACGTCTTCAGCATCGGCGCGAGCAGGGCCAGGAAGACCGCCGGTCCGGCCGCGTCCAGGCCCCACGCGTCGCTGTCCCCGATGGCCTTCGCACCCACCGCGCCGAGCAGCGTGGTGAGGTTCCACAGCAGATAGAGACTGAGCCCGGTGACGGTGAACCCGATCCGCGCGGCCCGCCGGGTCGGCTGGGCCAGGGTCACCGCCGTGGTCTCGTCGATCACCCACTGCGCGGCGAACGGCCGCACCGCGCGCGGGAGGGCCAGCAGCTGCGACAGCCGCAACCCGTAGAAGGCGTTGCGCACGCCCAGGAAGAACGCGCCGGCGGCGGCCGTCAACGGATTGCCGCCGGCGGCGAGCGCGCCCACCAGGGCGAACTGGGAGGCGCCGGTGAACACCAGGAGGCTGAGCGCGCAGGTCTGCATGAGTCCGAGTCCGCTGCCGACCGAGGTCACCCCGAAGGCGACCCCGGACAGCCCGACGGCGACACCGACGCCCAAGGCGTCCCGTACGACGGCGGAGTCGGGCTTTTCCGTGCCGTCGGCGGCCATGTCCGCGAGTGCTGTCTGTTGTGCCACGCCTCTGACGTTACGGGCGGTCGTCAGCCCAGGTCTTGTACGTTCTTGCGCTCGCGCTGGTACGCGCCCGGGGGGACGCCGACGATCCGGGTGAAGTGGCGGTTGAGGTGCGGCTGGTCCGTGAAGCCGACGGCGGCGGCCGCCTCGGCGGGCGCCGTACCCGCGTCGAGCAACAGCCGCGCGCGCCGTACCCGGGCGTCGGTCAGCCAGGTGTGCGGCGGCATGCCGTAGGCGTCGCGGAACGCCCGCAGCAGGGCGAACGGGCTGGTTCCGAGGTCGGTGGCGAGGCGTTCCAGGGTCGGCGGCTCGGCCATCCGCTCCTCCAGCACGGCACGCGCGCGTGCCGCGGTCCGCGCTCCGGCGGTCCGCGTCCGCCGCTGCGGCAGCGGCCCGCCGTTGAGCTGCAGCAGTCTGGTGACGGCCACGCGCAGCAGGGTGTCCGCGGCCAGCGCGTTGCCCTCGTCGGCGGCGCGGAGCACCTGATGGACCAGGCGGACGGCGTACGGATCGTCGAGGACCGGACTGACGAAGCCGGGTGTGCCGCGGATCGTGGTGGTCTCGGCCGCGATCCCGGCCACCACCTCGGGCGAGGGGTAGACCGCACCGTACCGCCAGCCCTCGGGCACTCCGGCCCGGCCCGTGTGCGGGGTGTCCGGATTGACCAGTGCCAGGGCACCTGCGCCGGCGGACACGTCGGAGCCGCGGTGATGGAAGACCTCGACGCCGTCGGCGATGGCCGCGATCACGAAGTTCTCGTGGGTGTGCCGGACGAAGGTCTTGCGGATGTAGTGGGCGCGCAGCAGGTCGACGCCGGGAAGCTCCTCGTACCGCCAGTGCCGCGCCCGCTCCGCTGAACCCGTCATACGACCATTGTCCGTCCCGTCCGCCGGCCGTCCGCCTCGGCCCGCTCCCGCCTGTTCCTTGCAGGTCGCCTGTTCCTTGCAGGTCAGCACGATTGTCAGTGGCCGGGTGCAGGATGGGTGGCATGGTCAGCTCCGCACACCGAGCCCTCGACGGCTTCTCGCCCGCGACCCGCGGCTGGTTCACGGGGGCGTTCTCCGCGCCCACCGCGGCCCAGGCGGGCGCGTGGCAGGCCATCCGCGAGGGCTCGGACGTGCTGGTGGTCGCCCCCACCGGCTCGGGCAAGACGCTGGCCGCGTTCCTCGCCGCCCTTGACCAGCTGGCCTCGACCCCTTCCCCGGCCGACCCGAAGAAGCGCTGCCGGGTGCTGTACGTGTCACCGCTGAAGGCGCTCGCGGTCGACGTCGAGCGGAACCTGCGCAGCCCGCTGACCGGTATCCGCCAGGAGTCCGTGCGCCTGGGCCTGCCCGAGCCCGAGGTGAAGGTCGGCATCCGCTCCGGCGACACCCCGGCCGCCGAGCGGCGCGCGCTGTCCACGCGTCCGCCGGACATCCTGATCACCACCCCCGAGTCGCTGTTCCTGATGCTCACGTCTGCCACGCGGGACGCGCTGACGGGCGTGGAGACGGTGATCCTGGACGAGGTGCACGCGGTCGCGGGCACCAAGCGCGGCGCGCACCTCGCGCTGTCCCTGGAGCGGTTGGACGAGCTGCTGCCGAGGCCGGCCCGCCGGATCGGCCTGTCGGCGACCGTGCGGCCGGTGGACGAGGTGGCCCGGTATCTCTCGCCGCGCCGCAAGGCGGAGATCGTCCAGCCGGAGTCCGGCAAGGAGTTCGACCTCTCCGTCGTCGTCCCGGTCGAGGACATGGGCGAGCTGGGCGGCTCCCCGGCGGCCGACGGCAACGAGGGGACGGAGAAGCCGTCGATCTGGCCGCATGTGGAGGAGCGGATCGCCGACCTGGTCCAGGCCCACCGCTCCACGATCGTGTTCGCCAACTCCCGGCGCCTGGCCGAGCGGCTGTGCAACCGGCTCAACGAGATCGCCTACGAGCGGGCGACCGGCGAGACGCTGCAGGAGCACCATGCCCCGGCCGAGCTGATGGGCGGCTCGGGAGCGGCCCAGGGCGCGCCCCCGGTGATCGCCCGCGCGCACCACGGCTCGGTCTCCAAGGAGCAGCGGGCCCTCGTCGAGGAGGACCTGAAGGCGGGCCGGCTGCCCGCCGTGGTCGCCACGTCCAGCCTGGAGCTGGGCATCGACATGGGCGCCGTCGACCTCGTCGTGCAGGTCGAGTCCCCGCCCTCGGTGGCCTCCGGGCTCCAGCGCGTCGGCCGCGCGGGGCACCAGGTGGGCGCAGTCTCCACCGGTGTGGTCTTCCCCAAGTACCGGGGCGACCTGGTCCAGTCGGCCGTGGTCACCGAGCGGATGCGCACCGGTGCCATCGAGTCCCTGAGGGTCCCCGCGAACCCGCTGGACGTGCTGGCCCAGCAGCTCGTCGCCATGACGGCGCTGGACACCTGGCAGTTCGACGACCTGCTCGCCACGGTCCGCCGCGCCGCCCCCTTCGCCTCGCTGCCCGAGTCGGCGTTCACGGCGACCCTGGACATGCTGGCGGGCCGCTACCCGTCCGACGCGTTCGCCGAGCTGCGCCCGCGCGTGGTGTGGGACCGCGTCGCCGGCACGATCACCGGCCGGCCGGGCGCCCAGCGCCTCGCCGTCACCTCCGGCGGCACGATCCCCGACCGCGGCCTCTTCGGGGTCTTCCTCGCCGGTTCCGACCCCAAGAAGGGCGGCGGCCGGGTCGGCGAGCTCGACGAGGAGATGGTGTACGAGTCCCGGGTGGGGGACGTCTTCACGCTGGGCACGAGTTCCTGGCGCATCGAGGACATCACACGCGACCGGGTGCTGGTCTCCCCCGCGCCGGGCGTGCCGGGAAGGCTGCCGTTCTGGAAGGGCGACCAGCTGGGCCGTCCGCTCGAACTGGGTCGTGCGGTGGGCGCGTTCCTGCGCGAGGTCGGCTCGCTGCCCAAGGACGACGCCCGGCTGCGTCTGCTCGCGGCGGGCCTGGACACATGGGCGGCGGACAACGTCCTGTCCTACCTGGACGAGCAGCGCGAGGCCTGCGGCCATGTCCCGGACGACCGCACGATCGTGGTCGAGCGCTTCCGCGACGAGCTGGGCGACTGGCGGGTCGTCGTCCACTCCCCCTTCGGCGCCCAGGTGCACGCCCCCTGGGCTCTCGCGCTCGGCGCCCGCCTCGCGGAGCGGTACGGCATGGACGCGCAGGTCATGCACGCCGACGACGGCATCGTGCTGCGTCTGCCCGACGCCGACCTGATGGGCCTGGACCTGCTCGACCAGGAGCCCATGAAGGCGGGCACCGAATACGACAGCGAGCAGGCTCCGGTGGGCGCGGCGGACGTCGGCTTCGACAAGGGCGAGGTCGACCAGATCGTCACCGACCAGGTCGGCGGCTCCGCCCTGTTCGCCTCCCGGTTCCGGGAGTGCGCGGCCCGCGCGCTGCTGCTGCCGCGCCGCAACCCCGGCAAGCGCACGCCCCTGTGGCAGCAGCGCCAGCGGGCGGCCCAGCTTTTGCAGGTGGCCAGCGAGTTCGGCTCGTTCCCGATCGTCCTGGAAGCGGTCCGCGAGTGCCTCCAGGACGTCTTCGACGTCCCTGGCCTCGTGGAGCTGATGGGCGACATCGAGTCCCGCAAGGTCCGCCTGGTCGAGGTCACCACCCCGGAGCCGTCCCCGTTCGCCCGGTCCCTCCTTTTCGGGTACGTCGCCCAGTTCCTGTACGAGGGCGACTCCCCGCTCGCCGAGCGCCGCGCCGCCGCGCTGTCCCTGGACTCCCGGCTGCTGGCGGAGCTGCTGGGCCAGGCGGAGCTGCGCGAGCTGCTCGACGCGGAGGTACTGGCCGAGCTGGAGCGCGAGCTGCAGTGGCTGACGCAGGACCGGCGCGTCAAGGACGTGGAGGGCGTGGCCGACGTGCTGCGCCTGCTCGGCCCGCTGACCGACGCCGAGCTGGCCGAGCGGGGCGCCGAGCCGCAGTGGGCACGGGAGCTGGCCGCTGCCCGCCGGGTCATCCGGGTCCGTATCGCGGGCAGGGACCACTGGGCGGCCGTCGAGGACGCGGGCCGGCTGCGCGACGCGCTCGGCACGGCACTGCCGGTCGGTGTCCCCGAGGCGTTCACCGAGCCGGTGAAGGACCCGCTCGGCGACCTCCTCGCGCGCCACGCCCGCACCCACGGTCCCTTCACGTCGGCCACCGCGGCGGCCCGCTTCGGCCTGGGCGTGGCGGTCACCGAGGGCGCCCTGCAGCGGCTGGCCGCGAACGGCCGTGTCGTGCAGGGCGAGTTCCACCCGGCGGGCATCGGCCAGGAGTGGTGCGACGCCGCCGTACTGCGCCGGCTGCGCCGCCGCTCCCTGGCCGCGCTGCGCCACGAGCTGGAGCCGGTGCCGCCGGCCGCCCTGGCGCAGTTCCTGCCGCAGTGGCAGCACATCGGCAAGGGTCACGGTCTGCGCGGCATCGACGGACTGGTGCGCGCCGTCGAGCAGTTGCAGGGTGCCTCCGTGCCGGCCTCCGCGCTGGAGAAGCTGGTCCTGCCCTCCCGGGTGGCGGGTTACACGCCGTCGATGCTCGACGAACTGACCTCCGCCGGCGAGGTGGTGTGGGCCGGAGCGGGCGCCCTGCCCGGCAAGGACGGCTGGGTCTCGCTGTACATGGCGGACGCGGCGCCGGTGCTCCTGCCGCCGCCGCATCCCCTGGAGCCGACCGCGCTCCACCAGTCCGTCCTGGACGCGCTCTCCGGCGGCTACGGCCTGTTCTTCCGCCAGATCGCCGACCAGATCCGCGCCACCACCCACCCCGACGTCACCGATCCCCAACTGGCCGACGCCCTGTGGGACCTGGCGTGGTCGGGGCGGCTCACCAACGACACCCTCGCCCCGATGCGCTCCCTGCTGGGCTCGGGCCGTACGGCGGGCTCGACGGCGCACCGTGCCAAGCGCACCGTCCCGCGCGGCCGCTACGGCTCCCTGACGGCCGCGGCCCGCCCCGCCTCCCGCACCGGCCCGCCCACGGTGGCCGGCCGCTGGGCCCTGCTGCCCGCGGCCGAGCCGGACGCCACCGTGCGCGCCCACGCGCTGGCCCGCGCCCTCCTCGACCGGCACGGTGTGGTCACCCGGGGAGCGGTCGCCGCGGAGGGCGTCGAGGGCGGCTTCTCGGCGGTGTACCGCGTGCTGTCGGCGTTCGAGGAGAGCGGTCAGGCGCGGCGCGGCTACGTGGTCGAGGGCCTGGGGGCAGCCCAGTTCGCGATGGACGGCGCGGTCGACCGTCTCCGCGCGGTGTCCAACGCCCGCGATCGCGGCGAGGGCCTGCCCGCCCCGGGCCCGAACGTCTTCGGCAGCGGAAACCCGCTGTTCCTCGACGGCGGCCACACCACCCCGAACGTCTTCGACCAGGCCGACGCCGGACGCGCCCACCCGGGTCTCGACGGCGACTTCACCTGGCCGCCCGAGGACCACCCGGCCACGCGGGACGACTTCACCTGGCCACCGGAGAACCGTCGCGCCGACGAGTACGTCTCCCCCCGCGACCTTGCTCCCCCCGACCCCTTCGCGTCCCCCGGCTACGGCGGCCCCCGTGGCGGCGCGGCCACCCCGTACGGCTCACCGGCAAGCCGCGGCTTCGGCGACCGTCGTACGCGACCGTCGTCCCCCGACCCGCGCGCCGTGGTCCTCGCCGCGGCCGACCCCGCCAACGCCTACGGCGCGGCGCTCCCCTGGCCCGAGCCGCCGAACGGGGCCGGGCACAAGCCGGGCCGCAAGGCGGGCTCCCTGGTCGTGCTGGTGGAGGGCGAGTTGACGCTGTACATGGAGCGCGGCGGCAAGACGCTGCTGGCCTGGCCCTCGGACCCGGATGCCGCCGCCACCGACGATCCACGGCTGGGCACGGCCGCTGAGGCCCTGGCCGCAGCCGCCCGCGCGGGCTCGCTGGGCACGGTCACGGTGGAGCGGATCAACGGCGCCCAGGCCCTGACCTCTCCTCTGGGCACCCTGCTGGAGGCAGCGGGCTTCATCGCCACGCCGCGCGGTCTGCGGCTGAGAGCCTGAGCACGGCGGTCCCGGGGAGCATCGGCCCCCTGGGTACGCCGCCCCGCGTCACCCCACCGTGGCACCCTTGACGCATGCCCGAAGGTGACACGGTCTGGCAGGCCGCGAGGCGGCTGCACGAGGCCCTCGCGGGCAAGGTACTGACCCGCAGCGACTTCCGGGTGCCGAAATACGCGACGGTCGACCTCACGGGCCGTACGGTCCTGAGCACGACCCCGCGCGGCAAACACCTGCTCACCCGCTTCGAGGGCGACCTGACCCTGCACACGCACCTGCGCATGGAGGGCGCCTGGAAGGTGTACGGCACGGACGAGCGCTGGCGGGGCGGCCCGGCGCACCAGATCCGGGCGATCCTCGGCACCCTCGATCGCACCGCCGTCGGCTATCGCCTCCAGGTGCTGGAGTTGCTGCGCACCGGCGAGGAGGAGCGCGTCGTCGGCCACCTGGGACCCGACCTGCTCGGTCCGGACTGGGACCCCGAGCGTGCCCTCGCCAACCTCCTCGCGGACCCCGCCCGCCCCCTCGGCGAGGCCCTGCTCGACCAGCGCAATCTCGCCGGCATCGGCAACGTCTACAAGAGCGAGCTGTGCTTCCTGCTCGGCGTGACGCCCTGGCTGCCGGCAGGCGTCCTGCCCGCGGACCGCGCCGCCAAGCTGCCCGCCCTCGCCAAGAAGCTCCTGGAGGCCAACCGCGACCGCCCGGTCCGCCAGACCACGGGTCTGCCCCGGCAGGACCTGTTCGTGTACGGCCGTGCGTCCCGCCCCTGTCTGCGCTGCCGCACACCGGTGAGGGTGGCCGACCAGGGCGACGGATCCCAGGAGCGCCCCACCTACTGGTGCCCGACCTGCCAGACGGGCCCCGCACCGGCGCCGGGGACAGCACAGCAGTGGCGCAGCCGCTATCCCCGTCCGACTAATTGACGGGCCGTCAGAAACGCTCGTACCGTCCCTGTATGCCCCTCAAGGCGTACGACCTCACCGGACGCACCGCGTTCGTCACCGGAGCCGCCGGCGGCATCGGCCGGGCCTCCGCCGTCCTGCTCGCATCGGCGGGTGCCACGGTGCACTGCGCCGACCTGGACGCGGACGGCCTGCACGGCACGGCCAAGCTGATCGAGGACTGCGGCGGCACGGCCCGCACACACGCCGTCGACGTCACCGACCGAGCCGCCCTCGCGGCGGCCGTCCACTCCTGCGGGCACCTGGACGCCATGGCTGCGATCGCCGGGATCATGCACAGCAGCCCGGTCCTGGAGACCCGGGACGAGGATCTGGACCGCGTCCTGAACGTCAACTTCAAGGGTGTGCTGTACGCCTGCCAGGAGGCGGCCCGGCTGATGCTCGCCCACGGCACCCGGGGCAGCATCGTCACCATGGCCTCCGGCGCGGTCGACACCGGCGGCCCCGGACTGCTCTGCTACGGCGCGGCGAAAGCGGCCGTGGTCCAGCTGACGAAGACGCTGGCCACCGAGGTCGGCCGGTACGGCATCCGGGTCAACGCGGTCGCACCGGGCTGGATCCGGACGCCCATGACCGACCGTCACGACCAGGAAGCGCAGGCGCACACCGAGTCCCTGATGGCCCGGATGTCCCCGCTGGGCCGGGTCGGCGAGCCGGACGACGTCGCGCACACGGTGCTGTACCTGGCGTCGGACGCCTCGGCGTTCACGACGGGTCAGATCCTGCGTCCGAACGGGGGCGTGACGATGCCCTGGTAGCGCCCTCCGCCCGCCAGGCAGCCGCCCACCGCCCCGTTTCCACCGCTCCCACCGCACACCTCTTGGACACACAGTGCACCGGCAGCACGCTCAGTCCCCATCCGCTGACCGCGACGGCCCCTTCGAGCACCCCGGCGCCGGACCCCACGGCGATCCGCAGGACCGCCCACCACCAGACCGCCCCCAGCCCGAGCGCAGCCCCCCAGCGCAGTATCCGCCCCACCATGGCCGCCACCTCCAGCGGGAAGCTAGAACGCCTCGTGACCCGCACGGGAGGCGCACCGAGGGCTCACCGATGCAACACCGGGCACTCCGACACGCTCACGCGTTCTCCGCCTGGAACATCCAGTGATGCTTCTCCAGGTCCGCCGTGATGCCGATGAAGATGTCCTGGGACACCGGATCCGCCTCTCCGGTCCCCTGGACCCGCTCCCGCATCCGGGTGATCACCGCACCCAGGGCGTCCACCATCGTGCGGACAGCGTCCGTGTCCTTGATCCAGCCGGCCGGGGCGGTCCCGATGCCGCTGGCCGAGGCCACCGTGGCCGCACGCCCGTCGGGCGGGACACCGAGGGCGGACGCCCGCTCGGCCACCGTGTCGGAGTGTGTGCGGGCGGAGTCGACGACCTCGTCGAGCTGGAGGTGGATGGACCGGAAGCGGGGTCCGACGACGTTCCAGTGGATCTGCTTGGCGACCAGCGAGAGGTCCACCAGGTCGACCAGGGCGCCGTGCAGCGCCTCGGACACGGTCTTCAGATCGTCATCGGGCAACGGGCTCTTCACGACGTACATCCACTTTCCTCCGGTGTATTCGGCGCAGGCACGTCCCTCCACGATGACCGCCCCACCGAATACCGGCAAATGGAGGCAAAAGAGACACGAATCACACGCCCGGAGCACACAAAAGCCTCGGCCGGGCTTCCCCAGGGAGACCTGGGGAAGCCCGGCCGAGGCTTCACGCCTTCCGGGTGGCTAAGCCGCGCACACGGATGTCACGCGGCGACCACGTCCACCGCTCCGGCGGGCGCCTTGATGGTCACCCGTTCCGGTGGCACGCCGGCCACCGACACGGTGCCCAGCACCGGACGGACCGGCGTGGGTACGGGCTCGGTAGCCGCGGCGGACTGGGCCAGCTCGGCGAGCGCCAGTTCGTCGCTCACCTCTCGCATCAGTTCCGACATCCGTACGTCCAGCGCGTCGCAGATGGCGGAGAGCAGCTCGGAGGAAGCCTCCTTCTGCCCCCGCTCCACCTCGGAGAGATAGCCGAGTGAGACTCGGGCGGACGAGGAGACTTCGCGCAGAGTACGGCCCTGGCGTTGGCGCTGCCGACGCAGCACGTCACCAAGCAGGCGACGGAGCAGAATCATCGGTGGCTCCCTCCTCGGACCGCGTAGCCGCATCCTTCTCGCCCCACCGTACCGCCTCGCGCCGCGGCCGTGCGGGGAGCGATGTCGTGTTCACTCAGGGCTGTAAACATCAAAACCCCCCGTTCCGTTCCGTATCCTGTGCCCGCTCATTCCCGGTCTGTTCGCCCGCCAGCTCCCTCAGAAGCAGTGCGAGTACGCTCCGTACACTCTCCATACGAATTTCCGCACGGTCGCCGTTCAACCGCAGGGCCGCTACTTTTCCGCCACCGGCAGAACCGGAGTTGGCGGTGAGAGGCCCGTCGACGGCCACGAAGACCGTTCCGACGGGCCGGCCGTCCTGCGGTTCGGGTCCGGCGACTCCGGTCGTCGCGATACCCCAGTCGGCTCCCAGGGCTTTGCGGACCCCGGCCGCCATCTGGGCCGCGACCTGCGGATCCACCGCCCCCTGCGCCGCCAGCAGAGTGGCGTCGACGCCGAGCACCTCATGCTTCAGGTCGGTGGCGTAGGCGGTGACCGAACCCCGGAAGACCTTGGACGCCCCGGGGACGGCCGTGATCTCCGCCGCGACAAGACCACCGGTGAGCGACTCCGCCACGGCGAGGCTCTCGCCCCTCACGGTCAGTAGTCGCACCAGTTCGGTGGCCGGGGAACTCACGCTTCCTTCTCCTCCAACGCGGCCGCGCGCTCGGCGATTCCCTGCCGGCGCAGCACAATGGCTTGTCTCACGTAGTCGAGGCCGGTGACGACGGTGAGGACGACCGCCACGGCCATCACCCAGAACCTCAGGGTCGCCAGCCACCCCGTCAGTGCCAGGACGTACATCCCGACGGCCACGCCCTGGGTGAGCGTCTTGAGCTTGCCGCCCCGGCTCGCGGGGATCACGCCGTAGCGAATGACCAGAAAACGCATCAGCGTGATGCCGAGTTCCCGGCCGAGGATCACGGCCGTCACCCACCACGGGAGGTCGCCCAGGGCGGACAGACAGATGAGCGCCGCCCCCATGATCGCCTTGTCGGCGATGGGGTCGGCGATCTTCCCGAAGTCGGTGACCAGGTTGTAGGTGCGCGCCAGATGCCCGTCGAACAGATCGGTGATCATGGCGACGGCGAAGGCCGCCCAGGCCAGCGAGCGCCAGGCCGGGTCGTAGCCGCCGTCCGCCAGCATCAGCGCCACGAAACCGGGCACCAGCAGCAGCCGGAGCATCGTCAGCAGATTGGCGACGTTCCACAGGCTGGCCTGGTTGACGGCCGCGGCCGCGATCTTCGCGCCGCGCGGGGGCTTCGCACCTTCGGCGGCGGAGTCGGAAGCGGGACCGGAGACCTCGGAAACAGCGCCGTCGGCAGCTGCGGCGGAACCCCGCGCGCCCTGCGCGCCGGAGGAGCCGCCCGCGGCGGATGCCGGGACTCCGGTCATCTGCCCGCCTCCTCACTACACGCGAGCGAGCCGGTGAGCGGCTCGGCGACGAGGTCGACACCTTCCGTACCGACCACCTTCGCCTCGACCATACGTCCGACGCTCAGGCCCTCGCCGCTCGTGAGCAGCACCTGTCCGTCCGTCTCCGGCGCCTGGTGCTCGGCACGGCCGTACACGCCCTCTTCCTCGTCCACGGACTCCACGAGGACGCGCACGGTCTCGCCGAGGCGTTCCTCGGTGCGCTGCGAGACGAGATCCTCGGCGAGCCGGGAGATGTGGGCCAGGCGCTCGGCGACGACGTCCTCGTCGAGCTTGTTCTCGTACGTCGCCGCCTCCGTGCCCTCCTCGTCGGAGTAGCCGAAGACACCGATGGCGTCCAGGCGGGCGCTGTTCAGGAAGCGCTCCAGCTCGGCCAGGTCCGACTCGGTCTCGCCGGGGAAGCCGACGATGAAGTTGGAGCGCACACCGGCCTCGGGGGCCTTGCTGCGGATGGTGTCCAGCAGCTCCAGGAAGCGGTCGGTGTCGCCGAAGCGGCGCATGGCGCGCAGCACGTCGGGCGCGGAGTGCTGGAAGGACAGGTCGAAGTAGGGGACGACCTTCGGGGTGGACGTCAGGACGTCGATCAGGCCGGGGCGCATCTCGGCCGGCTGCAGGTAGCTCACCCGCACCCGCTCGATGCCGTCGACCTCGGCCAGCTCCGGCAGCAGGGACTCCAGCAGGCGGATGTCGCCCAGGTCCTTGCCGTAGGAGGTGTTGTTCTCGGAGACCAGCATGATCTCCTTGACGCCCTGCTCGGCCAGCCACCGCGTCTCGTTCAGCACGTCGCTCGGGCGGCGGGAGATGAAGGAGCCACGGAAGGACGGGATGGCGCAGAAGGAGCAGCGCCGGTCACAGCCGGAGGCGAGCTTGACGGAGGCGACCGGGGCGCCGTCCAGGCGGCGGCGCAGGGGCGCACGGGGGCCGGAGGCGGGCGCGACCCCTTCCGGGAGGTCGGACGGGCCGTGGCCGGGCAGCGCGACGGAGGCGGCCGACTCCTGCCGCTCGGCCGGGCTGATCGGCAGCAGCTTGCGCCGGTCACGCGGGGTGTGGGCGGCGTGGATGCCGCCGGACAGGATGGTCTGCAGGCGGTCGGAGATGTCGGCGTAGTCGTCGAAGCCGAGCACGCCGTCGGCCTCGGGCAGGGCCTCGGCGAGTTCCTTGCCGTACCGCTCGGCCATGCAGCCCACCGCCACGACGGCCTGGGTTCTTCCATGGTCCTTGAGGTCGTTGGCCTCCAGCAGGGCGTCCACGGAGTCCTTCTTGGCGGCTTCGACGAAGCCACAGGTGTTGACCACGGCGACGTCGGCGTCCGCGGCGTCCTCGACGAGCTGCCAGCCGTCCGCCTCCAAACGGCCTGCGAGCTCCTCCGAGTCCACCTCGTTACGGGCGCAGCCGAGAGTGACGAGAGCGACGGTACGGCGTTCAGGCATGGGCTCAAGACTACTTCGTCTGTCAGACACCCCATGTCGAAGGGGTTGGCCGATCTTGGCCAACCCCTTCGCGTCCGCTCCCCCAGGGGCCCGTCATCCGGCCTCGGGGTCGCCCTTCGTGTACGTGAGGCGTTCCACAGCGCCCGGCTGGAAGTTGTCCTCGATCTTCTTTCCGTTGACGTAGAGCTGGATCGCGCCGGCGTCACCGAGGATGAGGTTGATCTTGGAGCTGTCCTGGAAGGTCTTGGACTCGCCCTTCTTCAGCAGCCCGTCGAAGAGCATCCGGCCGTTGTGGTCCTTGGCGGAGATCCAGCTGCGCCCGCCCGCGGCACTGACCTGGACGGTCACCTTGTCCTGCGGGGCGGCCGCGATGGCGCTGTCGGACGCCTCGGAGGTCGGCGCGGCGGGCTTGTCCTTCTTGGGCGTGGGCGAGGCGGCCTTGCTGGGGGTGGGCGAAGTGGCGCCGTCGGCCACCTGCGACTTGGCGTCGTTCCCGGTGTCGCCGCCCTTGAAGGCGGTGAAGCCGACGAAGCCGACGACGGCGACGATCGCGGCGACCATGGCCGCGGTCCAGTTGGGCCCGCGCCGCTCGGGGCGGATACGTTCCGCCTCGAACAGGGGCGCCGCCGGAGTGGGTGCCGGCCGCCCGCCGTGCGCGGCGTCGAACTGCGCGATCAGCGGAGCGGGGTCCAGATGGACGGCCTTGGCCAGCGTGCGGATGTGCCCACGGGCGTAGACGTCCCCGCCACAGGGGGCGAAGTCGTCCGCCTCGATGGCGTGCACGATGGCGATACGGACACGAGTGGCGCTGCTGACGTCGTCGACGGTGAGCCCGGCCTCGATGCGCGCCTGCTTCAGGGCGCGTCCCACTGAGGGACGGACTTCCTCCGACGCATCCTGGAACGGACGCTCGTCTTCAGGGGAGTTGCCGATGGACACGGGGGCGCCTTTCGAGCGTGTGAGCCACCTGTGCTGGAGGTTCAGTCTAGGGGGGTGCGAAACGATGAGGCGACCGGGCGGTGCTATTTGTACGCCATCGGAACGGCCGCTCATCCCAACGGCGGGCCAGGCACAAAGCCCACAGTGAGCCCCTAACCTGTCCTCTCGCTCAACTTGACGTGCGACAAAGGGAAACGGTTGCTCGCAGATCTCTAACGGGTGGATCACGGTCCTGCCGCCACCCGGCGTAAACCCGACACGCCGGGCGGACCGCAGCCCTATCCGTCAGACTCCCCTCGAATCAGCGCGAGCACGCCGTCCAGTTCGTCAGGTTTCACAAGAACGTCACGTGCCTTGGATCCCTCGCTGGGCCCGACGATGTTCCGGGACTCCATCAGGTCCATGAGCCGCCCGGCCTTGGCGAAGCCGACGCGCAGCTTGCGCTGGAGCATGGACGTCGACCCGAACTGGGTGGAGACCACCAGCTCGGCCGCCTGGCACAGCAGGTCGAGGTCGTCGCCGATGTCCTCGTCGATCTCCTTCTTCTGCTTGGTGCCCACGGTGACGTCGTCCCGGAAGACCGGCGCCATCTGGTCCTTGCAGTGCTGCACGACGAGCGCGACCTCGGCCTCGGTCACGAACGCGCCCTGCATACGGGTCGGCTTGTTCGCGCCCATCGGCAGGAACAGGCCGTCGCCCTTGCCGATCAGCTTCTCGGCGCCGGGCTGGTCGAGGATGACCCGGGAGTCGGCGAGCGAGGAGGTGGCGAACGCCAGCCGGGAGGGCACGTTGGCCTTGATCAGGCCGGTGACCACGTCGACCGACGGGCGCTGGGTGGCGAGCACCAGGTGGATGCCGGCCGCGCGTGCGAGCTGCGTGATGCGCACGATCGCGTCCTCGACGTCCCGCGGCGCGACCATCATCAGGTCGGCCAGCTCGTCCACGATCACCAGCAGGTACGGGTAGGGCTGCAGCTCCCGCTCGCTGCCCTCGGGCAGCTTCACCTTGCCGTCGCGGATGGCCTTGTTGAAGTCGTCGATGTGCCGGAAGCCGAACGCGGCCAGGTCGTCGTAGCGCAGGTCCATCTCGCGCACGACCCACTGCAGCGCCTCGGCGGCCCGCTTGGGGTTGGTGATGATCGGCGTGATCAGGTGCGGGATGCCCTCGTAGGCGGTCAGCTCGACGCGCTTGGGGTCGACCAGGATCATCCGGACGTCGTCCGGGGTCGCCCGCATCATGACCGAGGTGATCAGGCAGTTGATGCACGAGGACTTGCCGGAACCGGTCGCACCGGCGACGAGCATGTGCGGCATCTTCGCGAGCGAGTGCATCACGTACCCGCCCTCGACGTCCTTGCCGAAGGCGACCAGCATCGGGTCGTCGTCCTCGGCGGACTCCGCGAGGCGCAGCACGTCGCCGAGGTTGACCATCTCCCGGTCGGTGTTCGGGATCTCGATGCCGACCGCGGACTTGCCCGGGATGGGGCTGATGATCCGCACGTCCGGACTGGCCACGGCGTACGCGATGTTCTTGGTCAGCGCGGTGATCCGCTCCACCTTCACGGCGGGGCCGAGCTGGACCTCGTAGCGGGTGACCGTCGGGCCACGGGTGAACCCGGTGACGTCGGCGTCCACCTTGAACTCGGAGAAGACGTTGCGCAGGGAGCCGACGATCGCGTCGTTCGCCTCGCTGCGGACCTTGCCGGGGCCTCCACGCGTGAGGAGGTCGAGCGACGGCAGCGAGTAGGTGATGTCCCCGGAGAGCTGGAGCTGCTCCGCGCGCGCGGGCAGGTCACGGGACTCCTCGGGGGCCGCCTTCGTGAGGTCGGGGACGCTCGCGACCTTCAGCTTCTCCTGCTTGGGGCGCGCGGCGGGCGCGGGAACCGGGGCCGGCGTGGGCTCCGGCGACGGAGCGGGAACCGGTGTGGTCTCCTCGCGGTCGCCCACGCTCACCCCCTGGGTGAGGTCGGCGACGAGCGCGGACGGCGGCATGCCGTGCAGGACGGCACCGTCGAGGGCGGCAGCGGCGGCCGCGGCGACGTCCACCGCGTCCATCTGGCGCTGCAGATCGGGCTGGGGCACCGCGGAGCGCCTGGGGCGGCCGCGGCGCTGCGAGAGGGCCTCCTCCTCGGCGCCGTCGGGGTCGTACGCCTGGGGGACGCTCCGGCGCCGTCGGGGGCGTGCGGGCAGATCCTCGCGCCACTGCTCCTCGTACCGCGTGTCGTCCTCGGAGGGCTCGTACTCCTCCGGGTCGGGCAGCAGGCCCAGGCGCACGCCGAGCGCGCGCAGCCGCTGCGGGATGGCGTTGACCGGGGTGGCGGTGACCACCAGCAGCCCGAAGATCGTCAGCAGTACCAGCAGCGGTACGGCGAGCACCTCGCTCATGGTGTACGTCAGCGGGGTCGCCGCCGCCCAGCCGATGAGGCCGCCGGCGTCCCTTATGGCCTGCATGCCGTCGCCGCGGGCGGGCGAACCGCAGGCGATGTGGACCTGGCCGAGCACGCCGATGACGAGCGCGGACAGACCGATCACGATCCGCCCGTTGGCCTCCGGCTTCTCCGGGTGCCGGATGAACCGTACGGCGATCACCGCGAGCAGTATCGGCACCAGCAGGTCGAGCCGGCCGAAGGCGCCGGTGACCAGGATCTCCACCAGATCACCGACGGGACCGCGCAGATCGGCCCACGTACCGGCGGCGACGATCAGCGCGATGCCGAAGAGCAGCAGCGCGACACCGTCCTTGCGGTGGGCCGGGTCGAGGTTCTTCGCGCCCTGCCCTATGCCCCGGAAGACGGCGCCGACCGCGTGCGCGAGACCGAGCCAGACGGCGCGCACGAGCCGGTACACGCCCCCCGTGGGATTCGGTGCCGGCTTCGGAGGCGCGGCCTTCTTCGCCGGAGCCTTCTTGGCGGGCGCCTTCTTGGCCGGGGCCTTCTTCGCTGCGGCCTTCCTCGCCGGAGCCTTCGCGGGAGCGGCCGCCTTCTTCGCGGGCTGCTTCTTGGCTGCGGAGGGACGTGAGGCCATGGGTGTGAGGTTACCGGGGGAGACGACAGTGGACACGCGTGCCCACTGCTTCACCCGTTCGTGTCGCCCTTGCCGGGGCGCGGAACTGACGCACGCTCATGGGCAACTGTGCCCCCGGCGAGTGTCAGTTCTGCGTCGGCACCGACGCGGTACCGCTGCCCGCACCGGGCTCCAGCGCGTCGAGCGCACGGCGCAGCCCGGTGAGTTTGCGTTCCAGATGCGCAGCCGTGGCCACCGCTGCCGCGTCCGCCGACTCGTCGTCCAGCTGCTTGGACAGCGCCTCGGCCTGCTCCTCGACGGCCGCGAGCCGCGCCGACAGCTCGGCGAGCAGCCCGGCCGACTCCTTGCCGCCGACCGCGCCCTTGCCGCCGCCCTCCAACTGGAGCCGCAGCAGCGCCGCCTGCTCGCGCAGCTGGCAGTTCTTCATGTACAGCTCGACGAAGACGGACACCTTCGCGCGCAGCACCCACGGGTCGAACGGCTTCGAGATGTAGTCGACAGCGCCCGCCGCGTAGCCCCGGAAGGTGTGGTGGGGACCGTGGTTGATCGCGGTGAGGAAGATGATCGGGATGTCCCGGGTCCGCTCCCGCCGCTTGATGTGCGCCGCGGTCTCGAAGCCGTCCATGCCCGGCATCTGGACATCCAGCAGAATGACCGCGAAGTCGTCCGTGAGTAGTGCTTTGAGCGCTTCCTCCCCGGACGATGCCCGCACCAGCGTCTGATCGAGCGCAGAGAGGATGGCCTCCAGCGCCAGCAGATTCTCCGGCCGGTCATCGACCAGGAGGATCTTGGCCTTCTGCACCATGGCCCGCCCTCCTCGCCCCGGCGGTACACCGGGCGCCGCCCCAGGGGACGACTCCCTTTCGCCGCCCGTCCTTGTGCCGGTCATCGTAGCCGCACCCCGCCCGTCGCCACACCCTGTCACCGCGATGTCACTGTGCACGCAACGGAAACGCCGCGAGAGACCGGAAAGTTCCCGGAATCCGGGATTCCCACACGCCCCCGGCCCCTTCGGAACGACAACTCCGAGTGCACACCCAAGGTTCCCGCAGCGTTCACATCCGCGCCGGTCACCCCGTCACTCCTCACGCATCCACTGCCGCATGACGGCCAGCAGATGGTCCGGATCGACCGGCTTCGTCACGTAGTCGGAGGCACCCGACTCGATCGCCTTCTCCCGGTCGCCCTTCATCGCCTTCGCGGTCAGCGCGATGATCGGCAGCCCCGCGAACTGCGGCATCCTGCGGATCGCCGTGGTCGTCGCGTACCCGTCCATCTCGGGCATCATGATGTCCATCAGCACGACCGCCACGTCGTCGTGCTGCTCCAGCACCTCGATGCCCTCGCGGCCGTTCTCGGCGTACAGCACCGACAGCCCGTGCTGCTCCAGGACGCTGGTGAGCGCGAACACGTTGCGGATGTCGTCGTCGACGATCAGCACCTTCTCACCACCGAACCGTACCGCTCGGGCCGACTGCGGCGCGCTCTCCTGCTCGCCGACCGTCGCCCACCGCTCGGGGCGGTGCTCGACCGGCGGCAGGCTCCGGCGGCGGCGCCGGAAGAGCGCGGCGGCACCGTTCTGCGTCTCCTGGTACGACTTCACCTCCGCCGGCGTCTCGATCTCCACGGCGGACAGCTCCAGCGACAGCCCGGCCGCGGAGGCGACCAGCTCGCCGGCCTCCAGCGGGGTCACGGACTGCTGGTAGCCCTGCGGCGGCAGTTCGCTCGGGTGCAGCGGCAGGTACAGCGTGAACGTCGAGCCGCGGCCGGGCTCGCTCTGCGCGTAAATCTCACCGCCGAGCAGCTGCGCGATCTCCCGCGAGATGGACAGGCCGAGGCCCGTGCCGCCGTACTTGCGGCTGGTCGTGCCGTCCGCCTGCTTGAACGCCTCGAAGATCACCCGCATCTTGCTCGCCGCGATACCGATGCCGGTGTCGGTCACCGAGAACGCGATCAGCGGCGCGTCCGGATCGCTGAGCGAGCCGGCCTCCAGCAACTGCTCACGGATGACCTGCGGCACACCGGAACCGGCGGGCCGGATCACCAGCTCGACCGACCCGGAGTCGGTGAACTTCACCGCGTTCGACAGCAGGTTCCGCAGCACCTGCAGCAGCCGCTGCTCGTCGGTGTGCAGGGTCGCGGGCAGCTCCGGGGAGACCCGCACGGACAGGTCCAGGCCCTTCTCCGCCGTCAACGGCCGGAAAGTGGCCTCCACGTAGTCCACGAGCTGGACGAGCGCGATACGCGTCGGGGAGACGTCCATCTTGCCCGCCTCGACCTTCGACAGGTCGAGGATGTCGTTGATCAGCTGGAGCAGGTCGGATCCCGCGCCGTGGATGGTCTCGGCGAACTCCACCTGCTTCGGCGTGAGGTTGGTGTCCGCGTTGTCGGCGAGCAGCTTGGCCAGGATCAGCAGCGAGTTGAGCGGCGTACGCAGCTCGTGCGACATGTTGGCGAGGAATTCGCTCTTGTAGCGCATCGACACCGCGAGCTGTTCGGCACGCTCCTCCAGAACCTGCCGGGCCTCCTCGATCTCGGTGTTCTTCACCTCGATGTCCCGGTTCTGCCGGGCCAGCAGCTCGGCCTTCTCCTCCAGTTCGGCGTTGGAGGCCTGCAGCGCCTTCTGCCGGTTCTCCAACTCCGCCGACCGCTCACGGAGTTGCTCGGTCAGCTCCTGCGACTGCTTCAGCAGCAGCTCGGTCTTGGTGTTGACCGAGATGGTGTTGACGCTGGTCGCGATCATCTCGGCGATCTGGTTGAGGAAGTCCTTCTGGATCTGCGTGAACGGCGTGAAGGACGCCAGCTCGATCACACCGAGCACTTTGCCCTCGAAGAGGACCGGCAACACGATCACCTGCGCGGGCGGGGCCTCGCCGAGCCCGGAGGAGATCTTCAGATAGCCGCTCGGCGCGTTCTCGACCAGGATCGTGCGCTTCTCCGTGGCGGCCGTGCCGATCAGCGCCTCACCGGGCCGGAACGACGTCGGCATGGAGCCCATCGAGTAGCCGTACGAGCCGAGCATCCGCAGCTCGTAGCGGTCCTCGGCGTCGACGCTGAGGTCCTGGCCGTCCATCAGCGGCATCGTCAGGAAGAACGCGCCGTGCTGCGCGGAGACCACCGGCGTCAGCTCGCTCATGATGAGCGAAGCCACGTCCGCCAGGTCCCGGCGGCCCTGCATCAGCGCCGAGATGCGGGCGAGGTTGCCCTTGAGCCAGTCCTGCTCCTTGTTGGCGATCGTGGTGTCACGCAGGTTGGCGATCATCTTGTTGATGTAGTCCTGCAGCTCCTGAATCTCGCCGGACGCGTCGACGTCGATCTTCAGGTTCAGGTCGCCGCGGGTCACCGCGGTCGCCACGCGCGCGATGGCGCGCACCTGCCGCGTCAGGTTCCCGGCCATCTCGTTCACCGACTCGGTGAGGTCCCGCCAGGTGCCGTCGACGTCACGCACGCGTGCCTGACCGCCGAGCTGCCCCTCGGTGCCCACCTCGCGGGCCACCCGGGTGACCTCCTCGGCGAAACTGGACAGCTGGTCGACCATCGTGTTGATCGTCGTCTTGAGTTCGAGGATCTCACCGCGCGCGTCGATGTCGATCTTCTTCGTCAGGTCACCCTTGGCGATGGCCGTGGTCACCATGGCGATGTTGCGCACCTGACCGGTCAGGTTGGACGCCATCTGGTTCACGGACTCGGTGAGGTCCTTCCACGTTCCGGCCACACCCGGAACGTGCGCCTGACCACCCAGGATCCCGTCCGTGCCCACCTCACGGGCCACCTTGGTGACCTGGTCGGCGAACGAACTCAGCGTCTTCACCATCGTGTTGAAGGTGTCGGCGAGCTGCGCCACCTCACCGCTCGCCTCGATCGTCACCTGACGCGTCAGGTCACCGTTGGCGACGGCCGCGGCGACCTGGGAGATGTTGCGCACCTGCATGGTCAGGTTGTTGGCCATCAGGTTGACGTTGTTGCTCAGGTCCTTCCAGATGCCCGTGACACCCGGAACGTGCGCCTGGCCGCCCAGGATGCCCTCGGTGCCCACCTCACGGGCCACCCGGGTCACCTGCTCGGCGAAACTGGACAGCTGGTCGACCATCGTGTTGACGGTCGTGACGAGCTCGAGGATCTCGCCCTTCGCGTCAACGGTGATCTTCTTGGACAGGTCACCCTTGGCGACCGCCGTCGTCACCTCGGCGATGTTGCGCACCTGGATGGTCAGGTTGTTCGCCATGAAGTTCACGGACTGCGTGAGGTCCTTCCAGGTGCCGGAGACTCCCTGGACCTCGGCCTGACCGCCGAGGATGCCCTCCGTACCCACCTCACGGGCCACCCGGGTGACCTCCTGGGCGAACGACGACAGCTGGTCGACCATCGTGTTCAGCGTGTTCTTCAGCTCCAGGATCTCCCCGCGCGCGTCCACGGTGATCTTCTGGGAGAGGTCACCGCGGGCCACAGCCGTGGCCACCTGGGCGATGTTGCGCACCTGGGCGGTGAGGTTGCCGGCCATGCCGTTCACCGAGTCGGTGAGGTCCCGCCACACACCGGCCACGCCCGGCACCTGCGCCTGACCGCCGAGCCGGCCCTCGGTACCCACGTCCCGGGCCACCCGGGTCACCTGGTCCGCGAAGGCGGAGAGCTGGTCGACCATCGTGTTGATGGTGTTCTTCAGCTCGAGGATCTCCCCGCGCGCGTCGACGTCGATCTTCTGCGAGAGGTCACCGTTGGCCACCGCCGTCGTCACCTGGGCGATGTTGCGCACCTGCGACGTCAGGTTTCCGGCCATGAAGTTGACGGAGTCCGTCAGCTCCTTCCAGGTGCCCGAGACACCGTCCACCCTGGCCTGGCCGCCCAGCCGGCCCTCGGTACCCACGTCCCGGGCCATCCGCGTGACCTGGTCCGCGAACGAGGACAGCTGGTCCACCATCGTGTTCACGGTGTTCTTCAGCTGGAGCATCTCGCCGGAGACATCGACGGTGACCTTCTGCGAGAGGTCACCGTTGGCCACCGCCGTCGTCACCTGGGCGATGTTGCGCACCTGGCCGGTCAGGTTGCGGAACGCCGTGTTGACGGAGTCCGTCAGGTCCTTCCACGTACCGGCCGCACCCGACACCTGTGCCTGGCCGCCCAGTTCACCCTCGACGCCGATCTCCCGCGCGACCCGGGTCACCTCGGAACCGAACGCCGACAGCTGGTCCACCATGCCGTTGACGGTGTTCTTCAGCTCCAGCATCTCGCCGGCCACGTCGACGGTGACCTTCTGCGACAGGTCACCACTGGCCACGGCGGTCGTCACCGCGGCGATGTCCCTCACCTGTGTGGTCAGATTCCGGAACACCGTGTTGACGGAATCCGTCAGGTCCTTCCAGGTGCCGGCAGCGCCCGGCACGTTCGCCTGCCCGCCGAGCCGGCCCTCCCCACCGACCTCGTTGGCCACACGCGTGACCTCGTCCGCGAAGATCCGCAGGGTCTCCGTCATCTGGTTGATCGTCTCGGCGAGCTGCGCGACCTCACCGCGCGCCGGAACCGTCACCTTCTGCGACAGGTCACCGTTCGCGACCGCAGTCGTGACCTGGGAGATCCCCCGCACCTGCGCGGTCAGGTTGCCCGCCATCGTGTTGACGGAGTCGGTCAGCTCCTTCCACACGCCGGCCACCCCGGGCACCTGCGCCTGGCCGCCCAGGATGCCCTCGGTGCCCACCTCACGGGCCACCCGGGTCACCTCGGAGGAGAAGGAGGACAGCTGCTCCACCATCGTGTTGACGGTGTTCTTCAGCTCCAGCATCTCGCCGGCGACATGCACCGTGACCTTGCGTGACAGATCGCCCCGCGCGACCGCCGTCGTCACCAGGGCGATGTCGCGCACCTGAGCGGTCAGACGGTTCGCCATCGTGTTGACGGACTCGGTCAGGTCCTTCCACGAACCGGACATACCGCGCACCCGGGCCTGGCCGCCGAGCTTGCCCTCGGTGCCGACCTCGCTGGCCACGCGCGTGACCTCGTCGGTGAACGTCGACAGCTGGTCGACCAGGTTGTTGACGGTACGGCCGACCTTCAGGAACTCGCCCCGCAGCGGATGCCCGGTTCCGTCGGGCGCCTGGGTGCGCAGGTCCATCCGCGGCGACAGATCACCCTCGGCGACCGCCGTCAGGACCCGGCTGACCTCCGAGACGGGCCAGACGAGATCGTCGACCAGCGCGTTGGAGTTGTCGATCGCGGCCGCCCACGAGCCCTCGCAGGCACCTGTTTCCAGCCGTTCCGTGAGCTTTCCCTCACGCCCGACCATGCGCCGCACCCTCGACAGCTCACCGGTCAGATGCAGATTCCGGTCCGCGACCTCGTTGAAGACCGCGGCGATCTCCGACATCACGCCGTCGCCGGACACCGTGAGCCGCTTGCGGAAGTTGCCGTCACGCATCGACACGAGGGCCGCCAGCAGCCGGTTCAGGGCAGCCGTGTCCACGGCGGTGGTGCCGCCGTTCCTGCCCAGGGACGGTCCGCCCTTCGCGCGCGTCTTCGTGCCCCGCGTCCCTGCGCCAGACTCCACTGCGTCCCTCCCGAAGGGGTAGACCATCACTGCCGTGCTCACCGCGTCGGCCCGGCAGGCCGATCACCCGGCTCACCGAATACTTCCGCGCATTCGTTACTGCTCGGTATTTCTGCCAGACGAGATCCGGCCACACCAGAGGCTGCTGCCCTCCGTACACGGAACACACGCAGCATGACCGGACCTTCATCAGAAGCTTGCCCAGTGTTTCACCCCGGCCGAACCAGGCCATAACAGTTCGGCAGCTTCGCACATCGTCCGCACACCCTGGGGGCGTAAACACCGGCGACCGGCATCCGCTCGGAGGGCGAAGGTAAGTAACCTTGCATGCGGCTGTCCAGCCACACCGGTCCGACCGGCCTGGGCGGTGGCACGAGCACGAGCGGGCATCGGAGGGGCGACCGCAGACCATGACCACCGGACTGATCCCCGGGGGACATACCCCGGAGCCACGGCCGACGGGCGAACGGATGCCGCAGCAGCGGCGCGAGCCGGTCGGCCACGCTGCCCTGCACGTCGACAACCGGCCGAGGAGTTCTGTGATCACCGCGCGCGCGGCCGCCAGTTTCGAGCCCGTCGGGCGGTCCGTCGCGACCGCCAGGTCCTTCGTCCGAGACACCCTCCAGGGCTGGGGCTTCGCCGACGTCGTCGACGACGCGGTGGTCCTCACCAGCGAACTGGTGACCAACGCGGTGGTGCACGCGGGCACACACGCGGAAGTGCTGTGCCTGCGCACCGAGGACGGCGTGCGCATCGAGGTCTCGGACCGCTACCCGGAGCGCGAGGTCCCCCTGCAGGCCTCGCCGGCCTCCATGGGCAGCCCCGACCGCGAGGGCGGCCGCGGCCTGCAGCTGTGCGCGGCCCTGGCGGCCCGCTGGGGCGTGGACTACACCCCCACCCACAAGAACGTCTGGTTCCACCTCAATCTGCCCGAGCGTCCGGTCGGCACCCGCGCCGCCGGCCCCTCCCTCCCCGCCGACCTCCTCCCGCTCGCCGACGGCCGGGTGCGCGTCGCGGTCCTCCAGATCGACCGGAAGGGCTCCATCAGCAGCTGGAACGAGGACGCGGAGGAGCTGTTCGGCTACCCGGCCCCCGAGGTCATCGGCAAGCCCCTCACCGACCTCGCCGCCTGGCCGCACACCCCGGGCACCGGCACCGGCATCGCCGAAGCCCTCCAGCTCTCACGCTGGGAGGGCAGTTACGGCGTCCGCGGCTCCGACGGCCGCGTGGCCCCGGTCTACGCCTCCCACCTCAGGGTCCGCGACACCGGCGGCGAACCCTCCACCGTGTGCCTCCTGGTGCGGGACCACGAACGCGCGGTCCTGCAGACGCCGTTGCGCGGCCCCGCCACCGACCAGACAGCAGGTTCCGACGGCCAGAGCGCCGACCCCTTCGAGGTGTTCATCGGCTCCCCCGCCCCGGACGACCTCGACGGCCTCCTGCAACGCACGGTGGAGCGCGCCCGCGACATGCTCGACGGCGACTCCGCGTTCCTGCTGCTGGCCACCGACGACGAGACCGAGCTGGAGGTCCGGGCCTCCACCGGCCTGCCCTCCGCCCGCCAGCGCTTCGCCCGCGTCCCGGTCGAGGCCGGCCCCGGCCGGTACGGCTCCGCGCGCATGCCCGCCGTCCACGACGACCTCACCGCCGTACCCGGAGCCGTACCGCTGCTGTCCGGCACCGGTATGCGCTCGGTCGTCACGGTCCCGCTGAAGGTCGAGGGCCGCCTCACGGGCTCCCTCGGCGTGGCGGCCGAGGCACCCGGCCGGTACTCCAACGAGGAGGCGCTGCGCCTGCAGTTCGCCGCCGACCGCATCGCCCTGGCCGTCGAGTCGGCCCGCCTCGGTGAGCTGGAGCGGCTGCGCCGAGGTTCCCTGAGCTTCCTGGTCGAGGCCTCCGACCTGCTGGCAGGCACCCTGGACCGCGACCAGACCCTGGCCCTGATGGCCCAGATGACGGTCCCGACGCTGGCCACCTGGTGCGCCGTCTACACGATCGCCGACCAGGCTTCCGAGCCGTACCTGTCGTACGTGCTGCACGAGGACGAGGAGCTCATCGACGGCATCAAGTCGCTGCTGTCGAAGGTGCCCGCGCCCGACCCGGTAACCACTCCCGGCGCCCGGGTCTGGACCGCTCCCGGCGAGGTCGCCCACCAGGCGGCCCTGCGCTCCTCGATGCGCAGCCTCGGCCTGTCCGGCGGCCCCGCCCGGCAGGTCTCCTCGGGCATCGGCCCGACGCTCGCGACGGCCTCCGCCGTCGGCGGCGAGACGGTCGTCCTGCCGCTCGTCGCCCGCAACCGCGTCATCGGCATGCTGACCCTGGGCAAGCCCACCGACGAGCACTTCCGCCAGGAGATCCTCGAACTGGCCGAGGACCTGAGCCGCCGGGCCGCGCTCGCCCTGGACAACGCCCGCCTGTACTCGGAGCGCACGGCCATCAGCCAGTCCCTCCAGCGCAGCCTGCTCCCGCCCGGCCTGCCGCACATCGACGGCGTCGAGGTCGAGGTCATCTACCGCGCGGCCGGCGAGGGCAACGAGGTCGGCGGTGACTTCTACGACCTCTTCCCGATCGGCAACGGCGCCTACGGCTTCGCCATCGGCGACGTCTGCGGTACGGGTCCGAACGCGGCGGCGGTCACGGGCCTGGCCCGGCACGCACTGCGCCTGCTGGCCCGCGAGGGCCTGTCCGGCCCGGCAGTTCTCGAGCGCCTGAACTCCGCGATCCTCGACGAGGGCGACCGCAGCCGATTCCTGACCCTGCTGTACGGCGAGTTGCGGCCGCAGGAGGACGGCAGCGCCGAGCTGAAGGTGGTCTGCGCCGGCCACCCCCTCCCGCTGCGGCTGCGCCAGGACGGCACCGTGACGGCTGCGGCCGAGCCCCAGCCGCTGCTCGGCGTCATCGAGGACCTGGAGCTGTACGAGGAGACGGTCACCCTCGACCCCGGCGACGTCCTCCTCTGCGTCACGGACGGCGTCACCGAACGCCGCGAGGGCACGCGCATGCTGGGCGACGACGGCCTCGCCGACGTCCTCACCACCTGCACGGGCCTCACGGCGGGCGCGGTCGCGGCACGCATCATGCGTGCCGTGGAACGCTTCGCGTCCGACGCCCCGTCCGACGACATGGCGATCCTGGCGATGCGGGTGCCGGGGCTTCACAAGGACTGAAGCCCCCGGGCCCGCCCGGGCATCCGTAGAAACGACAAAAGCCCCGCCCGATAGGGCGAGGCCTTCATTGCTGAGCCCCCAAACGGAATCGAACCGTTGACCTTCTCCTTACCATGGAGACGCTCTGCCGACTGAGCTATGGGGGCCTTGTCTTTTTCGAGGTTTCCCTCGCGGCGACAGGAAAAGAGTACCCCGAACAGGGCCGTTTCCCAAATTCGTTCGGTGCCCGTTCAGAAGGCGGGTTGGAGCAAACCGCCAAGGGCGTTGCAGGCAGAGACGATCCGCTGCATCTCACGCTTCGTCAGGGAGGCGTCCACGGGCAGCGCGAGCGTCTCGTCCGCTGCCCGCTCGGTCTCCGGCAGCGCCACGCAGCGCCGGAACTCGGGCAGTCGGTGCACGGGCGTCTTCACGGGAACGCGGCACTCAACTCCCCTGGCCCGCAAGGCCCGGGCGAAGGCATCGCGGTCCGGCCGGCCATTGCCCGGCACCCGCACCACGTACTGCTGGTAGGTGTGGCAGTCACCCCCGTCCGGGGTGCTCACGCCCTTCAGCTTGGCGTCGAGATAGGCGGCCCGCTCCCGGCGCTGCGCCATCTCGTCGTACGGCGCCTCGGATTCGCCCTGTTCCAGCACGAGCAGTCCGTGCCGCTGTCCCACCTCGTGCAGCCGCGTGATGTCCGCACGCCGGCCGAACCGGTGGACCACAACGACCGCGACGGTTCGAGGAGTTACGGCCGCTTCCACGGCCGACGGGTCGAGACAGTAGGTGACCGGATCTATGTCGGCGAACACCGGAAGCGCACCCGCCAGGGTCACGGCCTCGGCCACTTCGACATTCCCGAAGGCCGGTACGACGACCTCGTCACCGACTCCGACGCCGGCGGCCCTGAGCATTGCAGCAGTACCCATGTGCTGGATGTTCCGCGCGCAACGTGAACGACACGTTAAGGAGAACGTAAAAAGGTCGGACCCCGAACCGAAGTTCAGGATCCGACCTTTTCAAAATTTGTTCGGCGGCGTCCTACTCTCCCACAGGGTCCCCCCTGCAGTACCATCGGCGCTGTGAGGCTTAGCTTCCGGGTTCGGAATGTAAC
>NZ_JBWKFN010000038.1:0-102103 GCF_056434245.1 Streptomyces sp. NPDC044064
ACGCCCACAGGTCATCCGGCGCCATCCGCCCGACAAGCGCAGCAGTCATCACCCCAGACTGCCGCAAGATCACGCCAACTGAAATGGCTTCTAAGGGGCGACTATGACGTTCAAGACCGAAGCCGATTCCGGAGTCGGCGATCGGGATGAGTGGTCCTACGCACCCACGGAGGGCGTCGGACCGCTCCGGTTCGGCATGACCGTCGACGAAGTGGTCGAGGCGGCTCAGGTTCTCGGCCAGACAAAGGTCAGCGATTGCCCACGGGGCCACGCGATCTTCTCGCCGACTTGGAAGATCGAGGTCCGTCGCGGGGTGGCCCCTTCTCCGCCTGCCGTCACGGCCTACGTGAGCCAGGCTGTGGGGTTGTTCTGCATCGCAGCCGACGCCGTCCACGGTCCCCAGGTCGGGCACGACGGAATCTCGCTGGTCGGAAGGGACCCACTGGAACTGGAGAGCGACGAAATCGCGCATGCCGAGGCAGTGGACGGGCACTTTCGCTACACGCCCGAGGGATACGCAGGACCGGATAATCCCGGGGTCGTCTTGCGCGGGCAACTCGTCGGGCAGGTCCTGATCGCGTCCGTTGTTCATTGTGACGCGCGACGGCGCCAATACCGAATGGGACTCGATGCCTTCGGAGGAGTACCGCCACGGTCAGTCAACGACCTGACGTGGTGTGACTCGTGACGAGGGGTGAAGGAGATCGCCGACCCATCATCGGCTGGAGCCACGCGAGACCGGAAGCCGGGGCCGCGTCAAGCCGGAACGCAGACCCCTAGCACGACGACATGGGGCCACCTGGAGCCGGAAAAATGGGGCCAGTTCAGACCGTTGATGCCACCGTGGCGCCGGCACAGACGGGGTGGGTGCGGGCGGCATAGGAGTGAGCGGCCACGACGAGGCCGATGCCCAGACCGGCGAATGCCAGGCCGCCGAACTCGACCATCCAGGTGAGGCGCGGGACCCTTCGTCCGGGCAGGACCGGCGTCCAACGGGGGAACACCTGCCCCCACGCGTGCAGCAGCCCCAGCAGCAGGAAGACCCGGACCATCGCAGCCAGTACGGTCACATCGATACCCACCGAAGCGGCAGCCTTCGACAGTCCCGACGCGCCTACGCTCTTCGTCCGTTGCCAGTCATCGGCCGAGACACCGAGTGCGTCACCGCCCAGCGTCCAGATGGTCTTGACTCCTGCCCGCGGCAGGAGCCCGCACAACAGCAGGTGGACCACTCTGCGGGTCCGTTTCGAGGCCGGGGAGACGGCCGGGTGGTCGAGCGGGCCGTCGCTGGGGCCGGCGTGCGGCTGCCCACAGCGCGGGCAGCCGCCGCGCAGCCGTCGGCGGTACGACAAGCCGACGAGGAGCAGAAGCACGGTTCCCGCCGTGTTCAGCAGCACCTGGGCCAGACCTGTGGCGCTCTCGATCCCCGAGAGGGTCGCCGGCGTAACGAAGTAGACCGGCAGTCCATTCGTGTATCCCATCCGCTTCGACCAGACCACACGCGAAGTCTCGGGCGACGCCGTGCCGCGCCCGACCGGTGTCGTACCCGATCAAGTTCGACACCCCGAAGCCGCGAAACGCGGCGCCCACACCGACGGTGTCCTACCCGATCGACCTCTCCGCCTTGGGAGGTGGGCGATGACCCGGCACCGGCCCGCCAGACGGCGCACCACCCGGCGTCCCAGCCGCCGACAGAGCCGGCAGGACACCTACATCGCGCTGGGTGTCGTCGCCACGATCTCCACCGTCATTGAGCCCTTTTCCCGCCGCGACTCACGCCCCATGCCCATGCTGCAAGTCTCACATCACAGTCGAGTCATCGCGCCTGGGCCTGACAGCCTGACTCTCACAGGTGGCGCGGTCACCAATTGAGTTGGGTGTGGCTCTCCTTGAGTGAGGGCCACGCCCCCCAGGTCACCGTGGCGTCGCCCGCGGGGTACAGACCGAAGGAAGGAGTGTCCAGCTCCTCTTCCCAGAACTCCGCTCCGCCGTCAGCCACTTCCCCGACAACACCGAGAGGCTTGAGCGTGGCAGTGTAGAAGCGGGTGCTCGCCTTGAGGTCCGAGGCGATGACGGTGACGTGGTGGATGAAGGGCCATCGTTGTGGCATGACCGCGCAGTCTACGAGTGCTGACGTCAAAGCCTGGCACCGGGCTTGATGTTGCACCGCGTACGTCGACCCTGGCGGCGGCAAGGGCTCATCCTCTGCATCCCGTCCGCACTACCTGGGAGAGCCACACCCAATTGAGATGACTTCCAAGAGGGTGGTTTGAGAGGTTCTGGTGAGAAATTGAACCCGAAACCCCGACCAGTGCCACGTTGTCCATGGGTAACGAGTCCGCTGGCCTCGGCGGAAGGCGGCTGCCCGGCGGCTGTTTTGCGCGGCCGCGGGGAGTGAGGAGTACGTGCAGGGCTGTGACGACGGCGAAGCCGATCGCCAGTACCGCGAAGAACAGGCCGACGGGGACCGCGGTGCCCCATCCGCGAGAGGGAAGGGGCACACGCGATTGTGCGCGGCCTTGGCGGCGGTTCAGGCGGTCGAAGTGATCGCTTGGGTGACGGCCGTTATCGCCGGGGCGGGGTGGCCGCAGAGGCGTGCCACGAGCACACGGCGGATCTCGGGGGGTGTGCCGTCGACGTGCAGCAGGTTTACCCCGGGCGGCAGGACCGGTGAGAGCCGGGAGGGCACTGTGGTCACGCCGAAGCCGCCGGCGACCAGCTGGAGTTTCGTCAGCCAGTCGCGCGCGGAGTGGATGATGCGCGGCCGTCCGGGCAGGCCGGGCCAGACGCCGAGCAGCGGCTCAGAGCTTGATGACGGGGTGGCGATCCATGCGGCGTCGATCAGCTCGTCGACGTGCACCGTGGTGCGTCCGGCGAAGTTTCCGGTCGCAGGCACCGCCACGACCAGTTCGGTGTCCGCGACGGTCTCGACGTGCAGGCGCGGCGAGTCGCCGTCGAAGGGCCGGTGGGGTGGGCGGGACGTCAGTACGGCGAGGTCGAGCGAGCCCGCGCGCAGCGCCCGGATCAGGATGGGCGTGGTGCCCTCGCGGGTGGTGACCGTGATCTGCGGGTCGGCCGCCGCGAGGTGTGCGAGTGCGGCGGGCAGGATCGCGGAGCCCGCGCTCAGGACTACCCCGAGCCGCACCAGTTCGGTCCGCGGGACGGTGCCGGCGAGCTCACGCTCGGCCGCTGCGAGCGAGGCGAGGACCGTGTGAGCGTGCCGCAGCAGGGTCAAGCCTGACGGAGTGAGCCGTACCCCATCTGGGCGGCGTTCGAACAGGATGGTGCCGACGCTGCGTTCGAGGGCGGCGGCCTGGCGTGAGACGGCCGACTGCGTGTAGCCGAGTCGGGCAGCTGCCGCGGTGAAGCTGCCGGACTCAGCGATCTGCCGCAGGACCCGCAGTCCCGCGCTGGAGACATCCATGCGGCATACGCATACCACAGATGCCAGATCATCGCTTCCCGCATACTCACCCAGCTCCTAGTGTCGATGCCACGAGCACCGACGAACACGGAGGTCATCACGTGCGAGCAGCAGTTCTGACGCAGTTCGGCGCCCCGCTCACGGTGCGGGAGGTGCCCGACCCCGAGGCCGAGCGCGGTGAGGTGGTGGTCGAGGTCCTCGCCGCCTGCGTGGCGCCCTACGCGGCCGAAGTCTTCAGCGGCAAGCGGAAGTACCCCCTTGTCCCTCCCGTCGTGCCCGGTGTCGGTGGAGTGGGGCGGATCATCCACGTCGGCCCTGACGCCACCCGGCTGCGCGTCGGCGACCTGGTGTGGTGCGACTCGACGGTGCGCTCGCGGGACGACGCCCTGACGCCCGACATCACGCTCAAGGGCTGGAGCTCGCGCGGCGAGGGCGGCGCGCGGCTCGCCGGGTACCTGCACGACGGCGCGTTCGCCGAGCTCATGCGGGTCCCGACGGAGAACGCCTTCCCGCTGCCCACCATGGCAGGGGACGATCCGGCCCGCTGGGCCGCACTCACGGTGCACGCCATCTCCTACGGCGGGCTGCTGGCAGGCGCGCTCGCAGCCGGAGAGACGCTGCTCGTTAGCGGGGCCACCGGCAACCTCGGCAGCAGCGCGGTCGCGGTCGCGCTCGCGATGGGCGCGGGCCGCGTGGTCGCCCCAGGCCGCCGCCAGGCCGCGCTCGACCTCCTCGCCGACCGTTTCGGTCCGCGGCTGCGCCCGATCCTGCTGACCGGAGACGAGGCCACCGACCGCGCGGCGATGTCCATGGCGGCCGACAGCCCGATCGACATGGTGATCGACCTGCTCCCGCCGAGCGCACCCAGCTCGGCCTCGCGCGCGGCGGCCATGACCGTGCGCGAGTACGGCCGCGTCGTCCTCATGGGCGGCGTCGGCATGCTCGGTGGCGACGACCTCGCACTCCCGTACCCATGGATCATGCGCAACTCCATCACCGTGCGCGGGCAGTGGATGTACCCGCGCACAGCCAATGTCGGCATCATCCGGCTCCTCACCTCGGGCACTCTGGATCTCGCCCCCGAACGGGTCCGGTCGTTCGGCCTCGATGCCGTCAACGACGCCATCGCCTATGCCGCCACGCACGGTGGCCCGTTCGACCGCACCAGCCTCACCCCATCAGTTGGCTGACACGGCCCACTGATTCCCACCACCCGCACGACCCGCCACCCTCACGAGCACAGGCAGCCGTACTGCTGCTGTTTGACGTGAACGAAGTCAATCGGGGCTCGGCCGGTTACTGCTTCGTGGCGAAGCTGCCAGTGTCGACCTCAGTGAGGATGCCGAGTTTGACCAGGCGTTTCAACTTGGCTCGGGTGCCTTCAATGTTCTTCGGCAGCAGGCTGTGGTTCATTCGGTCACCGCCTGAGTTTCGCGCCAGTTGGGAGCGTTCGCGCCGGTGAGGCGGCGGATCATGACGTGGGACATCGGCCAATAGACGCGGGAGGCGTACGACGAAGGGTAGCGCTCGTCGTCGCGGACAAGACGCCGGTGCAGTATTAAGACCCCGTAGGTCTGCTCGACCCTCCACCGCTTCGGCTGCGGCACGAACCCCTTGTCCTGAGGGTTGCGTCCGACGATGTCGACGTTGATGCCCAGGTTGGCGCCGTGCAGGACCATCTGGTTCTTGAAGCCCTTCAACCAGCGCCTTGCGGACAGTGTCGTCGGCGTGTTCGGCGACCTGGTCAAGAAGGATGATGCCCGCGGTGTTGTCGTGCGTGTTCGCGGCGAGGACGACGACCGCAATGACCAAGGCCGAGACCATCCACGGCCAGTTCGCGCTTGCGGCCCGGCACCCGCTTGGCCGGATCCCGGCCGGTCGTGGCGGCGGGGACCCCGGCTGCCACATGGACACTCTGGGTGCCCAGCACCACCAGCCTCGGGTCCTCAAATCGGCGGGCCCGCTCACGGACCTGGCAGCGCAACAGTTTTGGTGATCCGGTCGGTCCCGTCGTCACGCCAAACGGCGAAGCAGTAGTACGTCGCACTCTTCTGGGGAAGATCGTGTGGGAGATAGGCCCACTGGCAGCCGGTACGCCCCTGATAGAGGATCGCGTTAACGATCTCCCGCATCTCGTAGGTGCTCTGATGGCCGCTGACTGAACGGTGCCGGGCCTTCCACGCAGTGATCACCGGCTCGATCAACGACCACTGCTCGTCCGTTAAGCCACTCGGATACGGCTTGCGTTCACTCACCCCACCACCCCAACAGACCGCAGGCGGCGGGCCAGTGTTTTCCACGCACGTGGTCAACGGGGTATCGGCGCTTCGCCGAGTGGAGTCAGGCTCGGGTATGGGCCGAGCTGCATCGCCTGGTCCTGGACGAGCTCGGCTCGCAAGGGGATCTGGACTGGTCGCGACGCGCGATTGAGCTCCATACCGACAAGGGATACGGCTACGACCACCTGCGTCAATGGCTCCGCAGCCGCCGCATCGTGCCCCGGACAGCCCGCAAGGGCGTTGATTCCTCGGCCCGGCTCGGCCGACACCGCTGGACCGTCGAACGGGCGGTGAGCTGGCTCGGCGGACTCCGCAGACTCCACCGCCGCTACGAACGCAAGGCCGAACACTTCCTGGCCATCGCAGGTACCGCGGCAACCTCTATCTGCTAGGGCCGTCTGACCAGGGGGGAGCACCGCTCGCTAACATCACCCCTCATGATCGCAGTGGTCGTCACTATTGGGCTGGCGTTCGTCGGCTATGTCGTCACCTACCTCAACGGCCTGCGACTGTCGCAGCGTCAAGAACGTCTAGCCCGCGTGAATCGCCAGCTCAGCGACTTCTACGGGCCCCTGTTCGCCCTCACGGAAGCCAACAGCCGCACCTTCGGCGCGTTCGTGGAACGTCACGCCCGCCCTGGCGGAACGTCACCGTTTGCTCATGAAACCCCGCCCACCCCAGAAGAGCTCACCGAGTGGCGGCTGTGGGTGACTACCGTCTTTCTTCCGAACATCCAGGCCATGCGCAACCTGGTCGTCAAACATGCGGATCTGTTGAGCGAACCAGAAATGCCGCCCCTTTTGCTCCAACTGTGCGCGCATGTGTCGGGCTACGAGATCACAGCAGCCCGGTGGGCGCAGGGAAACCACGACCAGCACCTCTCGGTGGTGTCGTTCCCCAGCGAGGAGCTAGCCGCCTATGCACGCCAACGATTCTCCGCGTTGAAGAACGAACAGGCCCGCCTGCTGGGGCAGCAAAACCAGGGCAGCTGACCAACTACAACGACGTCTGACAAACCAGAAAGCCGGATGCCCGACTGCACCTCACGAGGGATGAAAAGCGCTCCTGCTGCGTCCACGCGTTGCTGTCGGGTCGGTGAACTCCGCGAAGCTCGCATAGTCGCGGCGCTCCGGATCGACGTCAGGCGCGAAGCCGCCCTGCCACGTGTCGAGTAGCGCCCTGTGGCAGATTTCCCCGACGGCGATGCCGCGGTCCCAGTTCGGCCCGCGCAGCTTCAAGATCGGGGATCACCAGATGCAGCCACCGCACCGAGTCAGGCGCGGCCTCGGCGAGATCCACTCCGCTCTGCACCGAGCACGCGGAGTCGGGCGGGGTCAGTCGCACGAGACGGAGATCCGGGCTGGGTCCGTCGTCCACGTCCAGGTTGAAACCCAGATGTCGGTGCAGCAGGCCAAAGAGCGGTCGGCATCGCTCACAGGCAGTATGACGACTTTGAGCTTGTACTCCATTTGATCATTCTGGTGCGGCGCAGGGCGGCGTCGCCGCCTTACAGGCATGCGCGACATGAATGATCTACCGAGTAAAATCGAATGCGCATAGCCCTTCGCGTCGACCCTTTCGATCGAGGCATCTCAGCGAACGCACCACATGATTCGTGATCACGGAATTGCGGCAGCACCAGCAAATGAACTGAGCGCACAGATCACAGCGCCATGAGGGGCTGACCAGGGCCGGCCACCCGCAGGAGGTCCACAATGGCGACGCTGCTGTCCGTCAACGTAGGGATGCCCAGGGACGTGTCCTGGCAGGGAAGGACCGTTCGCACCGGTGCTTGGAAGTCACCCGTGCACGGTCCCCGGATGGTGCGGCGGCTGAACGTCGAGGGAGACGGTCAAGGAGATCTGGCCGGGCACGGCGGTGAAATGCGTGCTGTCCTCGTCTACCAGCTGCAGTCCTATCAGTACTGGCAGAAACAGCTCGGTCGCGACGACCTGACCTTCGGGATCTTCGGAGAGAACTTCACCGTCGACGGTCTGTCCGACGACGAAGTGTGCATCGGCGACCGGTACCGCATCGGCGAAGCCGAGTTCGAGGTGACCCAGCCTCGCGTCACCTGTTACCGCGTCGGCATGCGGCTGGACGAACCCACCATGGCCTCCCTGCTGGTTGTCCATCACCGTCCCGGCTTCTATCTGCGCGTGATCACCGAGGGACGCGTCCAGACCGGCGATGAGATCACCCTGACCCGCAAGGGCCCGGAGGAACTGAGCGTCGCCGACACCGATGCGCTGCTCTACTTGCCTGACCGAGACCCCGCGAAGTTGCGCAAAGCACTGAACATCCCTGCGCTCAGCCCAGGATGGCAGCAGTCCTTCCGTGAACTCGCCGCAGCTCAGCAGCCCAGACAGGAACCGGGATGGCCGGGCGAACGCGCCGCCACCCAGCAGCCCAGGGAAGAGCCGGGATGGCCGGGCTTCAAGGCCATGCGCGTGGGCCGTATCGTCCCCGAGACGCCCACCGTCTCGTCGATCTACCTCGACAGCACCGACGGCACACCCCTACCCGAGGCCCGCCCGGGTCAGTACCTCTCCCTCCGCCTCGTCGTCGGCGATACCGCCCCCGCGGTGCGCAGCTACTCCCTGTCCTCCGTGCCCATGGCCGGCACTTACCGCATCAGCGTCAAGCACGAGCCGCACGGGAAAGTCAGCGGCTACATCCACGCCACTCTCTGCCCCGGGGACCTCGTGGAGATCGCAAGCCCCCGCGGAACGTTCGTACTCGAAGAAGGCACCCGCCCCATCGTCCTCATCTCCGCGGGGATCGGTGCCACGCCCGTCCTGGCCATGCTGCACCAACTCGCTGCCACACGAGACCCACGCCCGGTGTGGTGGATCCACACCGCCCACGACGTCGCCCACCACGCTTTTGCGGACGAGACCCACGCCCTTCTGTCGCAACTTCCGAACGCCCACGAGCACGTCTACTACACCGCAGCCGACGAACCCGCCCCACACCCTGAGCCCCACATCGCCCACGGCCGCCCGACCGCTCAATCACTCATGGCCCTGGGCATTCCCACCGACGCCGACGCCTACCTGTGCGGACCGACCACGTTCATGGACGACCTCGGCGGCTTCCTGAGAGAGCACGGCCTGCGCCCTGAGCAGATCCATACGGAACAGTTCAGCGCCCTCCCCGCCATCAACCCCGGCGTCACACCCTCCGCCGCGATCCGACCGCACCAACCACCCGGGCCCTCGGGCACCGGCCCCCTCATCACCTTCGCCCGCAGCGGCATCACCACTCCATGGTCACCCGTCCACGCGTCCCTCCTGGAGCTCGCCGAAGCCTGCGACATCCCAACCCGCTGGTCCTGCCGCACCGGCGTGTGCCACACCTGCATCACCCACCTAGTGACAGGCGACATCACCTACACCACCCGACCCCTCGAACTTCCCGAGCCCGGCACTGTTCTCGTCTGCTGCAGCCGGCCCACCACCGAAGTCGTCCTCGACCTCTAGTGCCGTGACCGCATAGGTTCGCCGGGTTCGGCCTTGCTCTAGGATCCGATGGCTATGGGGGGATCTGTTCATAGCCGCTGGCGTGCGACTCGCGCGGTCGCCATGGCGTCGGTCGTGGTGGCCGCACTGGCCGTGCTGTTCGTCGTGCTCCTGGTCCTTCCAGGCATGGTGGTGGACCACGATCTCGCCGGTGCCCACCTCTCCGCCGCGGACCGGATGAACGCGGTGAACAACGTGCGCACCACGCTCCTGCAAGCGATCGGTGGCGCAGTCGTCCTGTTCGGTGCCTACGCCACCTGGCGGCAGTTGCGTGTCAGCCAGGACGGGCTGAACGCCACTCGGGAGGGCCAGGTCACCGATCGCTTCAGCCGGGCCGTGGAACAGCTCGGCAGTGACAAGCTGGACGTGCGGATCGGTGGCCTCTACGCACTGTGGCGGATCGCGGACCACTCCGCCCGCGACCACGAGGCGGTCATCTCGATCATGGCGGCGTACCTTCGGACGCACCTGCCGTGGCCGCCGCAGGAGCCGGGCGCTCCGGCGGCGGACGTGTCGATCAACTCAGTGCGCCCGCTGGAGACCCGTGCCGCCGATGCTCAGGTGGCGCTCACCTGCCTCGGGGTGCTTGGTCAGGAACGCAGCCCGGGGTGGGTCAACGTCAGCTTCACCGACCTTCGTCGGGCCGACTGCGACGGGCTGTGGCTGAACGGCGTCAATCTCGACGCCACGTGCCTGGAAGCGGCGAGTGTGTACCAGGTCAACCTGAGCGGGGCGTCGCTGATCGAGGCCAACCTGCGGCATGCCGAACTCGGGACGTCGATACTCCATCAGGTCCGGTGTCTCGAAGCCGATCTGCGCGGCGCGCGCCTGGTCAAGGCCGACCTGCGGGAGGCGGACCTCTCCGGTGCGGACCTGAGGGAGGCGAACCTGCGCAAGGCTCGGGCCCATCGGGCGGTGTTCGTCCGTGCGGATCTGCGATTGGCCGATCTGCGGGGCTGCGACCTCGGCGGTGCCGACCTGCGGCACGCGAGACTCGAAGGCGCGCTGGCGAGCGACCTGACCATCTGGCCGAACGGCTTCGACATCGACGCGGCTGGCCTCGTCATCACCGAGGACCCCGGTGCCGAACCTGACGTTCTGCTGCCGGCTGCCGCGATCACGAGGCCAGTCCCGCTCCTGATGTCGGCCTGATGCTTGGTTCGACTTCATCCATTGGATTGATCAGGCCGCCGAGTCGAGGGGGCGTCCGCCCCAGCTGATGTCCTTCTCGCTGCGGATGCGGGCGCACTCCTTGCGTTGGGCGGCCAACACGTCGGGGTGCCGAGCGTTCTTGTTCCGCCAGCGCAGGTAGGCGTGCAGGGCGCGATGCGTTGGCGCGGGTGCAGTAGCAGGTGACGCAGAGCATGCCGGTGCCGTCCACGACGACCGGCCCGTAGACGACCGGCCCGTCTTCGGCGGTGAAGGCGGCGGTCAAGCGGCGCCGGGCCCGACGGGTAGGGCCGCGAGGCGTCATTCGAGCATGCCGTCGGCCAGCCGCCTGGCGGTGCGGCCGCGGGCGGCCAGGAGGCGGACGGCGTCGTGGGAGCGGACGCAGTTGGCGAGGTGGGTGCGGGCGACCTGCTGGAGCAGCGCGCGCAGGGCGGCGACGTCGTCGGCGGCGAGCCGGTAGTGGATGCGCACCCCGTCGCGGCGGGTGGTGACCGGGCCGGCTTGCTTGAGGCTCTGCAGGTGCGCGGAGGCGGTGGTCAGGCCGAGTCTGGGGGCCTTGGCGAGGGCGTCGATGCTGCGCTCGCCCTGGGCGAGCAGGTTGAGCAGTGCCAGCCGCTTGCCGTTGGGCGGCGCCTTGCCGGTGGTCGCGAGCGCGTCGAACAGGGCGGCCTTACGGCTGGAGCCTCCCCTAGAATCCTCCATGAATCCATGGAATATTGTATTAGTGGCCCGGGTGGGTTGCCACCCTCCTTGTGACGATTCTGGAGGATGCCATGGGCTTCGCCGACGAGCACCTGATACCCCTGGTCGACGAGGGGCTCGGCAACAGCGCCTACCTGGTGGACCTCGGCAACGGCCGGGCCCTGGCCGTGGACGCCGCGCGTGACCTGCGGGCCCTGCGGGCCGCCGCCACGAGGCGTGGCCTGACGGTGGCCTTCGCCGCCGACACCCACCTGCACGCCGACTTCCTCACCGGCGCCCTGCAGCTCGCGCACGACGACGGGGCGACCGTGCTCGCCTCCGCTGCGGGGAAACGCGCCTTTCCGCACACCCCGCTGGAGGACGGCGACGAGGTGGACCTCGGCGGCCTGACCTTGCGGGCGCTCGCCACTCCCGGCCACACCGATGAGCACGTGTCCTTTCTGCTTCTGGACGGCGCCCGGGAGCTCGGGGTGTTCACCGGGGGATCGCTGATCGTGGGCGCGGCCGCCCGCACCGACCTTCAGGGCGCCGACCGGGCGGAGGAGTTGGCCCGCGCCCAGTACCGCTCCCTCCAGCGCCTGACGAAGCTGCCGGATACGACCGCGGTGTGGCCGACCCATGGCGCCGGCTCGTACTGCTCGGCCCCGCCGGGAGCCGAGCGGACCACCACCATCGGCGCCCAGAAGACGGCGAACGACCTGCTCGCGGCCCCGGACGAGGACGCCTTCGTCCGCAGGCTGCTGGGCTCGCTCGACTCCTACCCCGCCTACTTCGACCGCCTGGGCGAGATCAACCGCCGGGGCCCGGCCCTCCTGGCCGCCGCACCGGGCCTCGACCCGCTGAACCCGGAGAGGGTGCGCGCCCTGCTCGCCAACGGCGGCCACTTGGTCGATGCCCGGCCGATCGACGAGTTCGCCGCCGGACACATCCCCGGCGCCATCTCCGATCCGCTGCGGCCTGCGTTCGCGACCTGGATCGGCTGGCTGCTGCCGCCGGACGTGCCGCTCGCCTTCGTCCTCGGTCCCGGCCAGGACGGAGCAGACCTCGCCTGGCAATGTGCCAAGATCGGCTACGACCGGCTCGCCGGACAGCTCGCCGGCGGTATGAACGCCTGGCGCGCCAACGGCGGCCCGGTCGAGACGATCGAGCTGGTCACCGCCGATCGGATCGGCACCCGGCCGGTGCTCGACGTCCGCCAGGCCGCCGAGTACACCGCCGGGCACATCCCCGGAGCCGCCCACCGCGAGCTGGGCAACCTCGCCGCCGACGGCCAGGACGCGGTCGACGGTTCGGTGGTGATGTGCGGGCACGGCGAACGCGCGATGACCGCCGCCAGCCTCCTCGCCCGCCACGGCGCCCACGACCTCGCGGTGCTGGCCGGCGGCGTCGGCGAGTGGGAGCAGGTCACCGGTCGCCGACTGAAGGACGGCTCGTGACCGCCACCGACTCCACCCCCGTCGGCGGTGGGATCCGGCTCGGCCTGCGCGCCAACCTCGCCCAGTTCTCCCTGCTCGTTGCGGTCAACGCCCTGGTCGGCGGCATGCTCGGCCAGGAACGCACCGTCCTGCCACTGCTCGCCGACCGGACCTTCCACCTGTCCGCCTACACCGCCGCGCTCACCTACATCGTCGCGTTCGGCGCGACGAAGGCCATCACGAACTTCTTCGCCGGCACCCTCTCCGACCGGTACGGCCGCAAGCCTGTCCTGATCGCGGGCTGGGTTGTGGCGCTACCGGTGCCGCTCCTGCTGATCTGGGCCCCCTCCTGGGGCTGGGTCGTCTTCGCCAACGTGTTGCTCGGCATCAACCAGGGCCTGACCTGGTCCACCACCGTCATCATGAAGATCGACCTGGTCGGCCCCGCCCGACGCGGACTCGCGATGGGCTTCAACGAGGCCGCCGGCTACCTCGCCCTCGCCGGCACCGCCATGGCCACCGGCGCCATCGCCGCCCACTGGGGCCTGCGACCGCAGCCGTTCTTCCTCGGCATCGCCTACGCCGCCCTCGGCCTCGGCCTGTCCGCCCTCGCCGTCCGCGAGACCCGCGAACACGCACGCACCGAAGCCGCCCTCCACCCCGCACCGGCCAACTCCGACCACCACGCCGAACTGACCACCGGCCAGATCGCCCGCACCACCAGCCTCACCGATAAGGCCCTGTCCTCCGCCAGCTGGGCCGGCATGGTCAACAACCTCAACGACGCCCTCGCCTGGGGAATCTTCCCTCTCCTGTTCGCCGCGCACGGCCTGAGCGTGAGCCGGATCGGCCTGCTCGCCGCCCTATACCCCGCCGTGTGGGGCCTCGGCCAGATCCTCACCGGCTGGTGGTCCGACCGCATCGGCCGCAAACACCTCATCACCGCCGGCATGCTCCTGCAGGCCGCCGCCATCGCCCTCATCGCGATCGGCACCTCCTTCCCGGTGTGGGCGCTCGCCCAGGTCCTGCTCGGTGCCGGCACCGCGCTGGTGTACCCGACCCTGCTCGCCGTCATCGGCGACGTCGCCCACCCCGCCTGGCGCGCCCGCGCCGTCGGCGTCTACCGGCTCTGGCGCGACGGCGGCTTCGCCGTCGGAGCCCTGCTCGCCGGAGCCCTCGCCGACGCCTACGGCCTCACCACCGCCATCTGGGCCGTCGCCGCCCTCACCGCAGCAGCGGGTGTCGTGGTCGCGGTACGGATGTACGAGACCCATCCTCAGTCGGCTCCGGACGCCTGATCTCTGACTCGAATCGCAAAACAGCGCTCAGCGAGCGGGTGTTGGGCAGCCGCGGCATTGCCGTGGTGCCGTGGGCGCGAGCCGCATCACCACCTTGTGTGCCGTGGGACGGTGGTGATGTCGCGGACGTGTGCCGCTTCCGAGACTCGCGCTGCAGTGAGTTCCCGGCGCGTGAGGCTCCCCGACAGGATGACCGTTCCTTCGGTGAGGGCGAAGCCGGCGCCCAGGCAGCGGCGGACCCGGCCGCCGAAGGGCGGCCGGGTGTGGGTCGGCGGGTCGGCTCCGAAGAACCGCTGCGGGGCGGAACGCGTGCGGTTCCACCCCAGCCTGGAGCGCGTCCTCGGACCATGCCTGGACCATCCCGCAGTGACCTGGCTGCTGGAACGCTACGGATCCCCGCAGGCCCTACGGAAAGTCGGTCGCCGCAAGCTGGTTGTGGTGATCCGGCCCAAGGCCCCGCGCATGGCGCAGCGGCTGATCGACGACGTCTTCGACGCCTCGACGAGCAGACCGTCGTGGTCCCGGGCACCGGCACACTCGACGTCGTGATCCCGTCCCCGGCCCGCTCGCTCGCGGCCGCCCAGAACAGCGACGCGCCCTGGAAGCGCGGATCGGGCAGTTGCTGGAGGCTCACCCTCTTTCCGCGGTCCTGATCTCGATTCCGGGGGGCGCGGTCAGGACCGCCGCCACCTTGCTGGTCACCGTCGGCGACGGCGCCGGCTTCCCCACCGCGCCCTGCACGATCCCCGCTTCCCGCATCTACTACGACAAATGCCGAGCCAGAGGGAAGACCCACACTCAGGCCCTTCTCCGCCTGGCCCGCCAGCGGGTCAACGTGCTGTTCGCGATGCTCCGCGGCGGCACCTTCTACGAACCCCGAACCCCACGCCTCGCTGGACGAAAGACATAGAGGCACCCCCCGGCGTGCATGAGCCACGACAGGACGTCATTTCGCTCATGAAGGTCGGTGGCCGCCGGCCGGGATGCGATCTCCCGGAATCAGGGCCGTCCCCGTGGGCGGTCTGCCCCCTCCTTGATCAGGGCCGAGCGACGCCCGCCTTCCGGATGCCGACCACCGGGTCGCCGGTACCGGCTCGCCTTCGCACGTCCCGGAACCCATCCTCCGGTCCGCCGCCACTGGTTTGCTGCGGCGGCGCATCGGAGGACGTTGTCTCCCCCCAGCCGTTCGCTGGAGCAGACGAGCCGTACCGGGTACGTGGGTTCGAGGTCGCGACCCTCCCGCCTTGCATCGCCACGTCCTTCGGCAGCGCCCTGGCGGGGCGCCCTCCGCCGGCGAGGGGCATGCCGCCACGGAGAGGAGTCACTAACGGGGCGGACACCGCCGGGATATCCGGCAGAAACGGGGCGTCCTTAATTTCTGTCGCACGACAGGAACTCCAAAGGAACACGCCTCCGCGACAGGGGACCGCCATGACCGTGACCACCGATCCCACACCGCCGCCCCCTCCATCCGCCGACACCACGGACGACGGCACACTCGCCGCCTTCGGCTACCGCCAAGAGCTGCGGCGTCAGATGGGGCGCTACGCGTCCTTCGCCGCCGGATTCTCCTTCATCTCCGTCCTGACCACGGTCTTCCAGTTCTTCTCCTTCGGCTACTCCTTCGGGGGGCCGCTGTTCTTGTGGACCTGGCCGGCCGTGCTCGTCGGTCAGCTGCTCGTCGCCGCCTGCTTCGCCGAACTCGCCGCCCGTTATCCGATCTCCGGGGCGATCTATCAGTGGTCGACCCGGCTGAGCCGCCCGGTCTTCGGATGGTTCACGGGGTGGATCATGGTGATCGGCCAGGTGGTCGTCGTCGCCGCCGCGGCGCTCGCGCTGCAGGTCGTGCTGCCCTCGATCTGGTCCGGCTTCCAGCTCGTCGGCGGCGATCCGGCGCCCACCACGCAGACCGGGGCGGCCAACGCCGGTCTCCTGGCTCTCGTCCTGCTGGTACTGACCACGGTCGTGAACGTGCTCGACAACCGCATCATGTCGGCCGTCAACCGGATCGGCGTCACTGCCGAGATCATCGGCGCGGTTCTCATCGTCGTGCTGCTGTTCACCCACGTCGAGCGCGGTGCCGGAGTGACGCTGCAGACAGGCGGCCAGGGTGGCACGGTAGCGGCGCTGCTGGTGGGCTCGTTCACCGCGGCATACGTCCTCATCGGCTTCGACAGCGCGGGCGAGATGAGCGAGGAGACCCGCAACCCCCGTCGCACCGCTCCCCGCACCATTCTCAGCGCGCTCGCCTCGGCGGGTGCCCTGGGCGGCCTGCTGCTGCTCGGCGGTGTCCTGGCCGCGCCCAGCCTCTCCGACGGCCGCCTCGCCACCGAGGGACTCAGTTACGTGCTCACCAGCAGCCTGGGCGACGGCGTGGGCAAGGTGCTCCTCGCCGACGTGGCGGTGGCCGTCTCCGTGGCGACGCTCGCCATTCAGACCGCCGGAAGCCGGATGCTGTTCTCGATGGCGCGCGACGGGATGCTGCCGTTCTCCTCACGGCTGGCCAAGGTCTCGCCACGCACGGGCATGCCCTTCGTCCCGGCCCTGGCGGTGGGCATCCTGGCCGCGGCGCTCTCGCTGCTCAACCTCGCCTCCCCGGAGGCGTTCGTGGCCATCGGCACCACGTGCATCGCCATGCTGTACCTCGCGTACGCCGGGGTGACCGTGCCGATGCTGGTCCGTCGGCTGCAGGGCCGGTGGCCTGCGACGGACTGCGGCGACCGTGACGAGCTGGGCAGGCCACTGTTCTCGCTCGGCCGCTGGGGTCTCCCCGTCAACGCACTCGCGGTCGTCTACGGGCTGTTCATGACGGTCAATCTTTCCTGGCCGCGCGCCGAGGTGTACGACCCGGCGGGAGGCCACTGGTACTTCCAGTGGTTCACCGTCCTGTTCGTCGGGGCCACGGTCGCCGCCGGTGCGGTCTACCGCTGCCGGCGAGGGACTGTCCCGGCGGCGAGGAAGCCGGGCCGTAGGGATCCGGCCGGGGCCGTGCGTATCTGAGCGGGAACACGCCCCGAGCGTGTCGTCACTGCGCCGCGAGGAGCTGCTGCCCCTCGCGGCGCAGCAGTGCCAGGGAGCGCTGTGGCACGCCCGCGATCCGCAGTGCCGCGTCGGCCGTAGCCACCGCGAGGGCAGCCGGGTCGCGGGCGGGGGCGGCGCGCCGGATGAGGATCACACTTTCGGTGAGGCCGAAGAGGAGGTCCGTACGGAGTGCGAGTTCCTGGGGGCCCAGCGCCGCGCCCGGCCCCGTACCGGCAAGCAACTCCCCGTAGGAAGCCTTCAGTTCGGTCCGGACCTGATGGAAGACCGCGAAGCGTTCCGTCTGCACCTCGGGGAGGAGGTACAGGGCCCCGAGGTTGTGCGGGCCACGGCACAGCAGCATGACGTCGGAGTGGCACAGGGCCCACAGTCGTGCCTCGGCGGCTGCCCCGGAACGGCCCACCAGTTCCCGCGCGACCTCCAGCGAGGGGCGGACGGTCCCCTCGAGCAGTGCCGCGAGGATCGCTTCCTTGCCGTCGAAGTAGTGGTAGAGAGAGGCCTGCCGCAGTCCGGCCCGTTCGGCGACCGCCCGGGTGGACGTCGCGGTGTAGCCGTGTGTGGTGAACAGCTCGGCCGCGGCGGCCAGAACCTCTTCGCGCGGCTCCAGCCCACTGGCGGGACGCTCCTGGGCGCGGGGGCGGCCGACTCTTCTGCTGGTGGGCGGGCTCACTCCATGATCCTCGCACAGGCCCGCGAGATTCCTGCGGGCCGAACTGTCTCAGTGAGGCACCGGTTACCACCCCGACACATACGGGCAACGGCCCGGACTCGTCCGGCCCTTAATTTCTGTCGTACGACAGAAATAGCGTCGAGCCGGAGGTTCAGCCGTGGAGACAGCGACAGCGTCGGCCTATGGCGCCCGCGCCCATGCCCGCGCCCAGGGCGGCACGAAGTCGGACACCATGCCCGTACTCCCCGCGAGCGGATGGCCGACGCCCCCTGAGGGCATCGCCGCCGAGGATCTCGTGTGGGCCGAGACGGTGGCAGGCGGCAATTACACCCACAAGGTCCTCGCCCGTGGCACCGAGCTGCGCCTCACGGACGTCACCGGCGACGCGTGCGCACACGTCCTGCTGTACAGCGCCGACCGCCCCTGGGAGCGGCTGAACACGGCCGACACGGTCAAGGTGCTCTGGAACGCCTACCTCGGCGAGGGACACCTGCTCCTGTCCGACCAGGGACGGGTCCTCGCCTCCGTCATCGAGGACACCTCCGGCCGGCACGACGCCCTCACCGGCACCTCAACCCTCGCCCGCAACACCGAGCGGTACGGGGACGGGACCGTGCAGTCCGCCTCTCCGGCCGGGCGTGAGTTGTTCAAGCTCGCCGCCCTCAAGAACGGCCTGAGCCCGCGGGACATCCCGCCGTCGGTCTCCTTCTTCCAGGGCGTACGGATCGGCGAGGACGGCACCACCGAGTTCACCGGCTCCGCGGGGAGCGGCGCCTGCGTCACGCTGCGCGCCGAGCAGCCGCTGACGGTGCTGATCGCCAACGTCTCGCACCCGCTGGACCCGCGGGCCGCCTACATCTGCGGGCACCTCGAGGTCGTCGCGTACCGGGCCAGGCCGACGGCCCCCGGCGACGTGCTGTGGGACGCCACCCCCGAAGGCCGTCGCGCCTTCCTCAACACAGCCGAGCACCTCAACGCCAGGGGGATCGCATGACCGCTGCATCCGCTGTCACACGCCGCGTCGTCCTGGACCAGACGGTCCCCGCCCGCGCCGCATGGTCCGCCGTCGTCCGCAGGGGCCGACTGCTCACCATCACGGACCTGCACGGCAACCAGGCCGCGGACTTCCTCGTCTACGACGCGCACGACACCACCGTGCGCTACAGCGCCCCCGACACCGTCCAGGCCCAGGGCAACATCTTCCTGACCACCGGCTCGGTACTGCTGTCCAACGAGCACACCCCGCTGATGACCGTCGTCGAGGACACCTGCGGGCGGCACGACACCGTCGGCGGCGCCTGTTCCAAGGAGTCCAACACCCTCCGCTACGGACACCACACCTGGTCGCAGCACGCCTGTGTGGACAACTTCCTCGCCGAGGGCAGCGAGCACGGCCTCGGCAAGCGCGACCTGGTGTCCAACATCAACTGGTACATGAACGTACCCGTGGAGGGCGACGGCACCCTCGGCATCGTCGACGGCATCTCGGCCCCGGGCCTGAAGGTCGTACTGCGCGCCGAGACCGACGTTATCGCGCTGCTGTCCAACTGCCCGCAGATCAACAACCCCTGCAACGGGTTCGACCCGAGCGCCCTGCAGGTGACGATCACCGAGCCGGACGAGAGCTGAAGCCCATGACGTTCGACACTCTGCTGGTCGCCAACCGTGGCGAGATCGCGTCGCGCATCATCCGCACCGCCCGCAGGCTCGGCCTGCGCACCGTCGCGGTCTACTCCGACCCGGACCGCGGGGCCGAGCACGTTCGACTGGCCGACGAGGCCGTACGGCTCGGCCCGGCCCCTGCCAAGGACTCCTACCTCGACGCCTCCCTGGTCCTGAAGGCCGCCAAGGACACCGGAGCCGGTGCTGTCCACCCCGGCTACGGCTTCCTGTCCGAGGACGCCGGCTTCGCTCGCCGCTGCGCCGAAGAGGGTCTGGTCTTCGTTGGCCCCACCCCCGAACAACTGGAGCTGTTCGGCGCCAAGCACACGGCGCGCGGCGCCGCGCATGCGGCGGGCGTCCCGCTCGCGCCCGGCACCGGCCTGCTGCCCTCCGTGGAGGCGGCCCTTGCGGCGGCCGAGGAGATCGGCTACCCGGTGATGCTCAAGGCGACCGGCGGGGGTGGCGGTATCGGCATGCAGGCGTGCCGCAGCGCTGACGCCCTCGAAGATGCCTGGGAGCGGGTGCAGCGCGTGGCCGCCGCCTCCTTCTCCTCCGCCGGCGTGTTCCTGGAACGACTCGTCGAGTGCGCCCGCCACGTCGAGGTGCAGGTCTTCGGCGACGGCAGGGGCCGCGTCGTCACCTTCGGTGACCGCGACTGCTCGCTGCAGCGCCGCAACCAGAAGGTCCTGGAGGAGGCCCCGGCCCCGGGCCTCCCGGAGGCGGTACGTGAGCAGCTGGCCACCTCGGCCCGGGACCTGTGCGCGTCCGTGAACTACCGCTCCGCAGGGACGGTCGAGTTCGTGTACGACGCCGACCGCGAGGAGGCGTACTTCCTTGAGGTCAACACCCGCCTCCAGGTCGAACACCCGGTCACCGAGGAGATCTACGGCGTCGATCTCGTGGAGTGGATGCTGCGCCTCGCGCAGGGCGACACGGCGGTCGTCACCGTGCCCCCGGCGCCGAAGGGCCACGCCGTCGAGGCGCGTATCTATGCCGAGGACCCTTCCCGCGACCATCGGCCGAGCGCGGGACTGCTGACTCGCGTCGCCTTCCCCGAGGGCGTCCGCGTCGACGCCTGGGTGGAGACCGGCACCGAGGTCACCACCTCCTATGACCCGATGCTGGCCAAGGTCGTCGCGCACGGCAGCGACCGCGCCGAGGCGCTCGACAGGCTGGACGCCGCGCTTGCCGCGACCCGCCTCGACGGCATCGAGACCAACCTCGGCCTGGTGCGCGCCGCACTCCAGGACGCCGACGTGCGCCTGGCGTCCCACTCCACCGCCTCGCTCGCCACGTTCAGCGACCCGACGTCGCGCATCGAGGTCGTCGCGCCGGGCACCCTGACCACCGTGCAGGACTGGCCCGGACGCACCGGCCACTGGCAGGTCGGCGTCCCCCCGTGCGGACCGATGGACGATCTCTCCTTCCGGCTCGGCAACACCGCGCTCGGCAACGCCGAGGGCGCGCCCGGCCTCGAGTGCACCCTCCAGGGCCCCTCCCTCCGCTTCACCCACCCGACAACGGTCTGCGTGACCGGCGCCCCCGCACGAGTGACGATCGACGGCATCGCCGTACCCCAGTGGGAGCCGGCAACCGTCGAGGCCGGACAGACCCTGGCCGTCGGGACGCCCGACGAACACGGCCTGCGCACCTACGTACTCTTCGCAGGCGGCCTTGACGTACCGGAGTTCCTGGGCAGCGCATCCACCTTCACCCTCGGCCGGTTCGGCGGACACGGCGGCCGCGCCCTGCGCGCGGGCGACGTGCTGCACGGCGGCGAGCAGCGCACGGACACCTCCGTCGTGCCCCTCGACCGGCGCCCTGCCTTCGGTGACGAATGGCACATCGGCACGGTCGAAGGCCCGCATTCCGCCCCCGAGTTCTTCACCGACGACGACATCCGCGACTTCTACTCCGCACGCTGGAAGGTGCACTTCAACTCGGCGCGCACCGGAGTACGCCTCGTCGGCCCCAAACCGCGGTGGGCGCGTACGGACGGCGGGGAGGCGGGCCTGCACCCGTCCAACATCCACGACACGCCGTACTCCGTCGGCGCCGTCGACTACACCGGCGACATGCCCGTCCTGCTCGGCCCTGACGGCCCCTCCCTGGGCGGCTTCGTCTGCCCCGCGACGATCGTGACCGGACAGCGCTGGAAACTCGGCCAGCTCCGCCCCGGCGACAAGGTCCGCTTCGTCCCGGTGACCGCCGAGGTCGCCGCCGGGCTGCGGCGGAACCCGGCCGCGGCCCCGCGCGCCGATCGCGAGGCCGTCGTCGACGGCGGCATCCTCGCCCGACTGGAGCAGACCGAAGCCCGCCCGTCGGTCACCTACCGGCGCAGCGGCGACGACAACCTCCTCATCGAGTACGGACCGATGCAGCTCGACCTGGCGCTGCGCATGCGGATCCACGCGCTCGCGGAGGCACTGGCCGGACAGCATCTCGACGGCATCGACGACCTGACCCCCGGTATCCGCTCCCTCCAGGTCCGGACGGACCCCGACGTCCTGCCACAGGAGAAGCTCCTCGAGATCGCCCGGCGCGTGGAGCAGGAACTTCCCGCCCCCGACGAGCTGGTGGTGCCCAGCCGCATCGTTCACCTGCCGCTGTCCTGGGACGATCCGGCGACTCGCGAGGCCATCGCCCGCTACATGGCGGGCGTGCGCGACGACGCCCCGTGGTGCCCCTGGAACATCGAGTTCATCCGCCGCGTCAACGGTCTGGAGACGGTCGACGACGTGTACCGCACCGTCTTCGATGCCGAATACCTGGTCATGGGGCTGGGAGACGTGTACCTGGGAGCGCCGGTCGCCACTCCGCTGGACCCGCGGCACCGGCTGGTCACGACCAAGTACAACCCGGCCCGCACCTGGACCGCGGAGAACTCGGTCGGCATCGGCGGCGCTTACTTGTGCGTCTACGGCATGGAGGGCCCCGGCGGCTACCAGTTTGTCGGCCGCACCACCCAGGTGTGGTCGGGCTGGCAGCAGCGCGGCGCCTTCGAGCCGGGCACACCCTGGCTGCTGCGCTTCTTCGACCGGATCAGGTGGTACCCGGTCGACGCGGACGAGCTCCAGGAGCTGCGCGCGGACATCATGTCCGGCCGGTTCGTACCCAGGATCGAGGAGGGCTCCTTCTCGCTCGCCGCGTACCAGCGGTTCCTCGCCGAGAACGCCGAGTCGATCTGCGAGTTCCGCGCCAGACAGGGCGCCGCGTTCGACGCGGAGCGCGACGCCTGGGAGGCGGCGGGCGAGTTCGCCCGCGCCGAAGGGGCCGCCGAGGTGGCCCCGCCGACCGCCGACGTCGAGGTCCCGGACGGCGGCCACCTGGTCGAGGCCGAGTTCACCGCCTCCGTCTGGCAGGTCAACGTCGCGATCGGCGACCGCGTGTCGGCCGGACAGCCGCTCTTGGCGCTCGAAGCGATGAAGATGGAGTCCCGGGTTCCGGCCCCCGCCGACGGCATCGTCGCGCGGATCCTGACCAAGCCGGGCAGCCAGGTCGAGGCGGGCACCGCGCTCGTCGTCCTCGCTCCCGCCGAGACCGTGGAGGCAGCCGCGTGATCACCGCAGTTGAGCGGGTGAGGGCCGCCTACGCACGCATCGCGCAGGTGAACCGGCCCGAAGTATGGATCGGCCTGCGCCCGCAGGCCGAGACCGAGGCGGACGCCGCAGCGGTCGACGCGAAAGCCGCCGCCGGTGAGCGGCTGCCGCTGGCCGGAACCGTGTTCGCGGTCAAGGGCAACATTGATGTCGCCGGATTGCCGACCACCGCCGGCTGCCCCGCCTACGCGTACGAGCCGGACGCCGACGCCCCGGCCGTGGCCCGTCTGAAGGCGGCGGGCGCCGTGGCACTCGGCACCACGAACCTCGACCAGTTCGCGACCGGTCTGGTCGGCACTCGCAGCCCGTACGGTCCGGTCCGCAACGCCGTCGCCCCGGAGCATGTGTCCGGCGGCTCCTCGTCGGGCTCGGCGGTCGCTGTCGCGCTCGGTATCGCAGACATCGCGCTCGGCACGGACACCGCGGGCTCGGGCCGGATCCCGGCGGCCTTCAACGGCATCGTCGGTCTCAAGCCGACCATCGGGCTGGTCCCGACCGAGGGCGTCGTCCCGGCCTGCGCCTCGCTCGACTGCGTTACGGTCTTCGCCCGTACGCTCCCGGAAGCCGAGCGGGCGCTGTCCCTCATGACAGTGCCGCCCGGGCGCCCACTGTCCGCTCCGGCCCTGCGCCGCCCCGGGCCGTGGCGGATCGCCGTCCCGGAACCTGCGCAACTGGGCCGACTGGACGCAGGCTGGACCGATGCGTTCGAAACGGCAGCGCAGCGGCTCGCCGACGCGGGCGCCGAGCTCCTGCCCGTCGACCTCGCACCGTTCACCGAGGCAGCGGCGATGCTGTACGAGGGCGCGTTTGTCGCCGAGCGCTACACCGCCGTCGGCGCCTTCGTCGACGCGCACGAAGGCTCGCCGGACCTCGACCCGACCGTGGCCGGAATCATCTCCCGGGCCAGGGACATCCCGGCGCACCAGCTCTACGCCGACCAGCGGAAGCTGGCATCCCTGCGCGCCCGGGCCTTGGCCTCCCTGGGCGACGCCGACGCACTGCTCCTGCCGACCGCACCGGGCCACCCGACCATCGCCGAGGTCGAGGCCGACCCGCTGGGCGCCAATGGCCGGCTCGGCCGCTTCACCAACTCCACCAACCTCTTCGACCTGGCGGCGGTGGCCGTTCCCGCAGGCGACGTGAACGGGCTGCCGTTCGGTGTCATGCTGATCGGCCCGGCCTTCACGGACGGGCGGCTCGCCCGCATCGCCGGGCTGGTCACCGCTCCGCCACTGCAACTCGCGGTGATCGGCGCGCACCTGTCCGGACAGCCCTTGAACGGGCAGCTGCTCGCTGTGGGCGGACGGCTGGTGCGTACGACCACGACCGCGCCCGTATACCGGCTGTACGCGCTGGACACCCTGCCTCCGAAGCCGGGGCTGGTCCGGGTCGGCGAGGGCGGTGGCGCGATCGAGGCCGAGGTGTGGCAACTGCCCGCCGAGGGGCTGGGTGCCCTCCTCGCGGCGTTGCCCCGCCCGATGGCACTCGGAAGCGTGGAACTCGCGGACGGAAGCTTCGTGACGGGCTTCCTCTGCGAGCCCCAGGCGCTCAAGGGTGCCCGCGAGATCACTTCATATGGCAGCTGGCGCGCATACACGGCCGCTTTGCCCCACCCCTAGGTGTATTGACCCGCAGCGTTGTTGACGCGGCTGATGGGCGGGTGTCCGCCCAGTGCGGTGTGGCACCGGTGGTGGTTGTAGGTGTGGAGGAAGTCTGCCAGGGCCTGGGTCCGCTCGTCGTTCGTCTGGTAGGGCCGCTGGTAGGCCCACTCGTCCAGCAGGGTGCGGTTGAAGCGTTCGACCTTGCCGTTGGTCTGCGGCCGGTAGGGCCGGATCTTCTTGTGGGTGATGCCGGATGTGGCCGGCGTCTGGGTGAACAGTCTGGACTTGTAGCAGGAGCCGTTGTCGGTCAGGACCCGTTCGACGGTGATGCCGTGGGCGGCGAAGAAGGCGTTCGCCCGCTGCCAGAAACCGGCGGCGGTTTCCTTGCGCTCGTCGGTGAGGACCTCGCTGTAGGCCAGGCGGGAGTGGTCGTCGACGGCGGAGTGGATGAACGAGTAGCCGATCACCGGCTTGCAGCTGCGGCGTCGGTCGGTGGTGGCGAGTTTGTTGTCCATCGCCTGGCGGCGGTCCATGATCTTGTGACCGCCGCCGTCGGGGATGTTGCCGAGCTTTTTGATGTCGACGTGGACGAGTTCGCCCGGTCGGGCGCGTTCGTAGCGGCGGACGATTGCTCCGGTGGGCCGGTCCAGCCAGGCAAGGCGGTTGAGGCCGTGGCGGGTCAGGATGCGGTGCACGGTCGAAGCGGGCAGGCCCAGAACCGGTCCGATGCGGGCTGGGCCGAGCTTGCGGTCGGACCGCAGACGGCAGACTTGGGCCTCGACCGCGGGCGGGGTGCGATGGGGTGTGGTTCGCGGCTTGCTGGAACGGTCGTGCAGGCCGGCCTCGCCCTCGGCCCGCCAGCGGCGGATCCACTTGTGCGCGGTGGGCCGCGATATGCCCATCTCGGCCGCCACATGCGCGACGGGACGGCCGGACAGGACACGTTCGACCAGGATCCGTCTGCCGTGAACGGTCAGACGGGCATTACGGTGGGACACGAAGACCTCCGTGCGGTGCAGCTTAGACACCTCCACCACACCGGAGGTCTTCGCCATGATCAAGACCCCGGCCCTGTTAACAACGCTCGTGATCAATACACCTAGGGCGTGTGTCGGAAGTGCTCCAGGTTGGCTGACGTGAGTGCGCAGGGGTGGAGTTACCGATATGTCGGACCGGTCGAGCTGAGGGCTGCGGTCCGGCCTGGCAGAGGCGGCTGCCGGATCAGTTCGGCGGCTGACTTCGGCGGCTGGATCGCTGAGAGATCAGCGGCGGAGCTGGCCGAACCGTTCACCTTCGTGGTCGGAACGGACGGTGCGCTTCGGCTGGCGCCGCGCCGAAGCGAGCGCGTGGCCTGTGCCGGCGGAGCTTTTGGTTCTGAGTGCTGGCGAGATCGGCTTCGTGGTGGACTTCCTCTCGCTCGTCGGCGTGTTCGGTAACAGTCCCGCAGTGCGAGGGGCAGAGGCTATGCAGACCTACCGCGCCGTGGCGCTGCCCGCCTCCGCCATCGCGGAGACCATCGCCTTCGCCGTTTCCAGGCCCTCGCAGGTCGACGTCAACGAAAGTGTTCTCCGTCCCGCCGCAGGCGTCCGATGGCGACCTTGATCCCGTGGGGGCTGCCGAACGGTTGGCAGAGCTCGAAGCTGATGGTGCAGCGCATCCCGGCCCGACGGGGCCTTCGAAGCTCTCGGGCAGCGCACGCGGGACGGCACGGCGAACCCGGCCGGGTCATGGTGACGATGGTGGCGTTGCAGCTTTCGTCTGGCGCATGTCACCGATCGTCTGCCATAACCGCTGCGCCCGCTCGTGGTGCCGGCGCGCCAGGTGGTGGACGCCGGCGGCGGCGTCCAGGTCGCCGATCAGCTGCCAGCACGCGGCCTCGTCCTGGCGGTCGCCGTGCCGGTGGAACAGGTCCGCCGCGCGTTCCAACGCCGGACTCGCCTGGTTTCGGTCGTCCTGACCGGCGTAGACGCGGCCGACTTCCAGCAGCGTGTACGCGGCGCACCGCTCGTCGGCCAGTTCCTCGAAGGTGGCCAATGCCTGCCGCAGGCAGCGCAGCGCCTCGTCCGGATCACCGCGTTGATCGTGCAGGCGGCTGAACCGCCGCAGCACGACTGCCACTCGATGCCCGTCGTCGAGGGCCCTGGCCTGGCGCAAAGCCTCGGCGAACCAGAACTCCGCCTCGTCGAGTTCGCCGTGCATGAGCCGCATCACGGCCATCGAACAGGACAGCTGCGCTTCGAGGTGCCGGTCGCCCTCACCGACGGCGATGGCCAGGGCCTGCTCGACACGATCGGTGGCTTCGTCGTAACGGCCCTGCACCCGGCTGACCGTGCCCAGCATCGCCACCGACAACGCCTCTCCGCGCTTGTCCCCGCCCTCCTGGCACAGCTCGACGGAGGACTGCAGAGCACGGGTTGCCCCGTCGAACTCGTCTCGGTAGATGTGCAGCTGGCCAAGCCCGCGCAGCAGCACCGATGCGCCACGCCGGTTGCCGGCGGCCTCGGCTGCCTCCAACGCGAGCCGGTGCCCGTGCTCCCAGTCCTGATACAGGCACCGGTGGTCGTAGTAGGTCACCGTGCCGGCCGTCAGCTCCCAGGCCAGCTCGTGCAGTTGCCAGTCCACGGCCAATTTCACCGCGCCGAGCAGGGTGTCGCGTTCCACGTCGAACCAGCCGACCGGGTCGGCCATCAGCCGGTCCACGACCGCGTCGGGCAGCGACAGGCGGGGCGCCGAACCGGGCTCACCGGCCAGCAGCCCGGCCGGCAGCCGATCGGTGGCGCGCCCGGCCAGATCGAGCCAGGCGGACAGCACCCGGACCATGGCGTCCCTCTTGTCCGCCGCCGGCAGCTGGGCGGCGATCTCCACGGCACAGGTCCTGATCAGGTCGTGCAGGCGGTAGCGCGGCTGGCCGATGGCGTCGGTGGCGGTGAGCCGCACCAGACTGGCGTCGACGAGGGTGTCCAGCACCTCCTCGGCGTCCGAGCGGTCCAGCAGGGGGCCGAACACCCAGCCGGGCAGGGTGTAGGGGCCGAGCAGACCCAGCAGGCTCAGCGCGCGCACCGCGTCGGCCGGCAGCAGCCGCACGCTCAGTTCGATGCTGGCTCGCACGCTGAGATCCCCGATCCTCAGCTCGGCCAGCCGCCGGGACTCGTCCTCGATCCGCTCCCGCAGCACCTGCAGGGTCCAGGCCGGGCGGCCGGTGAGCTTGGCGCTGGCGATCCGGATTGCCAGCGGCAGGTTGCCGCAGCAGTCGAGGATCGCGTCGGCCTCCGCCGGTTCCTGCTCGACCCGCCGCCGCCCGACGATGCCGGTGAACAACTCCCGCGCCTCTGCCGGGCTCAGCACGTCCAGGTCGATGTGCCGGGCGCCGGGAAGTTGCGTCAGCAGAGTGCGGCTGGTGATCAACACGGCACAGCCGTCGGCCCCCGGCAGCAACGGCAGCACCTGATCGGCCTGACCGGCATCGTCCAGCACCACCAGCATCCGGCGGTCCGCCAGCAACGACCGGTAGAGCGCCGCCCGTTCCGACAGGCCGTTCGGGATCGCGCTGCCGGCGACCGAGAGTGCACGCAGCGCCTCGGCCAGCATCAGCGCCGCATCCCGCGGCTCGTCCGACGTCCCGGCGAGGTTGAGGTAGAGCTGGCCGTCGGGGAAGGCGGCGCGCGCCAGCCGCGCGGCGTGCGTCACCAGACAGGACTTGCCGACACCGGGACCGCCCACGATGACGGCCACCGGGGCCCGGTTCGGCGCCGACGGGTCGAGTAATCGGGCGACCTCGGCCAGCGCATCCGCGCGGCCCACGAAGTCAGGTACATCGAGGGGTAGTTGACGCACCGGCATAGCCATGTCCGGTTCGGTGGCCGCCGCGCCAGAACTTTCCGGTCGTGTGTCCGAGGTGCCACTTGCCGGGGCAGAGGCCGCCAGGGTGGGATCGGCGACCAGGATGCGCCGATGCAGCGCCTGGATCGACGGGGTGGGGTCGACGCCGAGTTCGCCTGCCAGTGCCTGGCGCAGCTGCTCGTACACCTGTAGCGCCTCGCCCTGCCGCTGGCACCGGTAGAGGGCGACCATCAGGTGCTCGGCGACGTGCTCGTCGTACGGGTGCTCGCGTCGCAGGGTGGTCAACTCCTCGATGACCTCACGATGACGCCCCAGGTCGAGTTCGACGCTCAGACACAGTTTGTGCGTGGCAGCGCGCTTCTCGTTCAGCCGCGCCGCATCGAACTCCAGGACCCGGCTGGAGATGTCGACCAAGGCGTCCCCGCGCCAGCAGGCCAGCGCGCGCCGCAGCGCGACAACTGTCTCGAACGGGGCCTTGTGCCGTTCGGCGAGGTACCGCTCGTGGTCGAACTCCAGTAGGTCGAGCTGATCCTGGGCCAGGTGAATCTGGTAGCCGCCGCGCCGCGTGCTGATCAAAGAGCCGGGTGCTCCGCATGCGGCAAGGTTGCGGCGCAGCCCGGAGAGCGCGTCCTGGACCTGACGGACCGCGGTGGCAGGTGCTTTCTCATCCCACATCACGGCGACCAGCCGTTCCATGGCAACAACGTTGTTGGCGTCGACCAAGAGCGCGGCCAGCATCTTGGCCTGTCGCGGTCCGTCGAGCCGGACGTCGCGCCCGGTGATCTGGGCATGTAACGGCCCCAGCACGGCAAATCTCATGTTCCCCCCGGCACTTCGCGCTCAGCGCGGATTCCCTGGCTGACCTGGCACTAGGACGAACCTAGGACGGCCGACGGACCCGTGTCCATAGCGTCACCGTGGGTCACTCAGCCATTCCCGCGCAACGAAAGGCGCAGCAATGAAACGTCCGGTCAAGGCAGCAGTGGCGGTCGCGACGACGGCCGTCGCCACTGTCACCCCTACCGGAGTGGCCCAGACCCATGACTGACCGATGGGTCAGTAGAACCGCAGCTTCTCACCGGCCAAGCGGCCACGCGAGCCGAGGCAGCACGGTCGATCCGAGCCGAAGTCCGTCACCGACGCAGGAACGCGCCGGATGAGGAACGAGGCTCACGCTCACTGGTCTCGCGAACTACGCGAAAGCGTCGACACTGGAAGGCACCTATGAGTTTCAAGAAGGCACTCACCGTCGCGGCAGCCGTTGCGGCCTCCCTGGCCGGCAGCCTCCTCACGGCGTCCGGCGCCCATGCCGCCACCGCGTCGTCCAGCACCCACGCCGTCTCCCCGGCGTACAGCGCCTACGCGTGCCGGTCGTGGACCACGCACAACTACGCGTACATCACCAACAACATCTCGATCGACTCCTGCTACTGGGTCGAGAACAACGGCTACACCATCTCCGCCACGATCCCGTTCCAGAACTACTCCGGCACGGGCGTGGTGTACTGCGCGCACGCGATCAACGTCAACACCGGTGGCTGGGCGCACGACTTCGGCTGCGGGTCCGGAGTCTCCACCGGGCAGGGCACCACGATCGCGGGAACCGGTGGAGGGGCGCCCGGGTACAGCGAATACTGGAATGCACCGGCGGGCACCTACGTGGTCTCCACCGGGTTCTGGCTGAACGGCCACTACTACGGCGACGTGCAGAGCCCGAGGACCACCATCGGAGCGCACTAGCCCCACCAGGGCCGAGCGGCCGCCGCCCCGAGGCACAAGGTGGCGGCCGCCCGCCCGTTCCAGGGCCCTGGCCTGAAGACGCCTTCCCAGCACGGCTGCCGAGGCGATCGGCGAGAACCTCCACAAAGGGCTGACGCCCCGCCCCCTACACCCTGGCAGCTTCTTGTCGTCCATGAAGCGCGTGGCCAGGCCCTGACAGCCGCTCGGCTCCCGGACCGCTCAACGCACAGCGACTCACTGCGAGGGGCCGTGGAACCCCACAAGTTCGTGGAGCTGGCCGGCGCCCAGTTTCACCATCCCAACCGCCGTTTCGTCCAAACGCACGTGCAGTGCCGCCTTGGTGACGGTGATAGAGCCGGCCGGGTGACTTGCAGGTATAGCCGCGCATGTTCGTACGGCGGTTGCGGGACGGCTCGGCCATGGGTGGGGATCTCAGGCTCGGACGCTGCACTGGAGACCGCCCATGGAGGCTGCCCTCAACCTCGGGGAGACCATCGTCGCAGGCGCGGTGGTGGGTGGGGGGGCGCAGCTCTGATGGGGCTGGTGATCACAATTGTCTTCACGTCCCGGTGAGAGCAGACGCAGCGACGACTCGAGCGCGATCTGGCGACCGCGGCTGAGTTGTACCGGCGCTATGGCGAGTTGTTCGCCGCATGGAAGCCATGGAACTGCCAGGCGCAGAGAGGATGTCGAAGCCAACCTGCGTCCGGCCAGGTCCCACCCGCCGGGCGAGCAGCGATGGCCTGAACTTTTGTATGCGGCGTCGCGGGCTGAAGGCGGGTTCGAGCCACTGCTGATCCGGATCACTCAGGAGCGCGACCTCTGCGGCCGCCAGTGTCCTGTCTCGCCCAATTGAGTCGCTTTCTCAACGAACCGAGCAGTTCGGGCTTCCGTCTCAGCGAACCCAGTCGCACCGTTGAGGGTGCCGGCGGTGCTGGATGGTTGTACCGGCTGGGGCGGATCACGCAAGGACGTGCTTTGAGTGGTGGTCTCACGTGGATCCGGTACACGGGCGGCGTCGGCCTCCGCTGCGGGACTGTGTGACGGGCCTGGCTCCATCCACCCGAATGCGGTCCGTGTCGTCCACAGAGTCCGCGGCCAGAGCATGCAGATTCTGAGCTGCACCCCGCTGGACGCTCGGAGCGAGCCGTCCCGCCCTTGTACGCTCCGGCGCCGTCCCGGCCGGAGCCTCGGTCATGCCCTGGAGAACCTATGTCACGGATGCCCGGCGCTGCCTGGCGGCCCGTCGTCAACGCCCACAAGAACGGTGTCCTCGAACATCGAGGCCTGGTCCTGCACGTCCAGGATGGCACCAACAGTCCCTACGGTTACTTCAACAATCCCGCCAAGCAGGTCAGCTCCGACTTCTGGGTCAGTACCATGGGCCGGATCGAGCAGTACGTCGAGACCGGCGTCGACTACGCCTTCGCGCAGCATCTGGGCAACCCGTACTACGCCAGCGTGGAGACCGAAGGCCACCCGGACACCCCGCTCACCGCCGCCCAGGTGGAGGGGGTGGCACACATCTACGCCTGGGGGAACTCCACCTTCGGCTGGCCGCTGCACGTCGTGGACAGCACGACCCAGCCCGGCCTGACCTGGCACGGTGTGGGCGGCGACGCCTGGGGCGGGCACCCGCACTGCCCCGGCGACAAGCGCAAAGCACAGCGCGGCCGGATCATCGCCCGCGCGACGGAGATCCTGGCGCTCGAAACAGACAGAGAGCCCAGCATCGACCTCCGGCGCCTCATCACCCTGACCAGTTCTGACCCGGGTGCCGCGCAAGACCACCCGACCTACCCCGACGGCGTCCGCCTCGTCGAGGGAGCGCTGCACGCCGAGGGTCTGCTCGACAACATCAACAACGACGGCGACTTCGAGTTCCTCACCATCACGGCGTACGCGGCGTGGCAGCGGCGCCTCGGCTACGAAGGCGCCGCGGCGGACGGCGTCCCCGATCAGCCATCCCTGATCAAGCTCGGCCGACGGCACGGCTTCACGGTCATCGCCTGACCGATTAGATCGACATCGGCAGGCTTACCGACGCGCCACGAGTGGTTCACAGCGGACTGATTTCCACGCAGGTCAGTGTCCTTTGACAACCAAGTTGGTCCGGTGCGAGGCCCTGGCCTGGGGCGGCTAGGTTGGACGTCAAGGTCAGACCTGGTCTGTCGCCTCCGTGATGTGATGCCAGTCCTGGGCGATCACCCAGGACTGGCACCCGTCGGAAACGCTAGTACGGTCTCAGCGTCGGTCTGCGAGCTCACCTTCAACGATCCTGGTCCGCCTTGAAGCAGAATTCGTGGATGTGGTTGTCGGTGCCGCGGTAGAGCACGTGCAGCGTCTTGTCGACGTCCCAGGCGTAGACGGCAGGGTCACCAGCCGCACTCGGCGATGCACCGGCGCCGGACAAATCGTTGTGGTGCCACTGGCCGTCGAACACGAGGTCGTGGATGTGGTTGTCGGTGCCGCGGTAGAGCACGTGCAGCGTCTTGTCGACGTCCCAGGCGTAGACGGCAGGGTTACCAGCCGCACTCGGCGATGCACCGGCGCCGGACAAATCGTTGTGGTGCCACTGGCCGTCGAAGGCGAGGTCGTGGAGGTGACCGTCGCTGTCGCGGTAGACGACGTGCTGTTCTCCCTTGTCTCTCAGGGCGGTGCCGACAGGGTTGCCGATTGCGGCCGGTGGGTTACCGGTGGCCGCAGCGGTGATGTCCTCGTACTGGTTGCCGAAGTGGCTGTGGAGCGAAAGAAGGTAGACATGGCCGTCAATGCCACGATAGGCCACGTTCATGCCGTTGACCTGCGCCCAGTAGTAGGCGGAGGTCGTGCCGCCGGCTGCCTTCGGAGGACCCGGCGGATCGAAGGTCGTGGTGAGATCTGGATCGGCCGACAGTTCGTGGATGCGGCTGTCGGTGCCGCGGTAGAGCACAAAGGGTTCGTCCCTCACTGGGGGGCGGTAGATGGTGAGGGGGTCGTCCGCCGGGTTAGGGCGGTTACCTTGTGTCGTACTCGTGAGATCGGTGTGACGCCAGGCGCCGTTGAACGACAGTTCGTGAATGTGATTGTCCGTACCGCGGTAGACCACACACGCCGCGGCTGTCGTGCCGAATCCCGTTGCCAGGCCAACGGGGTCGCCTGCCGGGTTCGGGGGGTTACCTTGTGCGGTGCTCGTGAGATCGGTGTGACGCCAGGCGCCGTTGAACGACAGTTCGTGAATGTGACTGTCCGTGCCGCGGTAGACCACACGCCTGGTCTTGTCGGCGTCGGTGGTGTATTCGGCGGGATCACCTGCCGACGGTGGTGTATCGCTGACTCTCGTAAGGTCGGTGTAATGCCAAGTCATGTCGCTTTCTCCCTGCCTTGAGATGCCGATGGCCGGGCCGCCCCAGCGGTTGTCCCAGCGGGGGCATGAAGGTGAAGCTCGGCGCAGGACTTCCATGTTGCGGAAGTCCTCGGGTCCCGTGCTGTCGGGACTATGAGGGCGTTGGATGGCTGAAAGCAGCAGGCCAGCGGCATCGCCGGAGGGCGAGGGCGCCGCGCGACCGCTGCAGGTCGTGGCTCCGGCTGTGCCTTGCTGAGCTCGTCGTGGGTGTCCGGCGGGATCGTCGTTGTCGGGTGTCCGGCGAAGTGCCTCTGGAGGTCGTCGTGGGAGGCGGTGCTGCCCGGCTCGGTGATCCGGCGCAGCACCGTCCAGGCCACGGGTACGAGTGTGACCTGGATGGCGGCTGCGGTCGGGTGACGCCGTGCGCCCAGGGGTCAGGCGGGCGGGCCGTCGAAGGAGGACCAGTCAGTCCAGGCGGCGTCGGGGTTGGTGCTCACCTTCCATGCGGACACCGAACCGGTGTCGGTGCCGACCACGATCTGCGGACGGCCGTCCGTCAGGGTGGCCACGCCCACGCTGCGGGCCGATCCCGGTAGGTTGTTGAACTTCGTCCAGTCGGCCCAGGCGGCGCTCGCGTCGGTGGTCACCTTCCAGGTGGTCCACAGTTCACCGCCGTCGGTCACGGCGAATATCTGCGGGCGTTCGTCCGTGAGCGGGGCCGCGGCGAGCGACACCACGTGGCCGTGCATGAAATCGAAGGGCTGCCAGCCGGTCCAGGCGGCGCTCGGGAGCTCGCTCACCTTCCATCGGGTGAACAGCCCGTGGTTGCTTCCCGCGAACATCTGCGGGCGGCCGTCTGTGAGTCGTGCTGACGTCATGCTTCGAACGGACATGTGAATCTGTCTCCTCTCCAACGCCCAGGCGGGCGTTAACGCCCCCACACCCCTCCCTCCGTTCAAGCGTTCGAGCAGCCCTCGCGGTTCCGCAAGCCGGGGGCTTGGGTTAATCGACCATGCGGGTGAAGGACGCCCGGCGAGGGATGCATCGCGAAGCTCATAGGAACGCGAGTGCCCGCAGTGCTCTCGCCGAGGCGGTCGCCGATTGGCAACGGGTCCGGAACCGGGCAATTTCAACGAGGATGCCGGGGTGGCAGGCCCAGCTCATCCTTGGTGGCGCCATCTGCCCGGCGCTGCGGCTGGCGGTCGTCGATGACGTGGATCCTGGATCCCTCCCTGACGGGACGCCAAGACCACATCCGCGCGGCTGGAGCCGCCGAGGTGGACCACGACCCGGGTCAGGCGGTCAACCCTGGCTCGGCCCGTCTCCCGTAGGGATGGGCCTGCAGATCGCTGTGGCCGCTGGCGTGTTGATGGTGCTGGCAGGAAACACGTGGGCTGTCGCTGTGCCGGCTGCTGGTGGCGCCTTCGCTGGCACCGTTGCATTCGCCCGGTTCCTGATCGGTTGAACCGGCACCGGTGATGTCAGAGAGGAGAGCGGCAAGTACCGGGCCAGGGTCGCTGTCCGCAATGCGCGCCGCCAGTTCTCCACCTGGGTCGGCGAGCGCGGCCGCCTGCCCGGCGCCCGCATCACCCTCACCGACGAGGAGACCGGCACCGTGTTGATGACCTGGCCGACCGAGTCGTAACTCTCAGACAGCCCGAGGTCATGGCCCACCGTCTCTCCCCGAACCGCGAGTGCGCCCACCGTGAGGTAGACCGCCGCTGCCCCTGCTGCCGACAGCCGGGCGTCCGTGCGTCCCCACGCCTATGCCGTACTGGGCAGTGTGTCGAAAGTGGATCTTGGGTTGCGAATGATCACGGCTCATGGGTCGGGGAGATGTCACGGACGAGCAGCGGGCGGCGCTACAGCCGTTGTTGCCGAAGGGGGCCAGGACGGGGCGGCCGCCCGTCTGGCCTCGGCGGCAGTTGATCCACGGCATACGGTTCCGGGTCCGGACCGGTGTTCCGTGGCGGGACGTCCCCGTCGCGTACGGACCGTGGAGCCGTGTCTACGACCTGTTCCGGAGCTGGCAGCGGAACGGCACCTGGCAGTGGATCCTCACTCAGCTCCAGTCGCTGGCCGACGCGAAGGGTGCTATCACGTGGGACCTGAGCGTCGACTCCACGGTCGGCCGCGCCCATCAGCACGCAACTGGGGCCTGCAAGCAGCGTGATCTGCAGAAGGAACCACCGGGCGGCATCTTCATGGAGCCCCGTGATCATGGGCTGGGCAGATCGCGCGGTGGGTTCACCACCAAGCTTCACCTGGCAGTTGAGCAGGGTCAGAAGCCCATATCGATCGTGGTGACGGCGGGGCAGCGTGGAGACTCGCCGCAGTTCGAACCCGTGCTGGAGAAGGTCCGCGTGCCTCGCATCGGGCCGGGCCGACCACGGGTCCGCCCGGATCGGGTGCGTGCTGATAAGGCGTACACCTCCCGAAGTAACCGCGTCTACCTGCGCCGCCGCGGGATACGCTGCACCATTCCGGACAAGGCCGACCAAGCGCAACCGCCCAAAGCTCGGCTCCCGCGGCGGCCGGCCGCCGCATTTCGACTCGGCTGACTACCGGGAGCGGTACGCGGTCGAGTGCGGGATCAACCGTCTCAAGAGGCATCGCGCTGTCGCCATGCACTACGACAAGTTGGCGGTCCGCTACGAGGCGACCGTCCTCATCGCGGCCATCAATGAGTGGTTGTGATCAGCACCGCGCAACAGAGCTTAGTTCCCGGATCGCCCCGGCCCTGCGCGCCTCCTTCGTGGCCAATTCCGTCTGCCCACGCTGATCACCCCGCCGACCGACGATCGGCGGACCTCTCACCTCTCGCCGGCAGTCCACTCGGTCTGGTCGTGTCAAAGGAGTCGGAGTACTTCGGCCAGTGCACTGGGACGCTGGTCCACGGGTAGAGGATCAACCAGGTGGACCCGACACCCCAGCGCGCCGGCGCCGGCATCCGTAACGCGGTCGTCTCCCACCATGAGCGCGTCGCCGGGCGCGACTTTGAGCTTGTCGCACGCCATCTGGAAGATCCGGGGATCGGGCTTTTCCACCCCGCACTCAAAGGAGAGGAAGTAGGCGTCCACGAGGTCATCGATACCGTGGTCGCGGAAGACGGGGCGCATGTCCCAGCCGATATTGCTCACGACAGCGACCGGGATGCCTCGCCCACGCAGGGCATGGAGGGTTTCCTCGGTGTCGCGATACGGCTGCCATGCCCCGGACACTTGAGACCGGTCATACAGAGCCTGAGCCAGGTCAGGCAACGGCAGCATGGCTTCCCGGGTGAGGGCCGTGAAAGCGGCCCGGTGCCGTTCGGCAGTCAGATCACGCTCCCGCCACAGTGCCTCCAGATGGGGCGGCACTCGGCGTGGAGGCACCCCTCCTGGCTGAGCCCCGACCTCTTCCAGCCGGCCGGCGCACGCATCGAGTTCTTCGCCGGGCATAACCAGACCGGCACTCGCGGTCACCGCGTCCAGCCACTGCGCGGCCGATTCGATCCGGAAGAGGGTTCCGGAGAAGTCGAACATCACACCTTTGATCATGCCGCCGATCTTGACCATGCCGACGAGGCAGCGGCAAGCCTCAGATCGATCAAGATCTCCAACCCAAACGATCCAGACGACCGGATTCTCTCGCAAAATGTGGTTCGCGGGGTGACGGAATGTGCTCGGCCCTCTTGAGCCTCGGGAGAGGGAGTCATTGCCGTCAGGTGAAGTCGAAGGGGCCGATCACCGCAACGCCAATGCCCATCAGGCTGACAAAGCCGCCACCGAACGCGCCGGCAGTGGCAAGGGCGGGGGCGCTGAGCATGCCGACGACAAGGGCGGCGGTGCCTCCGAAGATGATGGAGAGCAGGCTGCAGATGGCATACGCGATGAGCCTCTTCTGATTCGCGCTCATCGTGGCTCCTTCCCCGCGGGAGAGGGGGAGCGTGCGGGCTCGGCCGGGAATCCGGTCATGGCACTGACCTTCCGCTGGGGGCATACGAAGTGGTCAGCGACGTGGGTCGCTCGTCCTTCTACCGCCGGGGTGTATGGCCAGGGCCCCACGTAGCGGCATCAACAGGATAGAAGGTTCAATACGGGCAAAACTCTGTTAGATTCTGACAAGCTCTATGCGCAGTGAATCGTCGGAGTGCGCAGTTGCGGCAGGCATCAGGCCGGACCGCCTTGGACGGCCGCGACGATCTCGTTGAGATGGCCGGGCTTGCTGGTACTGGGGATGGGCGCGATGTGGGGCCCGTAGTTGAGGAGCCAGTTCAGCGGTTCCTGTGGCCCGTGCCCTCGGGCCAGTACGCCGGCATCGAGCGGCCGGTAGGCCACGTAGGGGATGTCGAGTTCCCGGCAGAACTCCACGGTGGGGTCGTAGCGGTCGTGGGTGTTGAGGACGTTCTGTACCGCGGCGACGGGCTGATGCTTGACGACCAGGCGGAGGTCTTCGGGCGTGACCTTCGACAGGCCGATGTGCCCGATCTTCCCCTCCTGCTGCATGGCCTGCAGGACGGCGATCTGGTCGTCGAGCGCCACTTCGGGTCGATGCGGTGCAGGTAGCACAGCTCCAGGCGTTCCATCCGCAGGCGGCGAATGCTCGCCTCGACGCAGGCGCGAAGGTAGAACGGGTTGCCCAGCGGCCTCCACTGTCCCGGCGCGGGACGGACCAAGCCGACCTTCGTGGCGATCAGTACGTGTTCCGGGTACGGGTACAGGGCGTCCCCCCAGGGGGCACCGTCGGGCTCGTTCCGGGACTCGTAGGCGTCCATGACCACCCGGCCGGCCGCGGGATCCTCGCCCACCCCGTAGGCCCAGGGCCCCACATGCCTCCGGCTCCCCTCGACGTTGGTGTCGAGGGGAGCCGGTGTCGTTAGTAGCGGGGACAGGATTTGAACCTGCGACCTCTGGGTTATGAGCCCAGCGAGCTACCGAGCTGCTCCACCCCGCGTCGATACGCCCAGCTTACGGCATACGCGTGAGCAGACGGCCACCACCCTCGCTTTGTACGCGAGAACGGGAGGCGTCTGTCGGCGGCCTCGGGAGTCGCTGCGTAGCCTCGTCGCTTGATCAATGCCGATGAGTTCGGGAGCCACTCACGGCCCGGTGGACGGTTGGAAGCCCAGCCATCGGCGAATTTCCCCTCAGTTGCCTCCGTTGCCGTTCCTCCTCAGCGGTGCGGTCGCCGAGTACGACTTGGCCGATGTGCGGAGCGATGGCGGGGAGGACGGTGCTGCTGTCAGAGCAGCTTCTGCGGTGCCTGGAACTGGTCGACGGGCGCGATGTTGCACGCGGCCTTGGGCCCGCCGAGCGCGTGCCCCCCGATGCCCTCGCCCTCAGGCAGCGGTACCGCGCAGCGGAGGTCGGCGTTGACGAACGGAGCGTCATGGCTGTTGAGGACGCCGCTTGGGCCGCCTGCGGTGACGGTGTCACCGTTGCCGGTTCCGAAGCCTGTGGCCGATGCGGGTGCGGCGACGGCCATCGTGGCGGCAATCGTGAAAGCCGCGCCGGCCAGAACCTTCGTGATGTTCATCTTCTTCATGATCAGTTCAACGCCACGCTTTGGTTGCAGTTACGTGTGCTGGAGCGGCCGTCATCGGCGAGCGCCGCCAGGGCGGTCGCAACGGGGAGGCGGCGGGGTGCCTCCCGAGGTCCGCGAGAGCTCTGTAGATGCTGGCCACGGAGAGACTGTTCCACTTGCGTTTGCCGGTGGGGATGATCAGGTCGGACTGGATCTGCTCGACGGATTCCCGAGCACCCGGCGCCGCAGCACGGTGTGGAGCATGTCCTCGGTGATAACCGGTGGCCGGCCACCGTGCCTAACCAAGCGCCCGCCCTTCCATACCTTGACGTATCAGCCTGATGGGCAGACTTGCCCATCAGGCTGTCCGGACAGGTAGGACACCTGTTCGTCTGAGGTCAGATCGCGATGGACGGCCTGGCAGATCTTCCGGATCGCTGCATCGGGCTCGGGAAGGACCGCGTTCCACAGCCGCACGGTGGTGTCCCCGCTGCCGCTGGCGAGGGTGTGTCTGTCGGGACTGAACGCCAGCGACGTCACCGCGTTGGTATGACCGGTGAGGGTGGCGCGGGTCTTTCCAGTGTGTACGTCCCACAGTCGAACCGTGAAGTCGTCGCTGCCGGAGGCGACGGTCCGCCCGTCGCGGCTGAAGGCCACGGAATAGACCTTGCCGGTGTGACCCGTCAGGGGAGCTCTTGCCTTGCCGGTGGCGACGTTCCACAGCCGTACTGTCCTGTCGGTGCTGCCGGTGGCGAGGGTGCTCCCGTCGGGACTGAACGCCAGGGACCGGACGCTGTCGGTGTGGCCGGTCAGTGGGGCCCGGGCCTTTCTGGTGGCGACGTCCCACAGCCACACCGTCTTGTCATCGGCGGCGGCGGCGATGGTATGGCCGTCGGGGCTGAATGCCACGGACCACAAACCGCTGGTGGCCTCCGGCAGAGTGGCACGGAGCCTTCCGGTGGCTGCGTCCCACAGTCGCACCTTCTTGTCTCCGCCGGCGGTGGCGAGGGTGTTCCCGTCAGGACTGAACGCCACGGACAGAACTGCGTTGGGGTGACCGGTGAGTTTGGCCCGCATTTCCCCTGTGGTCAGGTCCCACAGCCGTGCCGTGTTGTCGATGCTGCCGCTGGCGAGGGTGCGCTTGTCGCGGCTGAACGCCACGGATGTCACCTCGTCGGTGTGACCGGTCAGTGGGGCCCGGGGTTTCCCGGTGTCCAGGTCCCACAGCCGTACGGTCTTGTCGGTGCTGCCGGTGGCGAGCGTGTCCCCATCGGGACTGAACGCCACGGACTTGGGGATGTCACGGTCACTGTGACCGCTGAGGGGGGCGCGGGCAGATCCGCTGGTCAGGTCCCACAACCGCGCCGTCGCGTCCGCGCTGCTGGTGGCGAGGGTGCTCCCGTCGGGACTGAACGCCACGGATGTCACCTCGTCGGTGTGCCCGCTGAGAACGGCTCGGGCCTTCCCCGTGTTCACATCCCACAGCCGTGCTGTCTTGTCCTCACCGGCGGTGGCGAGGGTGCTGCCGTCGGGGCTGAAGGCCACCGAGAACACACGTTGAAGGTGGTCGGTCAGTGTGCTGCGGGGTTTCTTGGTGGTCAGGTCCCACAGTTTCACGGTGTAGTCGTGGCTGCTGGTGGCGAGGGTTTTGCCGTCGGGGCTGAAGGCAACATCGAAAACGGGCGCGGTGTGGCCGGTGAGCGCGGCGAGGCCTTCCCCCGAGTTCACGTCCCACAAATGCACCGTCGCGTCGGCGCTGCCGGCGGCGAAGGCGCTTCCGTCGGGGCTGAAAGCCACCGACGTCACGGTGTAGTCGGCGCTGACGGGGAGGGTGGAGACACCTTCTTCCTTGGTCACGTCCCAGAACCGCACGGTCGCGTCGTCGCTGCCGGTGGCGAGGGTGCTGCCGTCGGGGCTGAAGGCCACCGATGTCACGGCTTTGGTGTGGCCGGTGAGGGTGGCACGGAATTCCTCTGTGGCCATGTCCCAGAGCCGCACCGTCTTGTCGTCGCTGCCGGTGGCGAGGGTGCGTCCGTCGGGGCTGAACGCCAAGGACGAGACCCTGTCGTTGTGGCCGGGCAGTGTGGCGCGGAGTTTCCGGGTGGACAGGTTCCACAGCCGGACCATTGTGTCTTGGCCAGCGGTGGCGAGGGTGTGCCCGTCGGGGCTGAATGCCGCCGCCGCGACCTCACCTGTATGGCCCGACAGGCGCTGCTTCAATGGCAGGGCTGCCGCGTTTTCCAGGCTGGCGAGGGCTTCGGAAGTGGGGCTGGCGCGGTAGGCCCGGATGGCGAGCAGCGAGGCGAGGTCGGGGTTCGTGTCGATGAGGGTGCCGGACTGGGTGGCGAGCTGTCGGGACAGGGCTGCCTGTCGCTCGTCGACGGCTGCCCGCCACTGCAAAAATGCGCCTGCCGCGGCGAGGAGCGTGAGGACGAGGAGGGACGCGAGGATGGCGTTGAGGCGCCTGCTGCGTCGGATGGCGGCCTGCTGCCGCTGCTCGCTGGCCTTGAGGAAGGCTTTGATGTCGCCTGGCAGGCGCCATTCGCGTGACCAGTCGAGCCCTGCGGCGAGTGCTGCTCCGCTCAGGAGCTCTCCCGGGTCGGATGTCGCCGCCCAGAGGGCTCGCCGCTCACGGATCCGGTTGAACCATTCATGGAAGAGACGGTCCTGGGCGACCCATTCGCGCAGAGTGCCCCACTCACGGATGAGTGCGTCGTGGACCAGTTCGGCCACCGGCTCGCCCGGAGGGGCATCAGGCCCTTCAGGAGAGTGCAGTTGGGTGGTGATGATGCGATGGAGGGTCAGGACGCCGATGACGTCGTCGACGTGCCCGTCGGCTGCATCGTCGGGGTCGGCCGCCAGGTCGCGCAGTTCATCGAGGGGCAGCTGGGCACGTACGGCGGGTACGTTGCGGCTGGGATCGTCAGGATGCACCAAAGAGGTCAGGATGCGCCGCGCGATCGGGTGTTGCTCGGGAGGCAGCCGGTTCAGGGCGCTATCACACCACGTGGTCAGGCTTCCGCTCACCGCTCCGATGCGCCGGTAGGCCTCGTGCGTGAGGTATCCGTCCTGGCGCCGCGACCACAGCTGGCTGAGCGTGAGTTCCAGCAGCGGCAATACGGTGACGGGTGCTTGGCGGGCCGCGGCCGCTTCGGGGGTGACGGCCAGGACATCCGTGACGATCTGTTCCGCCAGACCTGGTTGGAAACGAAGTCCCACGTCCTGGGCGGGAAGGGTGATGATGTCGTACAGGTCCTGCTGGCTCAGGGTGCCCGGGACATTCAAGAGACCTGGCATTGCGGTTTCCAGCAGCTTGGGTACCCGGGCCGCCAGCTGGGGGTAGAAGTCGTCCCGCATGATCAGGATGACGCTCAGCCCGACCGCGGTGGCGACGGCCGCGGTGATCTGTTCCACGGCCGAAAGGCCGTCCTGCCGTTGGCCATGGCAGGGCTGGGTGAACAGCTCTTCGAACTGATCGACGACCAGGAGAACGCGCTCGTAATCATTCTCCGCCGAGAGCCTGCGGCTGACAGCCGCAGCGATGCCCTGCGTGATTGCCCCGGGGAGTCCGGCGCGCTCGATCTCCGCCAACAGGTTCTGCCGAGGCCGGGCGATGACGGGCAGCCAGCGGTCGCTGCCGGGCAGCTCACCAGCGGCCAGCGCCTGCAGGACACCGGCCTGGACCAGGGACGACTTGCCCGAGCCGGAGGGGCCGAGCAGCAGTGTCAGCCGCCGTTGCCCGGCCAGGTTCGCAACCACCTGCCGCACCGCGTCTTTTCGGCCTTGGAACCATCGGGCATGTTCTGCGGTGAAGGGCTCCAGTTCCCGATAGGGGCACACCTCTTGCACCGCGAGTTCCGGCACGATCTCCCGCAACGTCTGCGTGGCAGTGACGTAGGCGACCCCTTGCCCCCGTTGGTAGCCGTCGGGGGCAGTGATTTCCGTGAGCATGCCGATGACCAGACCGGTTTCCTCGTCCAGGACCGGCGCGCCGCTGAAGCCGGTGGTGAGATCGTTAGCATCGGTCAACTGCAGGTGGGTGCCCCGCTGGGGGGAGGGCGGTAGCAGATCCCCGGCTTCACCGAAGCCGAGGTGCCCCGTCTGCGGGGCCTGTGCGGGGAACCCGTACGAGCGCACCTTGTGGCCGCTGCAACCGGCCGCAGAGCCCAGCGGCAGCGGCCTCAGATCGGGCGGGGTGTTGCTCAGGCGGACGACCGCCACATCCTCGTCCTCCGAGGCACGCCACAACGCTTTCAGGACAAGCCCGTTTACCCGGGGGCCACCATCCAGGTGGGGGAAGCGCAGCTGTACCTCTGTACCGGGCCCCCCTCCGGCAAGCTCGACGACGTGGGCGCAGGTGACCAGCAGTCCGTCGGCCACCGGGAAGCCGGCCCCGGCGACCTTTCCGTCCGGTCCGAGGACCTGTGCTACGGCAGCGGGTAGGCCCCCCGCCATGCCCCCGTCGGGTGTCTTCGAGGTGTCGGCCATCGGATCAGCCTGCGCCTGTGTCTGGATGAGGAGGACGACCCGTGTCATCCTTCATCTTCCACGACATGATCACTTTGAGGTGGCAACTCGCTTGGCTCTTGGTGATCACTGCCCCGGCCGCGGCGGCGAGGTCGACACCGAACTCGACCGCGATCTCATCGGGCCGGGCCTTGCGCAGTTCGTCGAGTGTGACGCGAGCCGCCTCCGTGACCGGCGCAAGTGCTTCTTGCAGCGTCCTGGGCAGCTCTCCAATGGCCTCGCCGAGGCGGCTGGCCTTCACTGGTCCCTCCAGCACACCTGCTGGTTCCTCGACCAGAATGCAGCCCCCGCCATCGAGCGGAAGTCGGGTCACCGGTGCCAAGACGGCCTCCTTCTGGGTGCTGCGATGCTGCATTCGTTCCCGCATGCCGACAGGCGGTGAGTACACGGTCCCGTTCTGCGCAGGCACCCTGTACAGCGTCGTCAACAGCCGACGCCGCCGCATCCTCGGGTAGGCCGCATGCGTGAGCGGGTCCGCCAGTTCGGTGGACGACGCGCCGTGTCAGGGCGTGGGACCGCCCGCCCGTACCCATGTACGGCCCGCCGTCAAAGTACGCCGCCGACAGCCCCAGTGACGCGGCGGCGAGGTTGTCGCGGAGGTGACCGATCGAGGACGTACCCCGGGGATGGGAACCATCGTGGAGGCTTCCGGAAGGGGTTCGTAGACGCCATCGCGGCGTCTACGGCTCCCCGCTGTACGCGCCGCCGAGGCAGCGCTCCTGACCGCCGAGCACGGTGGTCAGGAGATCGTACGCACCGTCCGCCCACGAATCCCCGGTGGCCGCGGCCAGTACAGACTGTCTGGCCCGGCCGTCCTCTCAGCCCCTGCTACTCCTGCGGGCTCTTGGCTTCGGCCGGGTCCCGCAGGGGCCGGCGGCCGGGTTCCTGGGGGCGGAAGAAGGCGTAGCGGCCGAGGAAGTTGATGTGGTCGAACTGGAGAGGTGAGAGACGGGTGAGGAGTTCGTCGGTGACGGGGAAGCCGTCGGCGGCGAGCTGCTTGGCCGCACGGTCGAGGTAGACGCTGTTCCACAGGACCACGGCGTTCAGGGCGAGTCCGCGGGCGTCGAGCTGGTCTTATCCGAACTAGAGCGTGTCTCTTTGATCGGATGGTCAGTTGATCGGACGTGTCCGTCCGATTAGTGATCACTGATGCGATGTGGAACCGGATCGAGCCGCTGATGCCGGCCGATCCGGTCCGTGGTCGGCGGAGGGCCGACCACCGCCGAACCTTGGAGGCCATCGCGTGGAAGTACCGCACTTGCTCACCCTGGCGGGATCTGCCGGACGAGCTCGGTTCCTTCCAGACCGCCCACAAACGGCTGATCAGGTGGGCCGTGGACGGCACCTGGGAACGGATCCTTGCCGCGGTGCTGGCAGCGGCCGAGGGCGCTGACGACATCGGCTGGACCGTGTCGGTGGACTCCACCGTCTGCCGGGCCCATCAGCACGCCGCCGGAGCCAGGAAAAGGGGGCACCGGACCGGGCCGAGCCCGGCGACCACGCGCTGGGACGCTCCCGCGGTGGCCTGACTACGAAGGTCCACCTCGCCAGCGACAGCCGTGAACGGCCCCTGGCCCTTCGCGTCACCGCAGGCCAGGCGGGTGATGCACCGGCCTTCGAGACCGTCATGGCCGCCATCCGTGTTCCGCGAAGCGGACCCGGAAGACTGAGGACCCGACCTGATGCCGTCCTGGCGGACCGCGCGTATTCATCCCGCGCGATCCGTAACCACCTCCGCCGACGCGGGATCCGCGCAGTCATTCCTCAGCCGTCCGACCAGGTAGGCCACCAGCTGCGGCGAGGCCGCGAGGGAGGCCGACCACCAGCCTTCGACGCCGAGGCGTACAAGCAGCGCAATGCCGTCTAACGGTGCATCAACCGGCTGAAGCAATGGCGCGGCCTGGCCATGCGAACGGACAAGCTCGCCATCGCCTACCAGGCCGCACTCCACCTCGCCGCCATCCTCATCTGGGCTCGGAGGTAGCCTGCCCCATGGCCTTCACCTGCTGGAAGGCTCCTCAGTCTTTGAAAGAGCAAGCTTCTGTTGGACAGTGCGCCCGTAGCGGTCACAGAACCTGACTGGCTCGAAGCCGCCCAGGACGCGGCTGGTGTCCTTGAGGCTGCCGGTGCCCGCACGACAGTGCTCTGTGACTGGTGCGACCGCACCATCACGCAGGAGACGGGCCCGCTTGACCCAACCCCGTGCAGCGGGCCGTGGCCTCCCGAGACCTGTCGGGCGAGTTGTCCGCCTACAACCGACTGGGTACGGCCGCTGCTGTCGGATCCACGGCGGCCGGATCTGAGAGACACTCCGTAGGCGTCACGTGGGGGGACGCGCGCTGCGAGCTCGGCGGCGAAGTGACGGGCTTGAGCTCCCCGGTCGTGATCCATCGCGCCGAAGTGCTGCAGGACGTCAAGCAGCTGGTGCGCCGCGCTGAGCGTGAACAGCGCCAGGCGCGGCTCGTACAGCTCGGGCGTACCAGCCGTGGGATCAAGAAGGTTGTCCATGCCCAGCGCAACGGACACCGACCGCGCGGGTTACGGCCGCCGGGCAGGCCTGAACAGGGGCTTTACCTCACGCACGGCCAGCGCAGGGTGCTCCCTGCTCGTTGGGCCGTGGCGCGGCGGTGAAGACGGCGTGGGGGAGCGCACACCGGCAACACGCTCACCTCCAGGCCCCGAACTGGACTCCATTATCAGGCCGATCACGGAGCCCCTGGAGGTCGGAGGGATCCCGGCTCGGTGAGAGTGCGATGACCGCTGGAGGCCGCTCTCGTCCGGCCTCGTTCGTCGCTGTTGATGTCGGGCATCAGCTGGTGCCTTGACAGGCTCAGGGAGAGTCAACGACTGCGATTCCTTCGGCAAACATTCTCTCGACCACGAGGTCCGCCAGGTCGTCATCACAGATGACCTCAGCTATCGGCGGATCACCCTTCAGGATCGGCAAGTAGCCTGCGTCGGTTCGGAGAAGCTGCCACTGATCGCGTTCAGTGGTCCACATCCGCTCGTACTCGGATAGTTCTCGATCGCTCATGAACACCCCTGGGTGACAGGCTAGCGCGCGGTGGGTGAAGCGCAGCCTGGCTATTGGAGCAACTCGGCCTGGAGCGTCTTGCCTCCAGTGCATAAGTCGGAAGAGGCGCCGAAGGAGGACAAGGAAGCGCTACGAACAAGCCGGAGCGCGCTGATCCTATTCTTCAACGAACGTGACGGTCTCGCCGAGCGGCGCACGGCCCGTACGCCTGTAGCCCACCGTGACGTCCTCGAACCCGATGGACATGCCGCAGAAGAGGATGAGTTCGTCCGGGGGTGCCAGGATCTCCGCGACGGTCTTGCGATACACCGACCACGCCATCTGCGGGCAACTGTGCAGTCCTTCGGAGCGGAGCAGCAGCATGACGGTCTGCAGATACATGCCGCAGTCGGACCATTGGGGTCGGCCCATGTCGCGGTCGATGTAGCAGAACAGGGCGGCGGGTGCGCCGAAACAGTCCCAGTTGGCGGAGGCGGCCCGCTGGCGCGCCTCCCAGTCCTCGCGCTCGATGCCGAGTGCGCTGTAGCGCTCATGGCCGAAGGCGGACCTGCGCTCGTGGTACGGGGACTTCAGTGCGGCCGGGTACATCTCGTATTCCCGCTCGTCCCAGGGGTCTCCTTCGGCCACGCGCTCGCCAGCGCGCCTCTTGAGCTCGGCCAGCGGTCGGCCGGTCAGCACGTAGGCACGCCACGGCTGGAGGTTCGATCCGGACGGCGCCCAGGCCGCAGCGGAGAGAACGCGCTCCAGGACAGCCCTCGGGACTTCCCGGTCGGTGAACCCGCGGACCGCTCGTCGGCTCGTGACCGCCTCATAGACGTCCAGGATTCATTCACCTCCCTCATCTGCTCCGTGTGACCACTCGTGGACAGGCCTGGGAACAAGTGGCTCTTCGCGTCATGCACACCTGACAGGGTGCGAGCGGGTTAGGAGAGCCAGTCGGCGTAGCGGGTAGGGGCCAGGTGGGCATTCGTGTCGGTGAGGACGTCGCCCTTGACGACGGCGAACATGCCGGCGGTGGGGTCGGTGGCGACGGTGCGGTTGTCGCCCTCGTGGGCCAGGGTGATCCGGCCCAGCTCGTCCAGGGGGAAGATCTCGGGTCCTGCGATGTTGCGGATGCCGTTCAGCGGAGCCCTGGCGGCGACCTGCGCCACCGCGTCGGCCACGTCCCTGGAAGCGATGGGCTGGATCGGCGTGGCAGGCAGCCGGACGGTGTCGCCGTCGGCGGTCCAGGACAGGACCGCGTCCATGAAATCCATGAACTGCGTCGCCCGGACGATCGAGTAGGGGATCGGACCGTCCGCGAGGATCTTCTCCTGCAACACCTTGGCCCGGTAGTAGTCCAGTTCCGGCACCTGGTCCGCGCCCACGATCGACAGGATGACGAAGTGGCCGACGCCGCTCTTCTGGGCGGAGGCCAGCAGGTTGTCCATCGACGTCTGGAAGAAGGCGAGCGAGGCTTCGTCGAAGGTCGGCGAATTCGTCACGTTGACGACGACGTCGGCGCCGGCCACCGCCTCGTCCACTCCCCGGCCGCTGATGATGTCGACGCCGGTGGACTTCGAGTGGGCTACCGCCTCGTGTCCGGCGGCGTTCAGGTTCCTGACGACCTGCGAGCCAATCAGCCCGGTGCCGCCGATGACTGCAATCTTCATCAGGCGCCCTTCCCTTGGGACTATATGGCCAAATATGGCATATAGGGGCACTGTGCAATTGTGGCAACATGCGCCTCGATCGGCTGAGGAGGGGCGTTGTCAGAGACCGTCGACGAAGGTGACCGTCTCGTCGAGCGGGGCCCGGCCTGTGCGGGCGTCACGTGCCGTGACGTCTTCGAACCCGATCGACATGCCGCAGCAGAAGACGAGTTCACCCGGGGGCGGCAGGGCCTCCGCGACGGTCTTGTGCAACTTCGCCCAGGCCATCTGTGTGCAGCTGTGCAGCCCTTCGGCGCGCAGCAGCGAGCATGACGGTCTGCAGATACATGCCGATGTCGGACCATTGCGACCGCCCCAGCTCGCGGTCGATGGAGCAGAACAGGGCAACGGGTGCGCCGAAACAGTCCCAGTTCGCGGAAGCGGCCCGCTGACGCGCCTCCCAGTCCTCCCGAGCGACGCCGGGGGTGGCCATGAGGTCAACAGTACGCCATCCGCTCATTCGATATGGTATCGAACGAAACTAAGTGTGCTCGTCCGGCTCGTCCGCTCTCGGCGCCGGGATCGGTGTTCCGGGCTCCACACCCTCGGCGATCCCGCAGGTCAGCCTCCGGAGGGGCGTGGGGCGCGCAGGTGCGCCCGTTCCTTGAGCTCCTCCTCGTCGACCAACGTGAGCATCGGCCGGCCCGGCGCGCACAGCATGGTCACCACGAACTTGGTCGATGCGTCCGACAGGGCATTGCCGTCCTGGTAGTGGATCACGTCACCGCCTGGCTCCCAGAACGTCCCACCGGCCTCGACGACACGCTCCGGTTCGCCCTCGAGTTCGAACCGGAGCGCGCCCTCCATCACGTAGCCGAACGACGGACCAGAGTGACGATGCGGAGGGAGTCCGGGGTGACCGGGAGGCCACTCGACGAGGATAGTCATTCCCGAACCGCCTTCGGGAAAGAAGGGCGGAGTGACTTCCTGCAGCAACTTGACTTCAGGCGGCAAGGAGACCTCGGGTCTGCCGCGCTCTGGGTTCTTCTCCGACATGCACCATACCTCCGTAAACCAGCCTGGAAGAGACGATCCTGCGTCGGCCCTCGCATTCCGGGCCTGTGTACCGATGCGCTCGTTCCGCGATGATCGAGTCCGCCGGGTCCCTGTTCAGACCACTCGCTCCGTGATGAGGACAGGCCACAGCCCGCATCCGTGACGGGTCGTATGTGGTCCGCTTCGCCCGAACGGTCTCGAGACCACACTGCCTCCCGGCGGCGGCCGCCACAATCCGGGAGCCGACGGTATCGAGACCGCACGGCGCTACGGCATCGGCGTTCTCTGTGGCGCGTCAGTTCCTACGACTGGTTCCGGTCCCTTGGCTTTCGCCCTGTTCGGAAGAGGGCGGCTCCGCAGTCATCCCGTCCGCCGTCGACCCACACGCTTTCCGAGTCTGTTGGCGGCCTAGCGGACCACGTTCCTAGCGGGTCATCACCGTTCATGGCCGTTCGCCTCCTCAGCGAGAGTCGTCGGCCGGACTCCCTTGAACGGTGATGACCCGCGCTGAATGAGACGGAAACTGAGACGAACGGCGATCTGGGTGGAGCGGTGCTGCGCCGGCGAAGGGCGGCGGTGGTCAGGGCGTGACCCCTTCGATCGCCACGGGGAGGTGGCGTGGGCCGCGCAGCACCGCGTTGGCGCGGTAGGGAGGTGGGTCCTCGAGCAGCCGGGAGAGTTTGACCCGGCGGAACAGTTCGGGCACGGCCAGATGGAGTTCGATACGGGCGAGAGGGGCGCCGAAGCAGTAGTGGATGCCGGTGTACATGCCCAGGTGCTCATTGTCCTTGCGGTCGGGGTCGAAGCGGTCGGGGTCCTTGAAGCGTTTGGGGTCACGGTTGGCGGCGGCGAGCATGAGCCAGACCGGTGAGCCCTTGGGGATGGTGGTGCCGGCGACGTCGATGTCGTCCAGGGCGGTGGTCCACGGGACGAACTGGACCGGCGGCTCGTACCGCAGTACTTCCTTGATGAGCGGGACGGCGAGGTCCGGATCCTTCAGGAAGCGGTCGAGGATGTCGGGGTGGCGCAGCAGGGTGAGGGTCGTGTTGGTGATCGCGTTGACGGTGGTCTCGTGGCCGGCGACCAGGAGCAGCACTGCGGTGGCTTCCAGGTCTGCCGGTGTCATCTCGGGGGCGAGCGCGCTGAGGATGCCGGGGCCGGGGTGGCGGCGTTTGGTCTCGATCAGGTCAGCCAGGTAGGCGTCCAGCTCCTGCGTGACCGCTGTGTCTTTTCCTGGCCGTGCGCGAGGCCGGGTGAGACGGCTGTCGCCTCCCGCGCCCGCCGGAGGGCGGCCTCGCTCTCCTCACGGGCCAGCTCGTGCTCCCGCACGTGCGCTCGCATGGGGACCCGGCTGCCGCCGATAGAGATGCGGCTGCCGTCGGCGGCCGGGCACAGGCGACGGCGGCCCCGACGCCGGGCGGGTATCGGGGCCGTCACCCACACGAGTCCCGCTGTCGGGGGGCATCGGAACAGGTGCACGTGTCGCGGAGACAACGCGCCCGGGGACCCGCGGGTCACGGCTTGCCACGCCGCCGTACGGCTAATGGCTCCGCCCCCGGCCCCGTGGCATCAGCTCCAGCCCGTCACCGTGTGACACGTGCTGAACGTGAACGCTTCCTCCACGCCCGGGTGCGACACCGCAGCAGCGGCAAGGCCTTCAGAGCACAGGTCGGCCCGCATCAGTCTTGCTGCTTCGGGGCCTTGGCGTTCGCTTCCCAGCGTCGTTCCAGCGCCCTGCGCCGCAGGAGGGACTCCTTGTGGCACTTCTCCATGGCGTCCTTGGAAAGACCCCGGTCGGTCACCTGGTAGCGGTCGGGCTCGTAGCGATCGCTGGGCCCCCATCCCCCTTGGGGGAACGCGGCGACCCGCGCAGCGTTCAGCCCCTGCGGAGATGAAGATTCGGAGGATGGCTCAGCATCCGCGTCAGCAGCAGTACCCGGCTGGGCGTATCGGACCAGTCCGAACTCCAGGAGCCGGTTGCAGGCGTCTTCGTAGGAGTCACGGCGGAGTCGGAATTAGTCGTTGCGCGTGTTGGCGTACAGGTACACGCCGGACTCGGCATGGCGCTTCGGCATCGTCTGCGCCAGCCACTGCAAGATCAGCCAGGTGGCGGCCTCCGCCGGCTGCAGAACCTGTATCCAGCCGTGGAGGAAGAAGTCGGTGGGCACGGCGAAGGTCATGTTCCATTTCCTCCGCGGGACCGCATACAGGCTGGGCGTCTGCGTCTCACCGCGCCCGCTCTCCTGCGTGAGCGAGAACGCCGCGCTAGTTCCGGCTGGTCGGCGATCTGCCGGTAAAGAGTTTCGGCGCCATCCCGGTCCCCGGCCGACTCCCGTCGCACGGCCCGGAGGTACAGGGCGCGGGTGCTGCCGGGGTCGCTGGTCGCCAGCGGCACGGCGGTGCACGCCGCGGTCGCCGACCGCCGGCAGGAAGGGCTGCCCGGCACCGAGGCCGGTGAGGAAGGTGCCGACCTCAGTCAGGATCTTGCGGTCGTCCGGTCCGCAGACGGTGAACTCTCCTGCCGAAGTGTTGAAAGGCTGGAGGGCACCGGCGGGTACCGGCCCCGTACTCTCGGCGCGGCGCCGTCTCTGCTTGCTGAACTAGCGCGTCTCCTGGACAGCCCGCTCGGTGAGGCAGGTGTCCTCTAGCGAGGACACCGCGGCCACCGAGCACGCCCGGCCGTGTTCCCCCGTCCCCGGCACGCTGCCGTCGGCGATGATCTACGCGACCTGCACCGGGTGAGCCGTGTCTCACCGCGGCAGCGTTGCTATGCAACGAGGTGCATAGGAAGATCGTGGGCATGGCGCTCGAGCACGCGATCCTCGTGTCCCTGCTGGAGAAGCCGGGTTCAGGCTATGAGCTGGCCCGGCGGTTCGAACGGTCCATCGGGTACTTCTGGACCGCCACCCACCAGCAGATCTACCGCGTGCTCAAGCGCATGGAGAGCGACGGCTGGGTCGACGTCCGGGACGTCCCGCAGTACGGGCGTCCGGACAAGAAGGAATACTCCGTCGCCGGCCCCGGACGGGAAGCACTCTCCGCGTGGCTCCACGAACCGACCGAGCCCGAGAGTGTGCGGCACGACCTCGCGGTGAAGGTCCGAGGCGCGGCCTTCGCCGATCCGGCCGCCCTGATCGGCGAGGTCGAGCGGCACCGGCAGGCCCACACCGACCGCCTCGCCCACTACCTCGCGGGCGAGGCCCGCGACTTCGGGGAACCCCCGGCGGACGGTCCGCCCGACGCCGAGCGGGAACTCCAGCACGTCGTCCTGCGCGGCGGCGTCGCCTACGAACGCATGATGATCGCTTGGCTCGACGACGTCCTCGCCACACTCGCCGGCTTCGGCACCGGTCACTGATCACCCATCGCTGATCACCGATCACCGACCGGCCGAGCAGGCCCCCGGGACCCGTGCCCGGACCCACCCTCCCCCCTCCCAGCCGAAAGGCGGCACCCATGGCCGACGCGCTGCTCTTCAACCCGCGAACGTACGACCCCGCGCACTTCGACCCGGAGACCCGCAGGCTGCTGCGCGCCACCGTCGACTGGTTCGAGGAGCGGGGCAAGCGCAGGCTGATCGAGGACTACCGCAGCCGTGCCTGGCTCGGCGACTTCCTCGCCTTCGCAGCCAAGGAGGGGCTCTTCGCGACCTTCCTGACGCCCGCCTCCGCGGCCGGGGAGGGCGAGGGCGACAAGCGGTGGGACACCGCGCGCATCGCCGCCCTCAACGAGATCCTTGGCTTCTACGGCCTCGACTATTGGTACGCCTGGCAGGTCACCATCCTCGGCCTCGGCCCGGTCTGGCAGAGCGACAACCCCGACGCCCGTGCCCGAGCGGCCGAACTGCTCGCCCAGGGCGAGGTGTTCGCCTTCGGCCTGTCCGAGAAGGCCCACGGCGCCGACATCTACTCCACCGACATGCTCCTGGAGCCCGACGGCACGGGCGGCTTCCGGGCGACCGGCTCCAAGTACTACATCGGCAACGGCAATGCGGCCGGGCTGGTCTCCGTCTTCGGCCGCCGCACCGATGTCGAGGGCCCCGACGGCTACGTCTTCTTCGCCGCCGACAGCCGTCACGCGAACTACCACCTGGTGAAGAACGTCGTCGACTCCTCGAAGTTCGTCAGTGAGTTCCGCCTCGAGGACTATCCCGTCGCCCCGGAAGACGTGCTGCACACCGGCCGCGCCGCCTTCGACGCCGCCCTCAACACCGTCAACGTGGGCAAGTTCAACCTGTGCACCGCCTCGATCGGCATCTGCGAGCACGCGATGTACGAGGCCGTCACCCACGCCCAGAACCGCATTCTCTACGGCCGCCCCGTCACCGCCTTCCCGCACGTGCGGCGCGAGCTGGCCGACGCGTACGTCCGGCTCGTCGGCATGAAGCTGTTCAGCGACCGTGCCGTCGACTACTTCCGCACCGCGGGCCCCGACGACCGCCGCTACCTCCTCTTCAACCCGATGACGAAGATGAAGGTGACCACCGAGGGCGAGAAGGTCATCGACCTGATGTGGGACGTGATCGCCGCCAAGGGCTTCGAGAAGGACAACTACTTCGCGCAGGCCGCCGTCGAGATCCGCGGCCTGCCGAAGCTGGAGGGCACCGTCCACGTCAACCTGGCGCTGATCCTCAAGTTCATGCGCAACCACCTGCTCGACCCGGTCGCGTACGAGCCCGTCCCGACCCGCCTCGACGCGGCCGACGACGACTTCCTCTTCCGGCAGGGGCCCGCCCGCGGCCTCGGCGCGGTGCGCTTCCACGACTGGCGGCCGGCCTTCGACGCGTACGCCCACCTCGCCAACGTCGCCAGGTTCCGCGAACAGGCAGACGCGCTCTGCGAGTTCGTCCGCACGGCCGCTCCCGACGAGAAGCAGAGCCGGGACCTCGACCTGCTCCTCGCCGTCGGGCAGCTCTTCGCGCTTGTCGTCCACGGGCAGCTGGTCCTGGAGCAGGCAGACCTGGCCGGCGTCGAGGCGGACGTCCTCGACGAATTGTTCGCCGTCCTCGTACGGGACTTCTCCGCGCACGCCGTCGAGCTGCACGGCAAGGACTCCGCAACCGAGGAGCAGCAGCTTTGGGCACTCGCTGCCGTCCGACGTCCGGCGGTCGACGAGGCGCGTTCGGAGCGCGTCTGGCAGCGCGTCGAAGCTCTGTCGGGGGCGTACGAGATGATGCCCTGAGGCCCCGACGCGGCCTCGGACCGCCTCGCGGAGCGCGGCGCCCGCCGCCGTACTCCGCGAGGTGTCCGCCGGTGAGTGTGGAGCCCCGTGGCCGACGAGGCGCGCAAGTGGCAGGAGATCGCCCCGGGCCACCTCGCGTGGCGGCGGGACCTCGTCGAGCGCCAACTGCGCCGTGAGCGCCTCGACCAGTGGGCGGGCTATGGGTTCCGGCTGCTGGAGCACGCGATCGTGGTGGGGTTCGGCGTGGCCTTCGTCTGGCTGGGGTTCTACGCCGTGGACCACAAGGCGTCGATCCAGGTTGTGTCCATGATCGGCGGCGGGATCGCCGCGCTCGCGGGCGCCGTGCTCGCGGTGCGCAACCGCAAGGAGTGACGGCCCGGCCGCTCCGGTGTTGACTCGCAGTCGCTCAGCCACGGCTCTTGAGAGCCTGGCGCGGCGGGGAGTTTCGGCATCAGCCGCGCGCAGGTACCGGCTGCTCGACGCCCCCCCCCGCGTCCCGGCCGCGATCCACGGCGCCGTCGCCGCCGGCACCGAGTCGTCTCGTACGCGAGACGCCATCCCCCGCCGTGACTGCGCTCGACTACGGCCTGTCCCAGCACGCCCCGATCGCCGTCTCCGCCCGCGCGGGTGCCGTAAGGGAGCTGATCTGTGCCGCCTCACCACGCTCGCCCACAGCGGCATGCAGGTCCGCGATGAGCCCACGGTCCTCGCAGTGGTCCGCCGAGCCGTCCGTGACGTGTGCACCGCCCTGCCCCCACCCGCCCGAGAATCCGCCGACGGATCCCGCCCATGCCGAGCATGCACTCGCCGAATCGCCCGGTGCGTGTCCCGCCGTCATTCTGGAGTGGAGGGGGCTTCCCCGGCCGGAAGGAGCGGCCATGAAGGCCGTACGGACTCACGATCGGGATGCGGCTGTGGACGGTCTGGTCGTGGAAGATGCGCCGTACCCGTACGCGGGCGAGGGTGACGCCGTCGTGCGGGTGCGCGCGGCCTCCTTCACGCCTGACGAGCTGGCCTGGCCGGCTTCCTGGGTCGACCGGAGCGGCAGGGGCCGTGCGCCCGTCATCCCGGGGCACGAGGTCTCGGGCGAGGTCGCCGAAGTCGCGGTCGGGACCACTGGGCTTTCGGTCGGGCAGCGGGTCATCGGGCTGACCGACTGGAACCGGGACGGCTCGCTCGCGGAGTACGTGGCGGTGGAGGCCCGGAATCTGGCCCCGCTGCCCGCCGGAATCGACTACGTGGAGGCGGCCGCGCTGCCGATGCCGGGACTCACCGCATGGCAGGGCCTCTTCGTCCACGGGCGCCTGGAGGCGGGCCAAAGCGTGCTGGTGCACGGTGCGGGCGGCGGTGTGGGGATGGCCGCGACGCAGATGGCCCGCGAGGCCGGGGCGCGGGTGATCGGGTCGGGGCGCGCAGGCAGCCGGGACCGGGTCCTGGAACTCGGCGCGGAGGAGTTCGTCGACCTCGAACAGCCGGGGTGGGAGGAGGCGGTGGGCCATGTCGACCTCGTCTTCGCCGGCCTGGGCGGAGAAGTACTGGACCGCTCGGCCGCCGTGGTCACGCCCGGCGGCACGCTGGTGAGCATCGCCCAGCCCCCGAACGTGCGGCCCGAGGACGGCCGGGCCCTGTACTTCATCGTCGAACCCGACCGTGGTCACCTCGTGGAGGTCGTTCGCAGGTACCGGGAGGGGCGGTTCCGCCCGCTGGTCGGTGCCGTACACCCCCTGGACCGCGCGCCGGAGGCGTTCCGCGCGAAGAAGGGCACGGTGGGCAAGACGGTCATCCAGGTTGCGTGAGCGCCGGGCAGCCGGAGCTCATTGTCCTGCTCGTCTCCGAACGTCGCAGGGCGGACATGCAGGCCGTCAGGACGGACGGCAAGTGATCCGGGCGGCGGGCATCTCCTGGCTCCCTGAAGCCCCGGGACAACCCCGGCTTCAGACCTTCCAGGACCGCAGGGTCTCGGCGATGGTGTAGATCGGCAGACGGGTGTCCCGAACCTTGCGGACGAGATCAGACAGAGCACCGTAAGGCGGGTCGATACCTTCGCCGGACTGATTCATGTACTGAGCCACAACAAAAGCGGCAAAAAGTCCATTACGGTGTGGAAGTGGCTCGAGGTGCGCAATCGTGTGCAACCGATGCAGTGCCAGTGCCATGATGTCCGCCATGGCAACCCTCCTCGCCTTTCATGCCCACCCCGATGACGAGGTCATGCTGACCGGTGGCGTCCTGGCCGGCGCCGTCGCAGACGGCCACCGGGTGGTGATCGTGGTCGCCTGTGACGGACTCATGGGCCCCGCATCAGACGGCGACACGCTTCGACTGGGCGAACTGCGCGCGAGCGCGAAGGCGCTCGGCGTCCATCGCGTCGTTCATCTGGGCTATGCGGACAGTGGCCATGGCGCGATCCTCTATCCCGATCCTCCGGACCGCACGCGCTTCGTCCGTGCGGAAACTGAGGATGCCGCCGAGCGGCTGACCGTGATCCTGCGCGAGGAGAAGGTGGATCTCCTGCTCAGTTATGACGCCAACGGCGGTTACGGACATCGCGACCATGTCAAAGTGCACGAGGTCGGCAAGCGCGCCGCTCAGTTGGCGGGCGTCCCACGAGTACTGGAGGCGACGCTGCCGCGCGAGCCGATCGCCCGAGTCGTGCATGCACTCCAGCTGATGGGTGTCCTTCGCCGCTATGACCCTGAAGCGATGCGGGCCGCTTACACCCCTCGCGCGGCCATCACGCACCGGATTGACGTGCGGAAGTTCGCCCGGCAGAAGCAAGAAGCGCTGGCCGCGCACCGTTCTCAGATCGACGGGCCAGGCAGGGCGGCCCCCGTGATGAGAATCCTGACTCGCCTACCGGCTCCCGTTTTCGGCCTGTTGATGGGGCGGGAGTGGTTCGCCGAAGCTCCTGTCGCGACGAAGCACTGACACACCGGCCTCAGCCGCGATACCTGATCCCCGGCATCCCGTCTCATAGTTCGGTTCAGGCGGCGTGAGCCTCGTCGCGTTCGGCCAGGACGCCGCGTTCGAAACGGGCTCCTGCCCGGACGAGGGCGACGAGGTGGGGTGCGGTGATCGCGCGCCAGCGGGCCTGGGCGGACTCGACGAGCTTGAACACCATCGCCAGGGCCGCGGCCGGGTTGCCGGCCCCGCGGGTGACTTTGGTCCTCAACTTCACGGCGCTGAAAGTACTCTCGATGGGATTTGTCGTGCGCAGGTGCACCCAGTGCTCGGCGGGGAAGTCGTAGAACACGAGGAGTTCGTCGGCCTCGTCGGTGATCTTCTTGGCCGCTTTCGGCCACTTCGATCCGTAGGCGCGCTCGAAGTCCTTGATCGCCTTCTCGGCGTGGTCGCGGTCCTCGGCGTTGTAGATCTCCTGCAGGGCCTTCTTTGCGCCGGGCTGAGCCGACTTCGGTAGCGCGTTCATGACATTGCGGACCTTGTGAACCCAACACCTCTGGTGCCTGGCCTGCGGAAACACCTCCGCGAGAGCCCTCCACAGGCCCATCGCGCCGTCACCGACCACGAGTTCGGGATCGCGCATGCCGCGCCGGCGGCAGTCACGCAGCAGATCCGCCCACGACTCGGTCGATTCACGTAGCCCCTCGGCCAGCGCGATGAGTTCCTTGCGGCCGTCGGGGCGCGCGCCCACGAGGACCAGGACGCAGGAGTGGGCCCGGCCGAGGCGGACCTTGGGGTGGACACCGTCGGCCCACACATGGACGTAGTCGGAATCCGACAGGTCGCGGGCCTGGAAGGCGGTGTGGTCGTCGGTCCACTGCTTCGTCAGCCGGGTCACCGTCGCCGGTGAGAGGCCGGCCGAGGAGCCCAGGAACTGCTCCATCGCGGGCACGAAGTCCCCGGAGGACAGTCCGTGGAGGTAGAGCAGGGGGAGGACCTCGCTGATCTTCGGGGACTTGCGGCACCGCGGCGCGAGGATCTTCGACGAGAACCGCTTGCGCTGACCGGTCTCCACGTCGACGCGCTTGTCGTTCACGCGGGGCGCCTTCACCGCGACCGGCCCGGCGGCGGTGGTCACCGCCCGTTCACGATGATGGCCGTTGCGGACCACCAGACGGCGGCCGACCTCGTCCCGCACTCCGGTCAACTCGGCTATGTACTGGTTGACTTCGGCCTCCAGGGCCGCGGCGAGCATCCGCCGGGCACCCTCGCGGACGATGTCGTGCATCAGGGATCCGGTCTCGGTGGTTCCGTCGTTGTTGACTACGCTGAGCACCGGCGTGCCTTCCCAACCCGCGGTGCAACGCGGGTCTACTCGGTGACCATCAATCGATCACTCGGGAAGGTACGCCCTCCGCGTTTCGCGAAGCACCCCTCCCGAGGCCGATCCACAGATCTTGAGCATTGCTCCACTCCTGGCGGTAATGGGGGTCTTCGGCGTACGACTGCGCGAGCACTTTGAGTGTGTACGCGAGACCTGCGTAGCGTGCATCCGCCGGGTCCATTGCCTCGTAGTCCCTGGCCAGCAGGTCGACCAGGTCGAGCATCGGCAGGTGGCTGTCGAGGAGGGCGTCGCCGCCGAAGCGATGGGCCACCTCGGCATAGGCGTGGTTGTCCGCCATGTTGCGGTCCCGAAGGAACTTCACGAGGTCGTCCATGGGTTCATCTTCACGCATCGGCAAGGGCCATCAGGTGGGCTCACCGTGATGAGCCCACCTGATGAGCGGGGTCACCTGCGGGTCCAGATGAGGATGGCAGCGAGGTGAAGTGCCGCCTGGTAGGCGATGGCGAGCTTGTTTGTCCGCAGGGCCAGACCGCGCCACTGCTTGAAGCTCGCCTCCACTATATGGGGGTGTGGCGCACGCTTGCCGCGCGGTCAATGCCGCTCTCGTTAGGGTTTGGTCAGTACGTATGACCAAACTCGTCGAGGAGAACAACGGGTGTCCGATCTGGACTTCTACGCCCACGTCGCCACGCACTGCGACGTCCTCGGGGCCGGAATCGGATCCGGCCTCGCCGCATGGGAGGCCACGGTGGGGCCCGACTACCTCGACGATGCCGGCAAGGGGGTGCTCCGTCGGGACTACGGGCTGGTGGAGCTCTCCTTCTCGGATGCCGACGGGCCTCTGTCCTGCTTCGGGGTGAGTGTGCAGGTCCACCGGTTGGTCCACGGCCCCTGCGTACCGCCGAACCTGGAACGGCAGTACGGACAGTTCGCGCCCCGTGCCCGGTACGAGGAGTTGCGGTCCGTGATCCTGTCCCTGGGGTGCACGGTCGAGCCCGATGACCTTTCAGGGGACATCCACCGCTATCGCGTGCCCGAGTCCGGCGCGCGCATTTTCGTCATCACCGATCCCGACCCGTATGGGGACGGCAACCACGATGTCGACGACCCGGAGGTTCACCAAGCGGGCGACGTGTGGGCGTTGAGTGTTTCCCCGTCCTGGTGGGGGCCGTGCTAGAGAGCATCTGGCGGGTCCGGGGCGGCGTCTTTCCACACCGCGCGAACGGCGTCCGGGTCCGGGAGAAGCCCACAGTTGGGTGATCGAGACGGGTATCTCGGCGAAAGGCTCGGCCTGGTCGGCCGATTGGTTCCTGCGTCCACGCCCGGGGGGCGTCCCGTCGGGTGTGGATCGGTGAAGAGTTGTCAGGTAGGCAGCCAAGGTCTCGGCCGCGTCCGCAGTGGTGTTGACGGTCGGCAGGCGCGCCCGGCACCCAGGTGGTGACGATCCAGGGCCGCGGGAACCGCTCGGAAAGCTCCCCGAGGCACTGCGGGACGGGGTCCTGCAGGAGGGAGATCCGGGGCGAGGACGGACAGCCAGGCGTGCCACAGCGACTACGGCGCCCGCGTGGTTTCGGCAGTCGTTTATGAGATGTGGTGGGGCGGCCGGATGCGTAGGCTCAGGGCCGTGGCTGATCCGATACAGAAGATCGTGACGGGGCTGCCGGACCTGGCGGATGTCACCGGCGTGTGGGCGGTGGCCGATGGCCGGGTCGAGCAGGGGGATGCTGCCTTTGCTGCTGACCTTGGCATCGCTCTCGCCAGGATGTACGGCACCGGGGAGCAAATGTGGCAGTATCGAAGTGTCTTCGACCATCTGCTTCGGCTGCTGGCCACCACCGCTGGTCCCGAGAGCGTCACCCAGGCGTTCCGGCTGGTCTCCTCGGCTGAGGTCACCAGCAGGAAGCTGGATCGCTACACGGCCTCGTTGCTGGCTTCCAGCCATGAGGCGGCGGACCTGGCTGCGGCGTTCACCGGCCGGGGTTCGGAGGAGCTTCGGGCCTGTCTGGTCCACGAGCTGGTACTCAGGGGAGTGGTCGTCGGGGAGGCGCCGGGGATCGCGGGTTGGGCGACGTCGCCGCATTGGAGTCATCACCCACTGGGCTGGCTGCCCCTGATGCTGTCCGGTATGGAGGAAAGTGCGGATCTGCCGAGCTACAGCATCCGCGGCAGCAGTCACTCGATGCCGTACGGACCATCGGAGAGCCGCGAACTGGCGGTGAACGCCGGCGCGCGCGTGCCGACGGCTGAGGAGACGACAACACCGGCCGCTGCCACGGCGATGGGCACGGCCGTGGCGAACTGGGCCGAGGAGTCCAACGGGCGCATCGAGGCGCGGGTGTTCGACCTCGCCGAACCCCTGGACGCCGAGTCGGTACCGACCGCGCTCCTGACGCTAGGGCTGGAGTGTCTGCACGGGGCGGGGAAGAAGACGGCTCTGTCAGTTGCTGTCCGTCCGCCGGCGCAGGCATGGCGGGTGCTCTTCGCCGCGGCGTCAACGGGAGGGGCGTACAACTCGGGTTGCTACGGCGCCTACGGCCGGCTGGCGGCCTGGCAGTCCCTGGCCGCACTGGCCGGAAGTCCAGAAGGCGCCAGCGCCGCTGAGGTCGAAGCACATGTGCTGGACTGCGTCTGGCACGGCTTCGGCGCCGACACGAAGTGGTTCGAGCAGGTGGCCTGGGACATCGGTCTGGCCGCGCTCTCCCCAGGCCGACGGCGCCTGGCTGTGCTTGCCGCCACCGATACCGACTGAGCTGGCCGTGGTTCGTGTGTCGAGGAGCTGGACCGAGTGAACTGCGCCGAGTCCTGCCGGGATCAGCGGGTTTCCAGCGGGTCGGCCTGGCCTAGCAGCTCCGCGAGCGGGGCGCCGGTGCGAGTGGCGACGACGCGGCGGGCGCGCAGCTGGGCACGGGTACGGGGGCGGAACTTCGGATCCCGTCCGCAACCGCACGGCTCGAAGCCCTCGTAGCGCAGCCCGGCGCCCAGGACCACGGCGACGACCGACCATGCCTTCCGATTGCTGCGGCGGGGTGCCGCGAAGTCGTGGCCAGCACACAGCAGCGGCCCGGTGCATCGCGGGCACGTGTGTCCGGCGTCGCCGGGATGCCGTTTGAAACTGATCCGGCACGATACGCACGCGTAGTGCAGCTTGTAGTGGACGAAGGCGTAGGTGCACACGGACTGACCGTACCGGCGGCGCTTCGTCATGGGCCAACAGGTTCCGCTTCCTCACCCGGTGGTTGTCGGCTGCGGTTCGCCCGTCCGTTGATCCGGGATGGGCACGACGGAACCGAGATCGAGACGGCTGTTCATGTCCAGCTCGAACATGCCGTACGAGTTCACATGGGTCCAGAACAGCGGTGGCCCCGCCGGTCGGCGTCGGCCCACTTCGGGTCGACCAGAACCTGCTGGGCTCTGTCCGCAGTTCCGTGAATCCGCAGGTCAGGGGTGGGAACGAGGGATCGTTTCGGCAGCGTGTTTCCTGCCGTGGCGAGCAAAACGGTTGAGGATGTGCTGTTTCCCGGGATCGCTGTGCGAGTTGAGTGTGTCAGCGACTCCTCCGGCACCCTGGTGGTGGAGGCAGTGTCCACCGGTCGGCCGGGCCGCTGTCCGGGCTGCCAGAAGCGGGCGAGACGCGTGCACAGTTCGTACCAACGCAGCCTGGATGAGCGGCCGTTGGCATCGCGGCGGGTCGTCGTTCGACTCCGTGTGCGCCGGTACTTCTGCGACCGGAAGAGGTGTTCCCGCAGGACGTTCGTCGAGCAGTGCCGGGCCTGTCCGAGCGGCACCGCCGGTCGAGTACCGGGCTGACGGGCTGGCTTCGGTCGATCGCGATCGAACTCGGCGGCCGTCCGGCCGCACGGCTGTGCCGGCGTCTGCGGATGGCCGCAGGCCGGACCCAGTTGCTCAGGCTGCTGAAGGCGCCGGCGGTGCCGGACCGCGCCCCGCGAGTGCTGGGGGTGGACGAGTTCGCCTTCCGCAAGGGCTGTACCTACGGCACCGTGCTGGTCGACGTCGAGGCCGGCCGGGTCGTGGACGTGCTGCCCGACGGCACCTCCGAGACGTTCGCGGCCTGGCTCAAGGACCATCCCGGTGCGGAGATCATCTGCCGTGACCGGGCCGCCACCTACACGAAGGCGGTCAAGGAAGCCGCCCCCAACGCCCTCGAAGTCGCAGACAGGTGGCATTTGCTGCAGAACCTGTCTGCCGCGGTGGAGAAGACCTGCCACCAGCACCGCAACTGCCTGCGCAAACACGCCGATCAGGAGAGGGAGCCGATCGCGTCGGAACCGGTCCCGAGGGAACTGCCGGTGCCGGAACTGCCCCGCACCCAGATCATCGAACGGACCCGCCACCGCTACGAGGACATCCACCGCCTGGTGGAGAAGGGCTGGACGATCAGCGCCATCGCCCGCCGCCTGAACCTCGACCGCAAGACCGTACGCCGCTTCCGCGACACCGATCTCGACGAACTCCTGGCCTCCGCCCGCGACCGCCGCCCCAACGGCGTCCTGGAACCGTTCAAGGCGTACCTCAACGCCCGCTTCACCGAGACCCAAGGCCAGGCCAGCGGCACCCGCCTGTTCCAAGAGATCCACGAACGCGGCTACAGCGGCAGCCGCCAGGTGGTCCGCAAACACCTCGCCGCTCTGCGCGCGGGCACCGCCGAACCGGTCCGCGCCGACATACCGAGCCCCCGCAAGATCACCTCATGGATCGTGCGGCCCCGCGAGATCCTCACCGAGAGCCAGGACAAGCGACTGCAGGTCCGACTCGCCTGCCCGGACATCACCCGGGCCTGCGACCTCGCCCGCACGTTCGCTGATCTCGTCCGACACCGGCGCGGATACCTTCTTCTGGAGTGGATCCGCCAGGCCGAACAGGACGCGCCCAAGCCAATGCAAGGCTTCGCCGGCTTCCTCCGTCAGGACCTCGACGCCGTCACCGCCGGGCTCACCCTCCCGTGGAGTTCCGGAGTCGTCGAAGGCCACGTAAATAGGTTCAAAACACTCAAGCGAGCCATGTACGGCCGGGCCTCGTTCGAACTCCTCCGGGCCCGCATCCTCACCCATCCGTGATCATTCAGAGCCACTCTCAGGCCCATGATTCTCATCAGGTTGGACGCTGCAAAGGCGGGGGCTGATGAGTCTAGAGCCACCGAATCACTACGCCGTAGGGGTCGTTGATCAGTAGGCTGACACACCGACTATCAGATCGTGTTGCCACGACAAGGGCGGGGGCTCCGTGTCGGATGCAGTGCTGAATGTCGTGATCGGGCTGATCACGAGCGTGGTCAGCGGCGGGTCCGTCTGGGCCTGGAGGCGTGTGAGCACCGCTCGCATCCTGCACCATAAGCAGGCACTCCTTGGCCTGCGAGCCGGTGCACCGTGCGTCATCATCCTGAACAGCCACTGGCAGATGCCCACCGTCACCGAGCACGGTGACGTCTACGCGATCATCGAACTTGCGATGCTCGCCGAGGAGTCAGGGTGTGCATTCTCCCTCGTCGCCGCAGAAGCACCTGAGCTGAATGGGGATCGCACCGAACTCAGCATCGGTGGCCTTGGGTCGAACCGACGCAACGTCGAGTACTTGGCGAGACACCTGCCCGGTGTGAAGGTCAATCAACGTGGTGACTTCACCGTCGGCGGTCAGCGCTTCCTCCACAAGCAGGGACGAACGGACCATGCGCTGGTCGCGAAGTTCACCCCTCCCCAGTCCGCACAGCCCGTCCTCATGATCATGGGGCAGTCGGCGATCGCCAACCGCGCGGCAGTGCACCTACTCAAGCACGACTACAAGCGGCTCGCTAGGGAGATCGAGTCCCTCGATCGATTCTGTCTCATGCTGCGCGTCGACGCGGCGGATACCTACGGGTACCAGGCCGTCGAAGTCGCTACCGACCTGTCGGCTGTCGCGTTCTAGCGCAGCCGCGCCCCTGCGGAGGCCGGCCGGGTTCGGACAGCAAACGCGCTCACAGGGCTGGCCTCGCCTTTCACGGAACTGCGGACAGAGCCTCGAATCTCCCCATCCCCTCCCCGGTGGTGACCCCATACCTGCTCAGTGGATCTCCCCACCCACAGGCCGCCTGACCTGCGGACGGGCGCCGCAGGGGAGGGGCCGCCCGATAGCCGGCCAGTTCCAGGGTCGTGACGGGCTGTCCCGGGTGGGCGAAGCGCAGCGCGGAGCGTCGCCGCAGGCGCCCTTGACCGGCCGGCGCGGCCCGTACGCTCCACAAGCGGGCGGCCCCGGCCGCGTACCGCACTGCGTAGGCACGGCGATTGGGCTGCGTCACTAATCATGCGTCAGTAGTCTGAGGGCGACGGAGGGGGCGCTGTGGGCGAGCGGGGTGCGATGACGGCTCAGGTGGTGGGGTACGCGCTGGAGGACGGCACGGTCGTCCGGTTCGAGGCCGAGCCGACAGACGACTGGTCGCCTGCGAGTGCAGGCGAGGTCGTCGCGCGAGTGCGTGAGGCGGTGCAGCCCGCCGTGCAGGCTGCCCGGACCGTGCTGGAACAGGCCAGGGCGATCGGGCCGGACAGCGTGCAGGTGAAGTTCGGCGTGAAGGTGAGCGGCACCGCCAACTGGCTGGTGGCCAAGGCCGCAACGGACGCCAACTTCGAGATCACCCTCACCTGGGCTTCCGGAGCTGCGAGCGCCGAGGACGAATCCGGCGAGTGAGCATCTCCAGTCCAAGGCCCGACTCGGATGCCTGGGTGACCGCCATCCACGCCAGCGAGCACGACCAGACGCCCTTGGGTACGGGATTCCTCATCGATGCGCAGCGGGTGCTCACCTGCGCGCACGTCGTTGGCGACCGTTGGGGGAACTCAGGGGCGTTGTGGGTGGCGTTCCCGAAGGCGACGGCGCTGCGCTACCCGCGCGTGCGCGTCGTCGATGTGATCACGCCGCCGGAGGACGTGCGCAAGCGGCAGGACCAAGACGTTGCGGTGCTGCGACTGGCCGAGCCTCTGCCAGCGGGGATGAGCGCACGCTTGCGGCGTCCGCCAGCCGGGAAACTGGCGGGGAACCGCTGGTGGTCCTTCGGCTTCCCGAACGGCATCCACGGCGACGCGGCGAGTGGACGGGTCGGGGACCCTCTCAGCTACGGATGGGTCCGGCTTGAGACGCAGTCGCCGTCGCCTGTCCGACGGGGCTTCAGCGGCGGCCCGGTGTGGTCGCCGGAACACCAGGCCGTCGTCGCGGTGGTGGGACACGCCCATGCCGCTTCGGGCGACGCACGGGCCCTGACGCTCGACGAGATTGTCCAGTGCCTGGACGGCGAGAAGCTCGACTTGCTCGCCCACTGGCGTGTGGAGGCCGCCGGGGAGCAGGCCCTCGCTGCCTGGGGGTGGACGCTCGCCGACGACCCCGAAGCGGGGCGGCACTGGAGGCCCAGGGCCCGGGGAGTGAGTAACGACGCCGAACGCGGCTTCCGCTTCCGGGGCCGCAGCGCCGCGCTGACGGACATTGTCACCTGGCTCACCGCCGACATGGTGCGGCGCGACGTGCTGATCGTGACCGGCTCCCCCGGCGTGGGGAAGTCCGCCGTGCTGGGCCGGGTCGTCACCACCGCGGACGCTGGTATCGCCGCTGCGCTCCCTCCCACAGACGACGCTGTGCGCGCGCCGCTCGGATCGGTGGCGTGTGCGGTACACGCCAAGGGCAAAACCGCCCTGGACGTCGCGCAGGAGATCGCCCGAGCTGCCTCAGCAGCGATACCCGCCCAGGTCCAGGACCTCCCAGGGGCGCTGCGCACCGTGCTCACCCAAAAGCCGCGGCGTTTCACTGTCGTCATTGACGCGCTCGACGAGACCGCCACCCCTGACGAGGCGCGGCAGATTGTCCGCGAGATCGTCCTGCCGCTAGCGGAGGGCTGCGCAGATCTCGGGGTGCGGGCTGTCATCGGCACACGGCGCCGGGACGACGCCGGCGACCTGCTGGCCGCCTTCGGTCAGGCAGCGAAGACTGTCGATTTGGACAGCCCCGGCTACTTCGAGGAAGCGGACCTCGCCGCTTACACGCTGGCCACGCTCCAGCTCCTCGGGGACGAGCGACCCGACAACCCCTACATGTCCGCAGACGGCGCCGCGCAGGCGCTGGCGGCCCGCATCGCGGCACTGTCCGAGGGCAACTTCCTCGTCGCTGGGCTCGTCGCCCGTGCCCATGGCATGCACGACCCATCCCCGGTGGCTCCGCAGGACATCACGTTCGTCCCCACCATGACCGAGGCGCTGCGTGTCTACCTGAGCCTGCTGCCCCCCGTGGAGAGCCTCACCGCCGAGCACCTGCTGACCGCCCTGGCCTTCGCGGAGGCCCCGGGACTGACGATCGAGCTGTGGCGCACTGCCGTCACCGCTCTGTACGAACGCGGCCCCAGCGAGCGCGCACTGCGCGAGTTCGCCCATTCCTCGGCAGCCAACTTCCTGGTCGAAACGAGCAGCAGTGACGACCATGACGTCGTGTACCGCCTGTTCCACCAGGCCCTCAACGACACGCTGCGGCACGTCCGAGCCAAAACCCATCCTCCGCTCACCGACGAGGGTGAGCTCACCGACGCCTTCATCACCGTGGGCCGCACGGCCGGCTGGTCCTCCGCCCCCGCCTACCTGCGCCGATCGCTCCCGGGCCACGCCCTGGCCGCAGGGCGGATCGACAGCCTGCTCGCCGACGATGAGTACCTGCTGCACGCAGACCTGCACCGCCTGGTGCCCGCCGCAGCCTATGCCACGACCCCCGAAGGGCGTAAGCGCATGCGCTTGCTGCGGCGTACGCCCGAAGCACTCAGTTCCGGGCCCGAGGCGCGCACGGCGCTGTTCTCGGTGACCGAGGCGCTGGAAGGCCTCGGTTCGGTCTACCGCGAGCACCGGGGTTCCCCGCCCTACCGCGCCGTGTGGGCCACCACGACGCCCCAAGCGGACGAGGCAGTCCTGGGAGATCACACCGACACCGTGAGAGCGATCTGCGCGGTGACCATGCAGGGCCGTTCCCTCCTCGCCACCGGTGGTGACCGCACCGTGCGCCTGTGGGACCCGGCCACCGGCGACATGGTCCGCACCCTCGCTGAACACTCCGACCCGGTGACAGCGCTGTTCCCCGTGACCGTCGACGGCCGCACCCACTTTGCCTCCATCCATCGCGACAGGAGCATGCGGATGTGGGATCCGGACACCGGCCGCCTCACCCGGACCATCGAGCATGCCTCACTGGGAGCGAACGCGTGCCCGGTGACTGTGGGTGGCCGCCACCTCCTCGCCAGCAGGGGTACGTCCAGCACTGACCTCGTCCAGGCCTGGGACCCGGGCACTGGGACGGTGCGCCGACGCGTCCCTTGGACCCTCTACGACCTTCTCCATCCGGTGAGAGCGCTCTGCTCGGTTACTGTGGGCGGCCGCGACCTTGTCGCCCTCGCGAGCAACGAGAAACTGCGCCTGTGGGACCCGGACACCGGCAACTGGCCTGGCTCCTTCGCTCTAAAGCTTGCCTACGCCGACGAAATCACAGGGTTGTGCTCGGTGAACCTCCAAGGCCAGCCCCTCCTCGCGATCAGCACCAAGAAAACGGTCGAACTGCGGAACCCGGCGAGCGGGCACACTGTCCGCTCCCTGCAAGGCCTCCGCTCCTCAGTGGAAGCGCTGTGGGCGGTGACCGTGGCCGGCCGGACCCTCGTCGCGATCAGCGCGGGCTTCGGGGTGGAACTGTGGGACCCCGGCACCGGGGAGATCGTCAACTCCCTCGAATGCGCCAGCCACGTGAAGGAGTTGTGCGCCGTGACCGTGGACGGGCGCAGCCTCCTCGCCACCAGCGACCACGACCAGAATGTCCGACTGTGGGATCCGTACGCATCGAGCCCTGAGGCTGCGCGGCAGTTTGAGTACGTGCGGACGCTACATACGGTCAAGGTGCAGGGGGAAGACCTCCTTGCCGTCGTCACCGGTCCCGAGGGCGAGGTGCGGCTGCACGAGACAGGTACGGGAAGACTCATCTCCTCCCTCTTCAAGCTCGACGGCCCGCTGCTGGAACTGTGCGCCGTGACCGTGAACGGCCGCTCACTTGTCGCCACCTGCGAGTACCAACGCCCGGTGGCGTTGTGGGACCCCGAGACCAGACGTCGCGTCCGCACGCTCAGACACGACTGTGCCGCAAACGGGATCAGCGCCGTGACCGTGGACGGCCGCTCGCTCCTGGCCACCCGCCAATCCGACCGACCGGTGACCCTGTGGGACCCGGACACCGGACGTCGCGTCCGCACGCTCAAGCACAAGACCCCAGCGAACAACATGTGCGCCATCACCGTGCAGGGCCGCTCGCTACTGGCCACCACCCACTCCGACCGACCGGTGACCTTGTGGGACCCGGACACCGGACGTCGCGTCCTCACCCTGGCACAGGATGCTCCCACCAGCACGATGTGCCCTGTGACCATAGACGGCCGCGTCCTGCTCGCCACCAGCGATCACGTCCGGACCGTGCGACTGTGGGACCCAGCCAATGGCCAGCTCGCTCACGCCCTCGCCGTGACACTTTCCGACGACGAACCGATGAGCGAGATATGTCCTGTGACCTTTCACGGTTGCACCCTCCTAGCCACCAGGGGTCCCGGCTGGACCGTGCGGCTATGGGACCCCGTCACCGCAGCCTTGGTCGTCACCATCCCGGTACGACGTGAACCTGTCGCGCTGGTCGCCTCCTCGGGACTGCTCGTCGTTGCCCTTGAACATGGTCTCCTGGCGGTCCGCGTGACCCAGGACGATGCGGCGCCACCAGCCGCCTGCGCAGTACAAGGTCCCGTTGTTCCAACCAACGGCCGGCCCTGGTGGCGCCGCCTCCGTGGGCGATAGCCCTGCGCGCTGGCTCCAACGGACTCCAAGGTCAGTACGTGGTGCCACGGGACTCGTGGCTGGTGTTCGATGCCGACCATCGCGATGTCGTCGCTGACTCCGTAGATGAGCAGACCGCCGCGGGTGTTGGCCATGGCGGCGACATCCTTGGCGAACGACCCTGACCGTGCGCTGGACGGAAGAGGGATGGCGCCTGGCGGAGTTCACCCAGCAGGACGGCCCCGAGCCGACCGCAGGCGCGTACGGGCCGGCGCCGCAGCTGTAGACCGACAGGAAGAGGAATTGTGGACGGGGAGCTGATCACCGCGATCGTCGCGGCCGGGGTGAGCGCGATCGCCACGGTCTACGCCGCAAGACAGGCGCACATCGCCAAGGGCGCCGCCGAGTCTGCCGAGCAGCAGGTTGTCCTGTTGCTCCGGCAGATCGAGGGCGAAGAAGCGGACCGCTTCGAGGCCCGCGGACCGCAGTTCGAGATTGAAGCGGCCCACACCGACGAGTCCGACGTGAACGTGCCGCGCGGGAAGCTGGTGGTCAAGCAGGTCTCCGGGCCGCCGCTCAGCTCGGTCACTGTCAGCGCGACCGGCACCGGCGTGGATGGCATGCGCGGCGCGTATGACCCCGACAGAAACTCGGACTACGGCCGTGAGCAGCGCATCGACATCGGTCCCATGGCCGCCGGTGGCACTCACGACGTCTACGTTGATCTGGACTACCATACGCGCGGCACGAACATTCAGCTCAACCTGGTGTGCCGGGACGCGGTCGGCGATTCCTGGCAGCGTTCCGTCGCCACGCGGGTTGAGCCACTGCCCGAACCGCCGACCTGGCGAGTAGGAGGTCGGAGGGGTCGCAGATGAGCCCCGCGTCCACGCAGGGGTAGGTGAACGAGCGACCCGAACCGCCGGAGCAGGGCTGGGTACGCGGCGGTTGGGGCTCCCAGGGCTTTCCCGAGAACATCCGTGCCGCGACAGCACTCCCGCTCGACGGTGGTGGTCGCGGTGGCGTGCCAGGCGAGGATCTGCCGGTGATGGTCGACGGCCTGCGCGTTGACGGCGGACGCTCCGCGCAGGTTGTCCAGACGGCCGTGGGCTGCCCGCAAAGGGGTGTGGGCGTCCATCAGGTCATGGCCGCCCATGGCGGTGCTGCCTGTGCCCAGGCCGGTGGCCAGCAGGGCGCCGGCAGCGCCCGCGCCCTTGAGGAAGTCTCTGCGCCACACGTCGTCGTCCCACCATTGCCGCAGGAGATCGTCCGCAGCTGCGTCCTGGGCCGCTTCGGCCATCTCCCGGCTCGAGCGCTGTCGTTGGGCGTCGGCTAAGGAGACCAGTGTGCCGTCTGCCCCGAGGGCTTTGTGCAGGGCGTGCGCGATAGGGGGCGTCGGTGATCTGCGTTTGTGTTCGAGATCGCTGATGATGCTCTTGCTGCACGCGGCCCGGCGCGCGAGTTCACGCAGCGTCAGTTTGTCCCGCAGTCGCCGCAGTTCTGCGGCGTAATTCGCCTCTTCGGCTTGTGCCATTGCTGCCTCCACACCGTCGTGGCCGTTTCGCTGTCCGCACCGTGGTGCGGACAGACTCGCACTGCTGTGACCGGCACACGCCCCGGTCCGGTGTCACGTGCGGGCCTTGGGCGGGCTGCGGACTGGTGCGGACAGTCGGGACCTGCCCAAGCGGTGGCGGGGTGGCCACCATGGTCGTCACGGGCCTTGAGCGTAGGGACGCACCGCAGGCGGGCCAAGACGGCGGTTTGCAGTGCGTTCGAGGGCTTGGCCCGGCATTCGCTGCCCGGGACCAGCGGCATCTGTTCAATCGCGTGATCGGCCAGCTCTACCACTGCCTCCATACGCGGCAGCCCTTCGACGAGCAACAGGCCTTCACCTCCTCCTCAGCCGATCTCGCGGTCGCGGCTTGACTTCTTGGGCACGTGAGATGTCTCTCTGCCTGACAGGCGAGCGGTCGTGTCAGCCGATGGGAGCCGGCATCGGCTGGACGTCGTAGTTGAGGCGGATGGTGTCCCCGGTGGCGGGGTCCCCCAGTTCCACGCTCCAGCCGCCTGCGAACTGGTCGACGCCAGGGGCCATGGGGATGGTGCCGGAGATCAGGACGGTGCCGGGTGTGAGCGCGCCGCGTGAGCGCAGGACGTCGACCCAGTACGCGGGGGTGAGGAGTTCGGCGAGGGTGCCGCGCTGGATCTCGGTCCGCTGGTCGCCGTGCGTGACCCAGGCCCGCAGGGTGAGTTCGTCGATGCGGGACTCGACGTCGGCCAGGAGCCAGGCGCGCCGGGCGAGGACATCGGGGCCGGCGTTCTTGCTCCAGGCCACGCCGTGCACCTCGAGGTCACGGTCGGTGTGGTCGCAGGCGGCCGTCAGCAGGAGCTCCCCGCCGTCCGCCACCACGAGCGCCCACTCCGCCTCCCCGGAGGTGCGCGCGTGCTGTGCCAGGACGCGGTCGGTCTGTTGGGCCAGATATGGGGAGACGGGGTAGAGGGCCGGCGTCACGGACGGGCCGGGCACGCCCAACTCGGCGAGCTCTGCGACGTGCGCGGCGACGTCCTCCTGACTGCGTCCGGCGTACCCGGCGTTGAGGACCTGGACGACGTCGACCTCGCGCGTCGATCCGTCGGGCAGTTCGAAGGTCAGTACGGCCATGAGGGCACTCCCGCAGATCGGGTGAGGGACCACGGCCGGCATTCTCCGTGGTCGAGTTCTCGCGCAGGACTTGCGCATACGACCTGTATACAAGAAGTATGCCAGAGGGTCGATGTCCCCGAGCAAGGATGAGAACCATGCACGACACCTCGAACGGCGACGCGAGGGCGTACGACAGGCACTCCGGTGTCGGCCGGGCCTTCGCCGCGAGCCTGACCGGCACGACCTTGGAGTGGTACGACTTCGCCGTCTACTCCGCGGCGGCCGCCCTGGTCTTCGGCATGCTGTTCTTTCCCTCGGAGGACCCGCTCACCGCAGCGCTCCTGGCGTTCTCCAGCTATGCGGTCGGCTATGTATCGCGTCCGCTCGGCGGGGTCGTCTTCGGTCGCCTCGGTGATGTGATCGGCCGCAAGAAGGTGCTGATGGCCACGCTGGTCCTCAGCGGCGCGGCCCCCTTCCTGATCGGCGTCCTCCCCCCGTCCGTTTCCCTGTGAATTCCCCCGACCCCGTCCCGCAGAGGAGGAACCGCACCGTGCGGATCGCCCTGAGCCAGCTCATCACCGGTCCCGATCCTGAGAAGAACCTCCGGCTCATCGAGGAATGGACCCAGCGCGCAGCGGACGCTGGAGCCCGCGTCGTAGTCTTCCCGGAGGCGTCGATGGCCTGTTTCGGCACCCCGCTGGCCCCGGTAGCCGAGCCCCTGGACGGTCCCTGGGCCGACGGGGTACGGCAGATCGCCCGGGCCACCTCCACGGTGGTCGTAGCTGGCATGTTCACCCCGGCTCCCGGCGGCAGGGTGGCGAACACCCTGCTGGCCACCGGGGCCGGTGTCGAGGCGTCGTACGACAAGATCCATCTGTACGACGCCTTCGGCTACCGCGAGTCCGAGACCGTCGCCCCGGGCTCCACCCCGACGGTGATCGACGTGGACGGCACCCGGCTGGGCCTCGCCACCTGCTATGACGTGCGCTTCCCGGAACTGTTCCGGGCCCACGCCGACGCCGGAGCCGTCGGCACGCTGCTGGCCGCCTCCTGGGGCGCCGGGCCCGGCAAGCTCGCGCAATGGGAGCTGCTGGTGCGGGCCCGTGCACTGGACGCCACCGTATGGGTCGCCGCCGTCGACCAGGCCTGCCCGGGTACTCCGGCGGGCCCCTTGCCGACGGGCATCGGGCACAGCCAGGTCGTCGGACCCGACGGCACGGTCCGCAACTCCCTCGGTGCCGAGCCCGAACTGCTACTGGCCGACCTGGACATCGACGAGGTCACCGCGGTCCGGCAGAAGACCTCCGTGCTGGCCAACCGGCGTCCGGAGGTGTGGCGGTGAGCAAGCCCGAGCTGGAGTTCCACCTCCCCGGCGGACCGTGGAGCACCCCAGTCGGCGCCGGCCCGGGCGTCGAGGAGCGGGTCCTGGCCGATGACCCCGGGCGCGGGTGCCGTACCGCGCTCGTCCGCTGGGCTCCGGGCACCGACACCTCGGCACAGGGCGTGGTACACCACGGCTTCTGGGAGGAGGTCTACCTCGTCGAGGGAACGCTGCACGACCTGACACTGGGCCGGACCTTCACCGCGGGCATGTATGCGTGCCGCCCTCCCGGGATGCCGCACGGCCCCTGGACGTCGCAGGACGGTGTCACCATGCTGGTGATCACCTACCCTGACCCCGGCAGGCAGTGATCGACGGACCGAGGCAGACGCGACCCCGGTACGGCGGCCGGCCGGCCCACGAAGGCGTCGCCGGAGTGGCCCAAGCGCCGGGGAAGATCTGATGCACAGGTGGTCCGGCCGTTCCACCATGCGGGTCCAGCCGCCGGAGCGTCTAGCCCGCGAGCAGTACCTTGAGCGTCGACCCCAGATGGTGGTCGATGGCGGCACACGCCGCCTCGGCGTCACCGGCGGCCAGGGCGTCCAGGATGGCCCCGTGTTCTTCCAGCACGGCTTCCTGACGCCCCTGCCGGTTGAAGAGGGCCACCACTCCGGCGCGAACCTGACGGCTTCGCAGACCGTCGTAGTGCCGATCCAGGAGAGTGTTGCCGACGGCGGACACCAGCGCCGAGTGGAACTGGTGGTCCACGGCGATGAACTCCCGGGCCTGGTCCTCCCCGGTGAGTTCGCGCTGCCGTTCCAGCAGGCACCGCAGCTCCGCGACCGGCGCTCCTCCCCGGGAGACGAGCTGCTGGGCGGCGTACCGCTCGACGATGCCCCGCAACTCCATCAGCTCCCGGATCTCCCGCCCCGCCAACGGCGCCACCCGGGCGCCGCGCTTGGGCACGAGCTCGACCAGGTCCTCGGCCGCGAGCTGCAGCAGAGCCTCCCGGATCGGTGTACGGGAGACACCGATCCGGTCGGCGAGTTCCTGCTCCGACAGGAAGACCCCCTGCATCTCGGGATCCGTCAGCACCGTGTCCTTGAGATACGCGTACGCCCTTTCCCGACCGGACGGCACGGCAACCCCCAGACATCGCATACAGCTTGTATACAAACGTTATCACGCCGCTTCCCCGTGCGATGTTCCGGTTTGGTTCAGTGAACCTCTTTCATCCTGAATGGTCGCAGGTCAGTAGTACGTGGATGGCTTGGACGGTGCGGCTGATGCGGCGGGTGGAGCAGCGTGCTCGTCGCATGATGCGCCAGGACTTGAGTCGGGCGAAGGCTCGTTCGCCGGGGGGTCGCAGTCGGGCGTGGTCGCGGTTGAACTGCTGGTAGTGCGCGGGCTATTCGCTGTGGTGGTAGTAGGGGGTGCGGACGGTGGCGCCGGCGCCCTGGTAGGCGCGGTCGGCCAGGATGAGGATCTGCCGGATCAGGCAGGCCTGGACGATGCCGTTCTCTTTTCAGCCCACACGGACTGCGTGCTCACGTTCATAGAAGGTGCTCTCTGTTACAGAACAACCCTGCCGGCCGTAGGGGCTGGGCATGAGAAGGGATACGCCCCGGGTGCGGTTCGGGGCTGTCGGTGAGACGACGACTGCGGCTCAGCGGCGGTGTCCGCGCTCGGGCGAGCGTTGAGGGACGTTGCCGAAGTCCTCGAACCAGTTGCTCGGATGCAGGGCGGGAGGCATGAGGGAGGCGCTGGTGTTGTCCGCTTCATCGGAGCTGTACTCGCTGTCGTACAGCCACAGCACGTCATGGTCCTGGAAGAACAGGTCCGAGCAGGCATCGAAGTCGTAGTCGTCACGATGCGAGGGCAGCGCCGCGTGCGGGCCCTCCTGCGCGTCGGTCAGGCAGTCCATACCTGGCAGCTCGCCGGTCCCTTCCGCAGCGAACATGACGGCACCGATCAGGTCGTCCGGATCGTCCTCGTCCAGCTCTTCCTCCGGCAGCGGTTCCCCGCCGCCGGCAGTTGCGGCAGCGAGCGCCCTGGCCTGGTCGTACACGTGGAACTCACGCAACTGCACCACCCTGACCACCGGGCCGGGCAGGTCGGCCAGGCGAGCGTTGTCCGGCGTGCGGGTGGCGGAAACGGGCAGTGTTCCCTCCCGGTCGCCCTCTTCCAGCCAGTCGAGCGGATCGTCGGCCAGCCAGGTGAACAGCGTCGACAGGTTGATGGGCCACGCCCCAGCACAGGCTCGTTCCAGGGCCTGCCGGAAGGAGGCGGCGGGAGCCTCCGGCAGTGATGTGGTGATCTTGTGGGCGGTTTCCTGCTGATGCCGGGTGAGGGCGCCGTTGTGAGCGGCGAGGGCGAGCAGAACTGCAGCGTGCTGAGCCAACAGGGCGTCACGACAGGTCAGCACGGCCTGCAGAGACAGTTGGGTCCGCTCTTGTGTGCCAGCAGGACGAGGACCCGGCTCTTGCTGTGTGCGTGCTCGCAGAAGAAGTCGCGCGGGACGGCGGATTCGGATGCCAGGACGGCTGTCATAGGAAAGCTCCAAAGCTCCAAAGCTCCAACGGTGTGCGGACAGCCGAGGCCGACCGCAGACGAGAAGGGAGCTGCTGGTGGGCTGTGTGTGGGTGTCACTGGGGGCTGCGTGGTCGTGTCATTGGTGGATCTGGCGCATTTGCTGTGCCACTTCGTTCACCGCATCATCGCCACCCGTCGGCGTGCGGGCGCTGCACCCGCCCGCACGACAGGCGCCGCGGAGTCGAGTACATCGTCAGGTCCCACGGTGACGGCCCTGCCGCCCGGTACCAACGGCCCGCGCGACCCGCGCACCAATGAAACAACAAAACATTGTTTAGTTTGCTTCGTGGAGTAGGGTGTCGGTATGGCATTCGATACTCGTCAGCAGGCCCGTGACCGTCTGTCCGCGTTGGGGGAGCCGCCCGTACAGGCTGTGGCGGCGGCGCAGGGCCTGCAGCAGGATGCCCTGCTGGTGTCACGTCTGCTCCTGGCGGCCGCCGGTGACCGTGACAACGACGGGGGAGAAGCATCGGTCACGGCGGACGAGGTCGGCGCAGCCCTCAGCCTCTTCGATGACATGCGCGAGCAACTCGACCGCCTCGAGAAGCAGGTCGTTCTCGAGGCGCGGCGCCGCGCCATGGATTGGCGGCAGATCGCCCGCCATCAGGGCCTGAACTCGTCCCAGGCCGCCTCGCAGCGCTATCAGCGGCTGGTGACCCGACTCGAAGAGATCCGCCAGGGCATCCGGTGACAGCGGGCATGAGAGAGCCTTCCATGAGCAACCAGTCCTCTGACCCGCTCGCCGCTGTCGACGCGCTCCTCGCCGCTGTCGACGGCGGCCTCGTGCTGCCTCCGCCGGCCGAACGCGTGCGCCTGCGTGAGGCAGCCGGCCTGACCCAGGCCGCCGTCGCCCAGGCTCTCGGTGTGCGCCTGCCCAGCATCCAGGCCTGGGAGGACGGCCGCGCCGAACCGAAACCCGAACGGCTCCAGGCCTACTGGCACCTCCTCAAGGGCCTCGCCCAGCGCTATCCCGCTCCGCCGCCGCTGGCGTCGCCCGTACCGGCTTCCGCGCCACCGGCACCGGGTCCTGCGCAGCCCTCTGCCGCCACTGCGACCGTTCGCCCCGAGCGTTTTACGGACACGAAGTCGACACCACGGCGCGGACCGATCTCTCGTCGCCCAGCTGCACCGAAAGCTGCTGCGGCAGGTACGGCGGCCAAGGCTGCTGTTGATCCGCGGTTCGCGAATGGTCCGCTGGCGGTCGTCGACGTCGAAGACGACGGCCAGATCGTGGCGTACTGCACGGGCGGCCTGGTCCTGGACGTGCCCGCCAAGTCCATCCCCGCCCTGGTGGACTGGACCCTGAAGGAGGCGAAGCTCGGGCAGCCGAAGCTGTCCGGGCCGGGCAAGGACGCCGACCCGCTGCTCGTGCTCACCGAAGCGGCGCTGGAGCGCTTCGGCCTGCCGGTCGCCCTCACCGATGAGGAGCGTCTGGCCGGGCGGCTGCCGGAGGGTCACAAGGTCATCAAGCAGTTGGTCCGCGCGGAGTGGAAGCTGACGAAGCGCGGGTTCGGGCCGTGGGCGCGTATCTACCGTCCGGCGCAGGGCTCGGAGCGGGCCTGCGTCCAGCTGTGCATCCCGTCCTGGCACGCGCTCGACTCCCGCCACTGGGGAGAAGCCGCCCAGCTGCCACCGGCGGAACTTGCCCGGATTCTGGGCGTATACGCGTCCCGGGTGATGACGCCGCGCGGTTCCACGGCTGTCACGGGTCTGGAGCTGATGACCGCCCTGCACCCGCCGACCCGCGCCTCCGAGCCCGACGCCGACGGCAAGCGGACTTCCGAGCCCAACCCCGGCAGCCTGGGCAAGGACCCGGTCAACTGCGCGCCCTGCGAGGCCCCGGACGGGCACCCGCTCCTGGCGGACCTGCCACGCTTCCACGTCCGCGGCCCCGACGAGAAGCTGTTCGAGGAGGCGTACGACTGGGCGCGGCCGCTCACCGACGCCGAGTGCATGAATCGGTTCCTGGTCGGCATCGACGTGAACATGGCCTTCGCCGCCGGCGCCAACGGCCTGGTCGTCGGTCTCGGCGAGCCGACGCACGTCAAGGCGCCGGTGTTCGATGCGAAGCTGCCCGGCTCATGGCTGGTGGACCTGTCCCACATCGACCTGTCGAGGGTGAAACTCGGCAAGGACACGTGGGCGGAGCTGGACGCAATTCTGCTGCCCAGCCCGTTCACGCCGAACGGCGAGCGCCCGGAGGGGCTGGCCTGGTACGCGACACCGACCGTGGCGTACGCGGTGGAGTTGGGCTACGACGTGCGTCCGATCGAGGCCTACGTGCGGTATGACAACGGCCGCTACCTGGACGGCTGGTACAACCGGCTGCGCGACGCCTACCTCGCCACGATGGCCGACCTCGGCGTCGACGCGGACCTGCCGCCGGCCGACTTCCTGGCGGCGATGGACGGCTGCAAGGAACGCGACCCGGAGCTGGCGATCGTCGTCTCGGCGGTCAAGGCGACGGTCAAGGGCGGGCTGGGCAAGCTGCGCGAGCGTCCCCGGGGTGAGGGCTGGCGGCCGGGCGAGCCGTGGCGGGCGCTGTCCCGCCCGACCTGGCGGCCGGACATCCGCGCCGCGGTCATCTCCCGCACACGGATCAACCTGCACCGGAAGATCGTCAAGCACGCGGCGTTCACCGGGCAGTACCCGGTTGCGATCCTGTCCGACTGCGTCGTGTACGCGGCCGGCGGCACCAGCCCGCTGGACTTCCTGCCCTACCGGGACGGCAAGCCGCTGCCGGGCGGCTTCAAGCTCGGCGTCAACCCGGGCCTGGTCAAGCACGAAGGCACCCAGAGCGTCCTGTGGGGCGAAGAGGTCCGCGACCGGTTCAACGCCCCGGAACTCAACCTCGCCCGGTACATCAAGGACGGCACCGTCACCGACGTCGACAACGGAGAGTAGGAGAGGGCGATGAGCCTGTTCGGCAACGGCCTGGACGCCGCGGTGCAGAAGTCGTTCACCCGCCCGGCACCCAAGACCGCGCCCGCGCAGATGCGCTACCTGGTCAAACAGCTCAAGGGCACAAGAGCCGTCGCCCAGATGCTGCGGATCTCCCAGCGCACCGTCGAACGGTACGTCAAGGACCAGATCAAAAAGCCCCGCCCCGACCTCGCCGCCCGCCTGGAGAACGAGGTGAAGAAGCGGTGGCAGCCACAGATCCGCGCCAAGGCCCGCCGGAAGGCGGCGACCACCGACGGCATCGTCATCGACACCCGCGCCCGGATCGGCTACAGCGCCCCGATCGGTACCACCGACGACGCCCGCCTCCGCCACCTGACCGTCGCTCTACCGCCGCAGTACGCCGCCCGCCTCTTCGACGCCCAACAGCAAGGGGCCACAGACCAGCAGCTGCAGCAGATCGCCGCCGAAGCGCTCAGGGACGTGTACTTCCAGGACGGCGGCCGCCGCGCCGGCAGCCTGGAAGAGGTCCGCTTCACCGACGTCGAGCACGTCGAGTTCGACCTGTAGAGACCTAAGCCCGCAGGTTCAGGTTCACGGCGGTGTGACTGAGCGCTTCAGTTGGCCAGTGAGCGTGCGAGTTGGCCGTTTGAGCGCTCCATGTCGATGCCGTGGCTGAGCTGCTCGGCGTAGGCGTCGAGCAGCGGCTTCATCTGCTGGTAGAGAGGCACTTTGTTCTGCCGGAGCCACTGTCCGATGCTGAACCGGTCCTGACTGCATGCCATGTCGAGCTCGGGGTTGCTGCGGGATTCAGACGGTTGTGGGGCGAATTGGGTCTCGCCGTAAGTGACTTGGGTCCAGACGTAGGCCGTGGCGGCGAGGCGCGCGGGTCTCGGAGATGTAGCGGGTGCTGGGTTGTCGCTCGAGCTGGTCGGTGATCTTGCGCCATGCGTCTGGCGGCATCGCCCAGTCGGTGAGGTGTTCGCGGCGGTGCCGGTAGTTGACCATCGGCGCGGAGGTGAGTTCTTCGGTGATCGCGTCGAGGGCGCGGTCGTAGGCATCGGGGGTTCCTTGGCTGCGGACCCATCGTGTGATGGGGGTGCCCAGGCCCTGTCCGGCGATGCCGAGCCCCAGGCCGTCGCCCGCACGCTGACCCGCTAAGCCGCGCCAGCCCGGCTGGCCGCCCTGTACGGCTCGGGTCCCCGGCATTGCAGCTGCCGGGGACCCGAGCCCTCAGTGTTCCACCACCACAGCGTTGACCGGCGCTTCGCCGGGAAGGGATCACCTCATGTCCGTCCCCACGGCCCCGCCCCGCGCGTACGGTGGCGATACATCCCTTCTGGAGGACCCGATGAGCGCGCAGCCCGAGGAAGCCCCCGCCGCGCCGGCCCCGGCCGCAGCCGCCCAGCTGCTCCAGGAGTTGCGCGCCGACCGGCGCGCACAGACCTGGGTGCCCGCGTTCGAGCAGGACTGGGCGCGCGCCCTGGACGACGCCCGGCACAGCTACAGCCTCGCCCCGGTCCACGACGTCGTTCGTACCTGGCGGGCCCGGCTCGCCTTGGCTCCGGCTGTCGACGCGTTCGTCGCCGGGGGCTGCGACGACTCCGACGGTATCGACCTGGACCAGGTCCTTGGAGCCCGCGCGTGAGCGACCTGCCGCCCTGGCCCGCCCGCCTGTCGCCCCAGGCCGCAGGCACCGCGGGCGAGTTGCCCGACCATGCCCGCGAGATGCTCCGGGACGTCCTGGACATCGCCGGCCGCGACCCGTGGTCGTTCCCGCCCTTCAACGCCCGCGACCCCGAAGGCGAGGATGTCCGGTCCGCCTCGGTCGGCCGGCTCACCGCCGTCTACTGGATCAACCGACCGGCCGGACGCCTGTACATCGTGGACATCGTCTGGCTCGGGTAGCCCCCGTCCGCCCCGGGCGCTGTGCCGCCTCGGCTCTGCTCGTTGAGATGGCGCTGGACAGCACCCGCCCATCGGGCGGTGGGCTCCGCATGCCCCTGCACAGACCGCAGCCACGCCCGAAGGCTCCGTTCACCGTCGGGCCGTACTTCCACTCCACGATCTGCTCGAACGTCAGGCCGGTGATCGCCGCTGCCAGACGGCGGCCACCGGCCCGGTATCTGTTCGGCCGCGTGCCAATCGCGACCCTGTTGTATCTACCCCGGTCCAGCCTCACCAGCGATGCCATGCAGGGCTACGAAACCGCTTTTGTATAAAGTCGCGGGTTCGTGGCGTAAGCGTGCAACCCGATGTCCCCCCTCGTCCAAGACACGAGCGGGACAGAGCGTGAGCCAACCCCCCGACGCCGGGAAAAGTACGCAGGTCAGTGCCGCCAAGAGCGAGTAAGGACGACATCTGAGCCAATGTCAGAGGGATTACCGGCAGCCCGTCCGGCCCTGGAAACCTAGGGACTTGCGGGCCTCCGGGGGGATCTCAGCGGACTGTATGCCAACAGGCCGTGCCCCTCGGCGCCAGCCGGACTCACGATCGCGTCCGGGACGCAATGCCAAGCCGTCCCGCGATCTGCCCAGTTCGCCTCTCACCAGCACAGGCGGCGGCCTCCGGGCCGCCGCCCCTGATTCAAAAGGGGTCCTCACATGGACCAGAATCCCGAGGCATCGGTCTCCTCCGTTTCCGGGGCCCAGACGCGCTTCGGCATGGCGCAGGCCTTCGTCATCCTCGGCTTCCTGACCGCCGCGGTTGTACTGCGCCCGTTCACGCCCATGACAGTCCACGGCATCCTCGTCCTCCTGGCAGCTCCCGGCCTGACCGGCGTGGCCGTCCTGTTCCTCTTCACCGTCTTCCTCCGCAGCGGCGGTACCGGCCGTCGGCTGCTGCGGCTGCTGCGGCTGCTGAACGCCCTGGCGTCCGGCTCGGGAAGCGCGCGTCCGGAAGCACCAGTCGACCACACCGTGCCCGAGCTGGGCCGGTTCGCGGAGCAGTTGCGGGCCATGCGGCATGCTGCGCACCTGACCTACCGGGACCTGGCCTGCCGCACGAGCTACTCGGCAGCGACCCTGAAGCGCGCGGCCAGCGGGAGATCGCTCCCCTCGCCCGCGGTGGCGACCGAGTACGCCCTCGGTTGCGTGACGGTCAGCAGGGACTACGACGCTGCCCAGGCCTCGGCGCGACTTCACAAGGCGGCGGCGGAGGCCGTCGCCGAGGCCAGGCGCCGATCTCGCCGGTCGACGGTCCTGCCGAAGCCGCAGTTCGCCCGCGATGAAGCCGACCTGAGCGGCGCCCTGCGCGACGCGTGGCGCCGGGCGGGAGGGCCTTCGTCCCGCGCCATGGAAAGGGCCGCCGGCGGTCACGGACTGCTGCCCCGCAGCACGGCCTACGCCATCGCCAAGGGGCGCACGGTTCCTCGGGAGTTCCGGCAGTACATCCTCTTCCTGGAGGGCTGCGGCATCGGCGGCAGTGATCTCGCTCCCTGGATCCGCGCATGGCTGAAGGTCCGTGCCCGCCCCACCCTGGAGGAGGTGAAGGTAGCCTCCCGTTGGCTGAAGAGCGGCGGGACACGGATGACGTACTGGGACGTGCTCATGGAGGGCGCCTACAACGACCGTGCGCCCGCGCGGGTGGAGATCCAGGACATCGTCAAGCGCGTCATCACGACCCCCGTGGTGGCCATGAAGGGAGACAAGCCGGCCGTCACCGACACGGTGGCAACATCCGTGGCTCTCCAGCGTGGTCGCCCGGCGGAACGCCAGATCGGCTGCGCGGCATAGACCACTCCAGGCAGCTGAAGGGGGCGACGACGAGGCTACGACGCAGGGCCCGGCGGGGGCCCGCGCGGCGACCGCGCAGGATATTTCTGGTGCTGGCTGATCATCAGGCATGTGAGCCATGTGGGAGTTCAGCAGCATGCCTGGCGGCTATCCGGGGGCGTGTTCAGGCATGTTGGCGATGTCTGCGATTGGGCAATCTGTTTCCGGAGTCCTGGCGGGTCGGTCCATGTCGTCCTCGTTGGCACCGCTTCTCGGTCCCCCAGCTGCGTCTGAGCGGGGTGCGGAGACTCTCACGGGTTTCTGTGTCCCCCTACCGGTGCGTCCGCCGTAGGTTGCCATCGGGGGGTCGGCGTACCTTCCGGGTCCAGGCCATACGGCCACAGCCTTTGCAACATCATCTCTACCTCCACCTGGCGGACATGGGCTTGGGGCCTGCCGCGGTCGGTGACCTGCCGAGCCATGGTTTCGGCGCCGTGCTGGTCTCCGGCCTTCTCCCGGATCTCGATCAGGTTGACCAGGGCGCGGGTGTTGCCGTGGTCGGCAGCCTGCCGGTAGAGGGCTTCCGCGCTTTCCCGGTCCCCGGCCTTCTCCCGGATCTCGGCCAGGCGGTACGGGGCGTCGGTGTTGCCGTGGTCGGCAGCCTGCCGAGCCATGGCTTCGGCGCCGTCTCGGTCGCCGGCCTCCTCCCGCCGCATGGCCAGGCCGTACAGGGCGCTGGTGTTGCCGTGGTCGGCGGCCTGCCGGGCCAGGTTTTCCGCGCCCTGCTGGTCTCCGGCCTCTTCCCGCCGCATGGCCAGGAGGTACAGGGCGCTGGTGTTGCCGTGGTCGGTGGCCCGCCGGGCCAGGTTTTCCGCGTCTTCCGGGTCCCCGGCCTTCTCACGGATCTCGGCCAGGCGGCACAGGGCGCTGGTGCTGCCCTGGTCGGCAGCCTGCCGGTAGAGGCTTTCGGCGCCTTCCCGGTCCCCGGCCTTCTCACGGATCTTGGCCAGGCGGCACAGGGCGCTGGTGCTGCCCTGGTCGGCAGCCTGCCGGTATAAGGTTTCCGCGCCTTCCCGGTCCCCGGCCTCCTCCCGCCGTACGGCCAGGAGGTACAGGACGCTGGTGTTGCCGTGGTCGGCAGCCTGCCGGTAGAGGCTTTCGGCGCCTTCCCGGTCCCCGGCCTTCTCCCGGATCTCGGCCAGGCCATACAGGGCAACGGTGTTGCCGTGGTCGACAGCCTCCCGGGCCACGTTCTCCGCGCCTTCCCGGTCCCCGGCCTCCTCCCGCCGCATGGCCAGGCCGTACAGAACGCCGGTGTTGCCGTGGTCGACAGCCTGCCGGGCCACCTTTTCAGCGCCTTCCCGGTCCCCGGCCTCCTCCCGCCGCATGGCCAGGCGATACAGGGCGTCGGTGTGGCCGTGCTCGGCGGCCCGCCGGTAGAGGGTTTCGGCGTCTTCCTGGTCCCCGGCCTCCTCCCGGATTTCGGCCAGGAGGTACAGGGCGTAGGTGCTGCCCTGGTCAGCGGCCTGCCGATAGAAGATTTCCGCGCCTTCCCGGTCCCCGGCCACCCTCCGCAGCACGGCCAGGCAGTACAGGGTGTCGGTGTCGCCGTGGTCGGCGGCCCGCCGGTAGAGGGTTTTGGCGCCCTGCCGGTCCCCGGCCTTCTCACGGATCTCGGCCAGGAGGTACAGGGCGTAGGCGTCGCCCTGGTCGGCGGCCTGCCGGGCCAGAGTTTCGGCGCCCTGCTGGTCCCCGGCCTTCTCAAGAAGCGCGGCCAGGCGGTACAGGGCGTCGGTGTGGCCGTGGTCGGCAGCCTGCCGGTAGAGGGCTTCCGCGTCTTCCCGGTCCCCGGCCTTCTCACGGATCTCGGCCAGGTGGTACAGGGCGTAGTTGTTGCCCTGGTCGGCGGCCTGCCGGGCCAGAGTTTCGGCGCCCCGCTGGTCCCCGGCCTCCACCCGCAGCATGGCCAGGCTGACCAGGGCGCGGGTGCTGCCGTGGTCGGCGGCGCGGTGTTGGAGGTGGTGGGCCAACTGCAGGCGGTGCCGGGCGTCGGCGGCCTCGATGAGGTTGTCCAAGTCGTCGGGGTGAGTGAGGTAGGCGTGGGCGGCGTGCCAGAAGGAGGAGGGCGGGCACAAGTGGGTGCGGGTGGTGCGGCCGTGTTGTTCGAGGTAGTCGGCGAGCCGGAACACCGGCCCCGCGGGCTGCGGGGACGGCGGGGCCGCAGCTGTGGAGGGGGTGGGTGGACGTCGTGGGGGTCGGGGAGTGGTGCGGCGCAGGGGGGCTTGTTTGCCGTGGACCGGTTCGGCGAGTTCGGCGTAGGCGGTTTCGGCCCAGTTGTCGGTGAGCTGGTCGTAGTCGGTCTGGCTGAGGTAGTCGGTGGCGGCGTCGGTGAGGAAGGCTTGCGGGAGATGGAGGCCGACGCCGAGGCGGCGCGCGTCCATCGCCGCTTCCAGCAGCGCTTTGGCTGGCGAACTTGCGTACTGGTAGCGCTTGAGGAGTTCGGGGGCACCGGCCAGGTCCTGGGTGACCCGCCCATCGGCGCGGGCGCGCGTGAGGGCGTCGGCCAGCAGCCGGTCACCCGCCTCGGCGAGGGCAGCCGCCGCAGCCAGGGCCGGCGCGTCGAAGGAATCCGGGATGCGCAGTGTGCAGCCGGAAAGCAGTTCCCGTACCCGGCTGTGCGGATCGCTCCCGCCCGGGGCGGGGAGGGCCGTGTACTGGCGGGCGTATTCGGGCCAGAGCGTGCCCAGCACGAGGACCGGCCCGCGCTCCGGGCTGACCAGCAGGTGGTGCACGGCCGCCGCGATACGCTCACCGTCCGCCCGGTTCCCGAGGTAGTGCTGGGCCTCGTTCAGCCACACCACGGTGCGCGGCCCGACGCGGTGCAGGTCCTCCAGCGCGGCGTCGGCCCGGATCGGGTCGAAGGGATGCCACAGCCGCCATCCCTTCTCCGCGAGCGGCTGCACGGCCTCCCAGCACGCCCGGGTCTTCCCGGTCGACGAGGTGCCCACGAGGACCACGATCCGGCTGCGGCCGGCCGCCACATCCGACACCGCCTCGGCCAGCACCCGGTCATGCTCGCGCCGCACGTACCCGGGAAGTGCCCGCGTCCCGGGCGCATCCGAGCCGTCAACGACCACGCTGTGCGCGGCCGGATGGACCTCCAGATCGTGCGGCTCCCACTCGCCGATCGACCTGCCGGGCCCCGGTCGCTCACCGCCCCCGGCCGCATCCCGCTGCAGCTCCAGTAATTCGCCGACCGGCAGCCTCAGCGCGCGGGCCAGCGCCGCCACCGTCTCTGCCGACGGCAGCGGCCCATCGGTCTGGAAGGCCTCCGACACGGTCGTACGCCCCAGTCCCGCCCGGCCGGCCAGATCCTTCTTGTTCAGCCGCATGCGGGCCAGTCCGGCATCCAGCCGTCTGCGCAGGTCGGTGAGTGCCGCACTGTCGCCGTGCTGTTCGTCGTGCACGTACTCGCCCCCGGGCTGTGATGTGTTCGCCGGTGTTCATCTTCGTCCCGGCGAACCCCGGCGCACACCACTTCCACGACCTTCGTCCGCGTCAACACCCCCTCGTGTAAAGGGAGTCTGCCGTGACCGTCGCCGTCGTCCTCCTGGCCACCGCACTCGTGATCGTCGTCGCGCTGCTGGCCGCCGCCGGCGCGGGCAAGCTCGCCCGCATGGACGGCGCCACCTACCTGGCCGCTCTCACCCGTGCTGCCGTCACCTTCGCCGCGGTCATCACCCTCACCGCCACCGTGGCCAGTGCCTTCGCCACGCTCCTGACCTGACCGCCATGCGCCAGCAGGCCACCTCCCCGGCTGAGCCCAACTCCTTGCCACACGTGCCTGAACGTCGCAGGCTGCCGCCCCGGGTCGACGATGCCGACCGTCATCCAGCAGGCTCCTGGTTCATGTGCCGGGGCACTGGCGCTTGTCCAGGTAGCAGCGCAGCCGTACTCCGGGCTGCCCCACGTCCCGGGTGGTGCGTTCCACTGCGGTGGTCGCCCACGTCGAGGCGAGGGCTGCCTGGAAGGCGAAGGCGGTCCGGTCGTCGGCGGCGGCGATGTCGACCACGACCAGGCCCGGCTGGGACACGTGTACCTCGTTGATCGCTTCCACGCACGGCATGACGCCCCGCGATGCCGGCCGGGTTCTTCCGGACCGGGGTATTCACCCGGCTGGCCCACACGCGGGTGATCCCGAGCCCCGGGAGCCAGGCGCTGCCGCCTTGGCCTGCGCGCCGGCAGCGGCGGCCGCTACGTTGGGGCGGTGACGACTGCCTCCCTTGATCTGTCCCGGCTGCCTGCCGACCCGTCTCTGATCAGCCTCGCCTACCGCCACGAACACCCCCTCCAGGCATTCGAGTTCGACGACACACTGGAGGTCTGGACGGTCAGCGCGCGGATCGACGCAGACATTTTGGCCGAGGACCTGGCCGCCCACGGCGACGCCGACCAGGAGACGCTGGACGCCATCGAGGACGTGGCGGTGGGCCGCATGTCCTTCGTGCGCGTGCGCATGTTCGGCCCCGACGACCCCTTCGAGGCCATGGACGCCTACACCGGCGACGTCTCCCGCATCGGCGAGACCGTGCTGGACGTCGGCCGGGGCGAGTTCGCCGGCGACTTCGAGGACGCGCTCGCGCACCCGGTCGGTGACCTGCTGGTCATGGACCGGGTCATCCTCGAGCCCGCCTGGCGCGGTTTCGGCCTGGGCCCGGTCCTGGCCGGTGCGGCCATCCGCCGGCTGTCTGAGGGCTGTACCGCCGTTGCGTGCGAGCCGGGATCGGCCGACGGCCGCGAGATGACCGAGGGACAGCACCGCGAGGCGGCCGCCAAGCTCGGCCGCCTGTGGTCCACCATCGGCTTCGAGCCCTTCCAGGACGGCGTGCACATGCTCGACTGCCACCTGCAGCGCCCCGAGGACCTCCTGACCGAGCGCCAGCAGGAGTTCAGCGCGCTGTGCCGCTCCTGGCGCGAGCACCGCCGCTCGTGACCTGTCGCGGTCCTCGACCGCCCACGATCAGTGGGCCGTCGTCGGTCAGGGCTGCACGCGGGCTTGGTCGAGACGGCGGTGGACCATCGACAAGGTGGTCAGCAACTCCAGCAGCTCCTCGTCGGTGACGGGCCGCTTCAGCCGAGGATCGTGTGCCGTGGGATTGCGGTACATGCTGCCCACCCCCTTGATCAGCATCGCGAAGCCCTTCTGCTCACCGGTCTCGGTCGGCGTCGTGCCGGTGTTGATGGCCACCCGCGGTGTGCCGGTGGAGCCGGGCATGAGGACGGCGTCGATGAGCTGGGAGCCGTCGAGCTGCTCGCCGGTGAGTTGCCTGAGCCGGTCGAAGACGGACTTGGCGGCCTCCAGGCTGGCGTGGAAGGCGTTCTTCGCCAGGATCTCCCGGGTACAGTACGCAAGGACCTGCGGGTGTGTTCCCCGGCGGTGCAGCTCCGCCCGCAGGGAGTTGGCGTGCCGGGCCGCCTGGCCCAGGGTGCTCGCGGCCGGTCCGTTGGCCACCTTGCCTTGCTCGTTGACCCGCAGGCCGACGTGGACCAGGACCTCGTTGAGGTCGTCGCGGCGCCGGGAGAACACCTCGGGCTGCTGCGCGTAGCGCACGGGGGCCATCGCCTCGCTGATGAACCTGATCACGCAGTTCGACGCCTGGTCATGTGCCTGCCGGATCACCAGCGCACGGGCCAGCCGCTCGCGCTTGTTCGCCCCCTCGGCGTCCGCAACGCCTGTCTGGGCCAGCAGGTGACCGATCTCCCGGCCCGTGAGGCCGTCGTCGGTGGCGGCGAGCACGTCGGCAACTGCGGTGACCGTGGCGACAGACCAGAGCGGGTACTTGGTGGAGGTGCCCATGCCACGCCCTTCCTGGGCCTGCTCCGTGCGCAGGCCAGCCGACCATAATGGCATGTGCACGCGCTGCGGCGCTCGGGATTCACCAGCTTCGGCGCCAGTTGAGTGCTGCGCCGTGCTCACCCTTCGTACCGGAGACGGTGAAGTCGGCGGCGGGGGCTTGCTGGCGCGGGACGGTGGGTACGGCGCTTTCAGCCGTACGGAAGGGGGCCGTGGTGCAGAGGATGGAGCCGGGGCGGGTGCTCGGTGGGCGCTATCGGATCCAGAGCCAGGTGGGATCCGGCAGGTACAGGCGCGTGTGGACGGCATACGACGCGTTCCGGCACGTGGAGGTAACGGTCGAGGAAGTGGGGGAGGCGGATGCGGCGGGGACGGACCGGGTGGCGCGGTCCCTCCGCGCGGCTGCAAGAAGGCCGTCGGTCCATCCCAACGTCATCCTCGTGCATGACGTCGTGGAGGCAGACGGTGTGGTGTGGGCCATCGTGCCCTTTGTCGCCGGCCCGTCCCTCGCCGACCACCTGGCCGAGCGCGGCTGGATGTCCGTCGAGCCGGCGCGGGAGGTGGCGATGGAACTGCTTGCCGCGCTGGAAGCGATGCACGAGGCCGGGCTCGTCCACGGAGATGTACGGCCCGCCAACATCCGCTTAGACCAGTCCCATTGGGTCCTGCTTCCCGGAACAGGTGCACTGGCACGGGCGGACTCCGAGACCACCCGGGAGGGCGTGGAAAGCGTCGACGCGGCGGACTACATCGCCCCCGAGCTCCTGCACGGCAGACCCCGGCGACCGAGCAATGACCTGTTCTCGCTGGGGGCGACGCTCTACCACCTCGTCGCGGGGCACGCGCCCTTCCACCGGGACAGCGTCGTGGCAACCCTCTCGGCCGTGGCGCTGGACGAGCCGCCGCCACTGGGCGACATCGGTGGGCTCGAACGGCTCATCGAGGGGCTCCTGGTCAAGGACCCCGAGAGGCGGCTGACGGTGGCCGGGGCATGGCGGATGCTCGGAGAGGTCGGAGGGGCCAGACCTGAGCCGTACGCGGATGCCGACACCACCGGGACCGGATCAGCCGCCACCGTGGTGTCGGGCAGGGCGACAGCCGGCTACGCCGTCGGCGCGGCCGGGTGGGGGCTCGCGGCGGTCCTCGCGGTGGCACTGGCCTTGACGCGGGCTCACGTCAGCGCAGCCGACGTCTCGGCCTTCTTCATGCCCCTGCTGCCTTGGGCGGTTCTCGTCGTCGGGGTCTGCATCCTTGCTGTACAAGCGCGCGCGGCCCTCGCGCGGCGGAACTCACCCGAGGTTCCCTTATGGCGGGGGTGCGTGCGGTTGCTTGCGCCACCCGCGCCGTGGACCGGCGAGGAGCGGGAGCGGCGTCGTGCTGCCGCCGAACGGGCCGTGGACGAGGCACTGCTGACGGTCGACCGGCGGGTGGCGGCTGCATCGCCGGGCGGGGGCAGGGGGACGAGTGATGTCTGACCAGGAGACACCGCCCGTCGAGGTGTCCGCCTCGATGGTGCCGTCCTTTCCCGCGGCCGACGAGGCGCGCAAGTGGCAGGAGATCGACCCGGACCACCTCGCGTGGCGGCGGGACCTCGTCGAGCGCCAGCTGCGCCGTGAGCGCCTCGACCAGTGGGCGGGGTACGGGTTCCGGCTGCTTGGGCACGCGATCGTGGTGGGGTTCGGTGTGGCCTTCGTCTGGCTGGGGTTCTACGCCGTGGACCACAAGGCGTCGATGCAGGTCGTGCCCATGATCGGCGGCGGGATCGCCGCGCTCGCGGGTGCCGTGCTCGCGGTGCGCAACCGAAAGGAGTGACGGCTCGGCCGTCCTGGTCCACCCGCGGGCTGCCGCCCCCGGCCAGGGCGGGCGGAATCGGGATGCTGTCTCGGGCCGGGGGGTGCTGGGGGCCGGGACTCGTACGTGACGTTGAGCCCCGGCGGTCTGGTCAGCGGTGCTGGTGGTGGTCGAGGGCTCGGCGGCCGAGGTCGTAGAGCATGCCGAGTCCGGTGAGCGCGACGCAGGGCCACACGTAGACGGGCTGGACGTTGCCGGTGGCGAAGGCGTAGAGGAGTCCCGTGGCGCCGGCGGCGGTCACCGTGCTGCGGGTGTGCGACGTGGCCGTCTGGATGCAGCACAGGACCGAACACCGCAACTGCCCCTGATCACGCCTCCCATTCGACTCCCAGTTCGACGAGTGCGGTGTCCCGGAGTGGTGTTTTTGGTCTAAGGGTGGGTGTTCTGGCGTGGGGTGATCAGTTTGGTGTGTGGCTGTGGCCGGTTCGTACTGGTGTCTCAGCGGCCCTATCGATCATGGGTGTTGGTCCTGGGGTGGGGTTGTGATCTGCTGGTTTGTCAGGTAGCTGGCCGTGGTGATCGGGTCGTGTCATCTGTGCTGTGCGTGGTGTGTTTTCGGTGATCGTTGGTATGCGGCGGTGCTTGGGGGAGCCGCCCGGTTTTGGGGTCGGGGCGGCCGGCGGGCTTGGGTCTGGGACGGGCCGGTGTTCGGTGCCGCTGGGGGCTGGGTTCGTCTCGTGACCTGGTGGGGCAGCGGTTCGTTATGTCGAGGTGACGCGGCGTGGGCCTGGTGCGCGTACGGCGGGCTGGCGACGGTAGTGGTGAAACGCCCGTCCTGGCGCTGGTACGCGACCGGCCCCGGCCATGCGATCGCCCTCACCCGGGGCCTGCACACCGGCCGCCTCCTGATCGCCGCGAACCACTCGGCGGCGCCACCACTCGGCGGCGCCACCACTCGGCGGCGCCACCCGCCCGGCTTCCGTGACACGGGTCGGGAACCGAAGTACTACGGCGGCCACGTCCTTTGCAGCGACGGCGGCGGCTGTACTTGGGACCTTGGCTTCGTGGACGCCACCTACGACGGCGTGACCAACACCAACGATGCGACGGCGGCCCAACTCCTTGACGGCGGGCTGTACTTCAACGCCCGTGACCAGAACGGCAGGGTGCCCGGCAACCGGCTGGACGCCTACTCGCGCGACGGTGGCCGAACCCTTGACCGGCCCTACGCCGTCCAGCCCGCACTGAACGACGTACCGGTGGTCGAGGGTTCGGTCCTCCAGCTCCGGGGCACGGACGTTCCCCTGCTTGTTCTCCGCACCGTCCGTGCCCGCGGCCCGCCGCGCCATGGCCCTGTGGACCAGCCGGGACGGCGGCCTACCTTCACTGGCCCGCTGAAGCTCTCGGACCGGCCGGCCGGCTGCTTTGACCTCGTCCAGCTGGACCGCCCCGCGCTGGGCGTCCTCTACGAGACCGGCGGCACCCGCCCCTGCGACAGGATCGAGTTCCGCGGGCTCACGTCCTGGTGGACCGGGCGCTCCTACTCGTGGTAGTCGTACGCCTTCGCCCAGATGGAGTGCTTCGGGCCAAAGAGCTGCAGGCGCATGTAGTACGCGTTGCCCGGGGCGGCGTTGTAGAGGTCCAGGCGCCGCTGGGCCCCGTCGTGGCAGTAGTCCCAGCCGCTGGTCGCCATGACCTTCTTGTCCTTGGTCCGTACGATGGCCGCCCTCAGCTTCGCGCCGTCGTGACCCCAGCAGCCGAAGTTCACGGCCAGGTGGCGCCGGTCCGGGATGAAGTCACTCGTGGGCCAGTAGCGGGTGGCCGAGTGGGTCTTCGGCCCCCAGATCAGGTGCCAGCCCGCCCGCTGCGGGGTGGCGTGGGAGGCCGAGCCCACGGTGGCCGGCGCGGCGTGCGCTGCGGGCCGCGCGGGCTGGGCGGGCTGGGCGGGCTGGGCGTCGGCGGGGGTGGCGCCGGCGGCCAGGCCGGCGCCCATGAGAAGGGCGGCTACGGCGAGCGTCGCCCGGTTGCGTACGGTCGTGGATGACATGCGTGTCCTTTCGGTCGCGGCGCCCGTCCCCGGCGGGGCGGACGCACCAAACAGTGGCGTTCGAAGGAACAGGCCTGCTCAGAGGGCCTGTCCGGCTCGAACACCACCGAGTTTTCGCGGCCTGCAGGTTGTTGCGCAGGTCCCCTGGGCCGCATGAAACAAAAACGGATCGCCCCGTGGGGGGCGCGGCTCCGGCGGCCGATTACCGCGTTGTGCACAGGTCCGGCGTTTGCTTGGGTGGCTGGGCAGACGCAGTGCATGACGGGGGAGCTGATGGGGCGCCAGGAGACGCCGCTCGATCCGGGCCGGGGTCCGGTGGAGCTCTTCGCCTTCGAACTGCGCAAGCTGCGCCAGGAGGCCGGTGGCGTCACCTACCGGACCATGGCCCGCGGCTGCGGCTACTCGGTCTCGACCCTGTCCCGCGCCGCCGCCGGCGAACAGCTGCCCTCGCTGCCGGTGGCCCTCGCCTACGTGGCCGCGTGCGGCGGCGACACCGAGGAGTGGGAGCGGCGCTGGCAGGCCGCCGCCGAGGAGAGCGCCCGCACGGCCACCGACGAGGACGACACCGACGCGCCCTACCAGGGACTCGCCCGGTTCGAACCGTCCGACAGCGCACGCTTCTTCGGCCGGGAGCGGCTGGCCGCCGAGGTGCTGGACCTGATGCGGGACCGCCGGCTGGGCGCCGTGTTCGGCCCCTCCGGCAGCGGCAAGTCCTCCCTGCTGCGCGCCGGGCTCATCCCCGCCCTGCGTGAGGAGCCCGACCCCCGGCTGCGCCCGGCCGCCGTCCGCATCCTCACCCCGGGCCCGCACCCGGCCCGCACCCACGCCACGGCGTTCACGGCCGCGGCCGCCCCGGGTGACACGGTCGTCGTGGTCGACCAGTTCGAGGAGGTCTTCACCCTCTGCGCCGACCCCGCCGAACGGACGGCGTTCATCGACCTGGTGCTGACCGCGCCGGACCCCGGGTCGGGGATCCGCGTGGTGCTTGCCGTACGGGCCGACTTCTACGGCCGCTGCGCCGACCACGACGGCCTCGCCCGCGCTCTCGGCACGGCCGGCCTGCTGGTCGGCCCGATGAGCCCCGAGGAACTGCGCGCGGCGATCGTCAGACCGGCCATGGCGAGCGGCCTCATCGTCGAAGGGGCCCTGACCGCCCGGATCATCGAGGAGGTCGCCGGTGAACCCGGCGGGCTGCCGCTGATGTCCCACGCGCTGCTGGAGACCTGGCGCCGCCGCAAGGGCCGCACCCTGACCACGGCCGCCTACGACGCCAGCGGCGGCCTGCACGGAGCCGTCGCCCGCACCGCCGAGGACGTCCTCGGCGGCCTCACCGGCGACCAGGTGGACACCGCGCGCCGCATCCTGCTGCGGCTGATCACCCCCGGCGACGGCGCGCCGGACACCCGCCGGCCCGTCGCCCGGGCCGAACTCGCCGCCGACGGGCACGGAGCGGGCGCCGCCGTCCTGGAACGCCTCGTCCGGGCCCGGCTGCTCACCCTCGACGAGGACACCGTCGACCTCGCCCACGAGGCCCTCATCACCGGCTGGCCCCGGCTGCGCGCCTGGGTCGACGCCGACCGCGAGCAGCTGCGCACCCACCGCCGGCTCACCGAGGCCGCGGCCGCATGGGAGGCGCTGGACCGGGACCCGGGCGCGCTGTACCGGGGCACCCGGCTGGCCGCCGCCGAGGGGGCGTTCGCCGACCCCGGCCGGCGCCGGGCACTGAACGCCGCCGAGGCGGAGTTCCTCACCGCGAGCCTCCACGCCCGGGCCCGGGAACGCAGAGCCGCCGCCCGCACCACCCGGCGCCTGCGCGCGCTCGTCGCCGCGCTGACCGCACTTCTCCTCGTCGCCCTCGCGGCCGCGGGCGTGGCCGTGAAACAGCGGGCGTCGGCGAACAGCGAGCGGACCACGGCGGTGGCCCGGCAGATCACGGCGGAGGCGGACCGGTTACGGGGGACCGAGGTGCCCGCCCAGACCCAGGACGTGGCGCTGGCGGCGCTGCTGGACGTCACGTCGTACCGGATGCGCGGGAGCGCGCGGGCGTACACGAGCCTGGTGCAGGCGGCGAACTCGGCGCTGTTCAGGGACGTGCCGGAGCAGGGCCGGGTGAGCACTGGAGTGGTCTCCGGGCCCGGGGGCGGCCGGCGGCTGGCGTACGACAGGCGGCAGCGCGTCATGGCCGTCGTCGGCGAGGACGGGAACGTGCGGCTGTGGGACACCACCCGCTTCACGCACCCACGGCGCGTGGGCCGGACCCTGCCGGGCAGCGTGATCGGCATGACTCCCGACGGGCGGGTGCTGGCCGCAGGGGGCCCCGGCATCGGCGTACGGCTGTGGGACGTCTCCGATCCCGCGCACCCCGCGCCGCTCGGCTCCGTTCCGGCGCCCGACGACGGTTTCGACGTGTCGTCGCTGGCGTTCGGGAACGACGCTCACCTGCTCGCGGTCGGTACGGGCAGCATCGCCCTGTGGGACGTCACCGATCCCCGCAAGCCGGACCGGCTGGCCCGGTCCCTGCCCGGGGACCTGTCCGCGTTCAGCCCCGACCGCAAGGTCTTGGCCACCGCCGACACCCAAGGAGGCACGGTCCGTCTGTGGGACACCTCGCACCGGGGGAGCCCGCCCGCCCTCGGGGTGCTGCACATCCGCACGGACAACGAGACCATCCTTTCCTTCAGCCCCGACGGGCGGTATCTCGCCACGAACGGGGCGGGGACCGGCCAGGTGCCGCTGTGGGACGTCCACAGGCCGGACCGGCCCACCGCCTCCGGCTTCGTGCTCGGCACGTCCGACGCCACCGAGGCCCAGGCGGTGGCCTACAGCCCCGACGGCCGGATCGTCGCGGTCAGCGGGGACAACGGCGTCCAGCTCTGGAACATCGACGCCTTCGACCTGCCCACGCGACTGGGACAGGCGCTGGGGCAGCGCTCGTCGGCGGGCATCACACCGGTGTTCGCCCCCGACGGGCGCAGCCTGATCACCGAGGACGGGGTGCTGCGGATCTGGAGCCTGCCGCCGGGGGTGCTGCTCGGCTGCGGGACCGGCACCACCGGATTCTCCCCGGACGCGCGGACCATGGCGACGGCCTGCGCCGAGGGCGGGCCGGTGCGGCTGTGGGACATCACCGATCCCGGCGGCCCCCGGCCGCTGCCCGTCACGCTTCCCGGCACCGCCGGGCAGTTCGCCCCGCACGGGCACCTGCTCGCCGTCACCACGCCCGACGGCGGGATACGGATCTACGACGCGACCGACCCGGCACGGCCCCGCGCCCTCGGCAAGCTCGCCGCCGCCCGCGACCACAGCATGGTCCTCCCGGCCTTCACCCCGGACGAACGCGGCCTGGTCACCTACGAGGAGACGAGCAACCGCGCCCACGCCATCGGGTCGGGCATCGGGGACGGCGACGGCCGCATGCCCGGCTTCGAGCCCCTGGACGACGGGATCCGCATCCGTACCTGGGACCTGGGCGACCCCCGGCACCCCCGGGAGACGGGCCGGGCCGTCGTACCGGAGAGGAACGCCGGAGCCGGTCCGGTCGCCCGCGCCCCGGACGGTCGCGGGCTCGCGGTCGTGGACGAGGACCGGCGCATCCTGCTGTGGGACACCAGCGACCCGGAGCACCCGCGCCACCGCGGCCGGTCCTTCGTCGGCGACGTGCCGGCCTTCGCCCCGCACGGCCACACGCTGGCCATCGGCAGCGTGGACGGCACCGTACGCCTCTGGAACACCGCCGACCCGGCCCACCCCACCGCGCTGGGCGCCGCGCTCGACGCCGGCGGCTCCGTCACCGGCCTGGCGTTCGACCCCGCCGGGACCCGGCTGGCGGTGGGCACCGGCGACGGGCTGATCAAGCTGTACGACGTGACCGACCCGGCAAATGCCACGGCGGTCGGCAATCCGCTCGTGGGGCACACCGCCGAGACGGACAGCCTGGTCTTCGCCCCCGGCGGCCGGGCCCTCGCGAGCGGCGGCCTGGACGGCACCACCCGGCTGTGGACGCTGGACGCCGAACGGAACATCCGCCGCATCTGCGCGGTCACCGCGGACACCCTCACCCGTGCCCAGTGGCGCCGCCACGTAGGGGACCTGCCCTACCGCAGCCCCTGCCCCTGACGGCGGCCTACAGCAGCCCCGCCGCCGCGAGGAGCTTGGCGACCCGCTCGACCTCCTCACCGGACAGCGGGACCTGCGGTTCGGCGGTGACCAGGCAGCCGATGACGCCCCGCAGGTGCAGGGCCGCCTTGAAGGCGCCCAGGGCGAAGGAGCTGCCACCCATGCGGGACGGGTCGCCCGCGCCGGTGATGCCGAACAGGGCGCACAGCCGGTCCTGTTCGGCTCGCGCGCCCTCCCAGTCACCGGCCCTGCACTGGACGGTCGGGCAGGCATCGGTACGCGGCAAGGCCAAGTGGGCCCGTAGGCCGGTGGAGATCGGCAAACAGGTGTGCCCCCCGGCGGTAGGCCGGGGGGCACACGCTGTCAGGGGCCCGTGGGGGCCGTCATTCGTGGCCCTCCTGGATTCTGGTCAGTCGGCACCAGGTGAAGGTCCACGGCTCCAGCTCCTGGATGCCGCAGGCTTCGAGGAACGCGCGGTAGCGCTTGTAGGGCGGGATCGGCACACGGCCGTTGAGCATCTCGCCCACCGAGCTGCGGGTGAGGTGCGGATGGCGCCCCGCCAGTTCGCGCAGGGAGGGCTTGCCCGCCCAGATGTGCACTTCGCGCAGCGCGGGTACGAGTTGCGTCGCGTCCTGGATGAGCAGCGGGTCCGGCGCGCCGACGTCGATCGGGTCGCCGGTGGGCGGCCCGTAGCGGTAGGTCCGGTCTCGCGCGCGGTCGATGGCCCGCTTGACGCGCCCCTTGGACGGGGACACGAAGCGGCCGCCCTGGACTTCGTCGGGAGATGCCAGCGCGCGGACCAGTGCCAGCACCTGAGTCTGGTCAGGAGCGATGACCCCGATCTTGATCCCGGCCAGCATGGTGGCCGGGATGCCGGTCTTCTCGGCCAGCTCCGTCAGGTACAGGTCGGACTGCTCCATCAGGCTCGCGAGCTGCTGAGCCATCTGCCGAGTCACCAGCGCCGTCACGGCGGGGCTCCCGGCAAGTCGCTGGAGGTTGTTAGCGACGCCCACGGCGCGCCGCCCGGACGAGTTCGGAGGCTGCCTCCAGAACGAGGGCGCACAGGACTCCGATCGCGACTTCGACCGGGTGTGTCTGCCACAGGGCGACCAGCGCAGCCGTGGCACCGGTGAGCACTCCCAGCGTCGCGACGGACGGCCAGAAGCCGAAGCCGGGGGAGATGGCAGCGGAGCCCTGGACGCAGCCGGGGGTGGCCGGCGCGGGCAGCGCGTGACGACGCCAGCGGCGCCAGGTGTTGATGATCCAGCGAGTCATGTCGCCAGTTCCTTCCTTCGTCTCCGGGGGCGATGGGGGTGTCAGAGACCCCCACCTACGCGGCGTGTGTGCGCGATACCCGCAGCGTGAGGTACCGGCCGGTTCCGACGCAATGTCAGATCTGGCGAGCTCTGAGGGTGTTGAGCGGCCCGTCGACACGTGATGACCTTCGTCTCCTCCGATGCCGCGTCCGCGGGAGTGTCCGAAGAGCTGTCACAAGGAACTGGAGATGAGGCGGGGAAAAGCCTGTTCAGCGAGGTGCGGGCGCCCGATCGCGTCCAGTACCGTCCGAACATTAGCGCTGGAGGCCTGCTCCGCTGCTCAATGGATGGGAACGCCTCCGTCTCCGGGGGTGAACTCCCAGGTGAGCAGGGGGTCAGAGCCCCGCTCGCCATATGGCACCACGTGTGCCGATGAATGTCAGGCCTGCGTCATGCCGACGCGGGCCGCATTCGTTTCCAGACAGGTGCAGTACGGCCCTGCTCTGCACACGGCGCAGCCGCTCTACGCCTGTCCCAGGTGTGCGCGTCGTCCCAAGCCGGGCTTCTCAGGGGCGGGTGGCGCCTACGTAGTCGGATTCGGGCATGGCGCTGGTGAGCGGGGAGAGGGAGACCTCGCGTCCGGTGCGGGGGCCTGGAGGACATTGCCGTCACCCGCGTAGACGGCGACGTGGTAGATGGCGGCACCGTGGGCCCAGAACAGCAGGTCGCCGGGCTTGAGATTGCTGCGGGAGACCGGGTGGTCGGCGGCGGCGGTGCGGGGCAGCTTGACGTTGGGCCAGTACGCCTTCGACTGGAACCGCGACAGGCAGTCCTTCTTCCCAGCTGGAGGGCCTTGTCCCGTGCACCCGCTCACCCGCGATTGGGACGCGTTCTTCGAGCAGGTCAACGACGAGACCCTCGACCGCTTCGAAGAGGTCTTCAAGAGCTCACGGCGTGAACCAGCCGACAGCACGAAGCCCCGGGGGGTCGTCCTCTGACACCCCAGGGCGTCGTGCTCTCGAACCGTTCAAAAACCGGACGGCAGTGGTGTCACACCCACTCAACTCCCAGCCTCCGCAGTGCGTCCTGCTGGTCCTGGGTGAGTTTGTCGTGTCTCGCGCGAGTGTTGGAGATCCATACGCCCAGCTTGACGACCACCGGCTCCGTTTCGCCGTCGACCGCGATCTCTTCACTGTGGCCCCTTGGCACCGGGCGGTCGCCTTCCCGCTCCACCCACTGCGTGAGGGCCGCGAGTCCGCGTTGGAAGGCGGCCGAAGGCTTCCTGCCAGCCAATCTATGCCCCGTGGCCGTCGGGGCCGACACCGGCCGCTGTACGGCTGTGATGCCCAGTGCTGTCAGTCGCTGCTGCTGCTCGGGCGACAGCTGCGTCCAGGAATTGGCCTGCCGCTTCAGCCATCGTCCGAGGTCGTCGCCGTCCATGAGGACGCCGGGTGCGATGTCGGGGAGCCGGCCGCCCGGCTCGTCAGCGGCGAGGTCGGCGAGGATACGGTGGTGGCGTTGCCAGTCCAGTGGCCAGGGACACTTCCAGTCCTTGTCGATCGCGGTGAGCTGTTCGGCCCGGGTGGCGGCGGTCTTCGCGTCCTTCTTGCCGAGGCCGTGGGGGCGGCGGAGGTTGGCCATCAGCTGCCCGATCGCGACCGGCTGTCCATCGGGGTCGTCCCACACGGCGTCCTGTCGCGGCGCGAGGTGTCCGGTGGCGCGCCGGTACGACCGGAGCGTGGCGAGTTTGTTCTCCCAGGCTTCCTCGCCGGGCTCCCACACCATCCCGGCGTCGGGGGCGTCCAGCAGTTCTCTGCGGTGGGTGTCGAGTTCCCCGGCCCGTAGTGCCTTGCGCTGCTGGTGCACCCATCTCCCCAGCGGGAACGCCTTCGTCACCCCGACCTCGGTCTCCACGTCATACGGCACGGCATACAACCCACCGATCTTGTTCTGGGCCCGCCACCTCAGGAGGGCCTGGTAGCCCTCGAGCCAGACCAGTGACTGCGGTCGGTAGACGCGGGTGCGCAGGAACGCGGCGATGGTGGCCGGGTCGCGAGGGCTGGAGAACTGCAGCAGCTCCGACTCCGCCCTCTCCGCCTCCCGCCCCTCCTGCTGACCGGCGCCGGCGATGATGCGCCCGTCCTCGTCCCGCCGGACGTGTACCTTCCGCATCCCTCGTGTCAGCGCCCGGCTGGCGAGCTGCTCCGTGAGGTGCTCGGAGTGGGAGCGCAGCCCTTGGAGTACGGCGACGAGGGGGGCATAGGAGGCGCTGGCGATCATGTCGGTGGGATCTTCGCCGGGCTGGAGGAAGACGGGCACGATGATCCGGGCGGTCTTGGTGGTGCCGTCGAGGTTGGGGCGCAGCGCCCGGCCGATGTTCTGCACGATCTCGACCTGTGAGCCGCGGGTGTCGGCGAAGCAGACGGCCTCCACACCTCGCTCGCCGCGCACGTCGACCCCCTCCCCGAGCACACGACAACTGGCGAGGAACGCCCGGTGCACCCGCCGGCCCGAGGCGTCGATGCCATTGGCGAACTGGCGCAGGACCTCGCGGCGTTCGGTGACGAGGTGGTCCCCGCACAGCCACGCCGACCACACCCGGTCCGCGGGAACGTGCCGACCGGCGGCCTCGACGTCCCCGGGCTCAGCACCGAGAGGAGACGGCGGCCTGGCGGCAGCTTCGCCCAGGGCATGGGCGCTGACTTCGTCCGCATACAGGTCCGCAGCCGTCCGAGGCAGATGGACCGCGAAGGCCTCGGCCTCCTCGACCCTGCTGTGGAAGGTCATCATCGTCTTGATGTTGCGGGCGCCGGCGTGTTCCAGGAGAGCGGCCTGCAGCAGCGCGAGCCGCCGGCCACGCCGCGCCGCCTCGGACAGGCCGACGGAGTAATCGGGGTCCTCGATCTCCAGGACGTCGATCTCGAACGCGGCGAGGACGCCCCGCTCGATGGCCTCCGAGAGCCCGAACTCGGCGAGCCACGGCCCGAAAGTCCGGGAGTCCCGGCTCATCGAACAGAGCTCCAGCTCGCGTCCGTCCTTCCCGCGCTGCGGCCTAGGTGATGCCAGGATCCGCGGGGTAGCGGTCAGATAGAGCCGGAAGTCCGCGGGGATCCGCTGGTTATCGTGGATCGCCGCCCACGACCGACCAAGATCACCAGTAGTGCCATGGGCCTCATCGATGATCGCGAGGTCGAACGGGGCCATCTGCTGTCCGTACAGCCGCTCCCCGCCCGCCAGAGCAGCCTCCAGCGGCCCGCGCATCTTCCCCCGGCCCACAGGGTCGTCGAAGTCCTCCCGGTCCACCAAAGAGGCGTACGTAGCGAAGACAACGACCGGCCCGCGGCCGGCCCACAAGGCAAGCTGGATCGGGTTCGTGGTGGTGCGCACGCCCAGCGAGTCAAGCACCGGGTCGTTCTCCAGCGAGCACACCGCCACCATCGCAGCCCGATGACCCACCGACCGCCACGCCTGCACGGTCTGCACGAGCAGGTCCAGGGTCGGCACCGTCACGAGGACCCGGCCTTCGGGGAAACACTCCAACGCGCACGCGGCCGCCGTGATCGTCTTCCCCGACCCGGTAGCGGACACAATCGTGCCCCGCGCCCCCTGCGCCGGTACAGAAGACCTTGCCGGGAATCCCACCCAATTCTGAAAAGCCGATTTCTGACGTACCTGGTGTTCTCGAAGCTGAATCAAAAGAGTTCTCCAGGCTCAGGAAGGACTTGGCCGACGGAAGCGATGCGGTATCCGGTGCGCTGGAAGAGGCCGCCGTCTTTGCCGTGGACTGCCCAAGCCCGCTCGGCCGCGTTGCCGGGAGACGCGGCCATCAGATGGACGACGGGAGCCGGTACGACCGGGCGCGGCCGACCGGCCACGGGCCGCGCACCGACCCGGTAGACGCGATGCCGCGAAATCTCCAAAGCCGCGCGCCCGCACCGCTCGGCCTCGGCCACATCCGTCATCAACCGCTGCAACCGCTGCTCTTCACAGCGGACAGCACGCAAGTCACGGGAAGGCGCGTACGCGATCACCTGCTCCCTGTCCATCAGAGCGGCGATCCGCTCCCACTGAAGACGCCGCAACTCCGCGATGAACAGCTCACTCAAACGATGCGGCTCTGCAGGGCACACCCGTGCACGCCCGGCGCGTTCCTGCGCCAGGTACACCTGCACAGCCACCCGGTGACGATCGAGTCCGGCGGCTCTCGCGATCACCCCGAGCCGGGCAAGCTCATGCGGAAGATACTCATAGATCAACACACGCACGCCACTCCCTGAAGGGGGTCCCTCAATTACGCCAATGCTACATGCTGCATCACACCAAGATGCAGCCAAGCAACCTCCCCGAGAAGACGCCCCTCACAAGATGCCTTTCCGACCCTGATGGCCATCGCGCATCGCGGTACACAGCCCCGCATGGCACCGAACGTATCCAGTTCCTGCGGGCCGTGCGGCAACTCCACCGCGTCCGCTCCTTCTACACCGTGGGCGTTCTGCTGTGGCCGGGGGGGGGGGGGGGGGGGGGGGGGGGGGGGGGGGGGGGGGTGGGGGAGGGGGGGGGGGGGGGGCCTCCTCTCCCCTTTTTCC
>NZ_JBWKFN010000038.1:102113-102562 GCF_056434245.1 Streptomyces sp. NPDC044064
CGGCTTGTGCCTTCTCTCTTTGATATCCCCCCCCCCCCCCCCCCCCCTCCCCCCCCCCCCCCCCCCCCCGGCAAATGTGGGTATCCATCCTCCTCCTGACCGTCTTCACTACTCTCCTCGTCACCACGGGCCTGTCCCTTCGACACCTCGCAGCCCCCCAACAGGCCGCCTCACGCAAGGCGCCCAGCCCACGCCTGAGAACCCGTCACCCTGGGCCTGAGCCAACAGGCCCCCCGGGCGGGTCCTCGGCAGAGCCAGACAGAGGCACCCCCCACCCTCGCCGCCGCTCGGGCCGCAGGCCCGCTGGCCGCCCCGCGCAGCGGGGCCGGCCTCATGGCGCGCAGCGCCATCGGGTGGCTGGAGCGCAGCGCAAGCCACCTCGCTCCGGGAGCGCAGCGGACGGAGCGTCACCCGCCTTGCGCAGCAAGGCGGGTGACGCTGACCGCGCA
>NZ_JBWKFN010000039.1:0-43048 GCF_056434245.1 Streptomyces sp. NPDC044064
ATCCGCAACTTCGGTGCGAAGTCCATCGACGAGGTCAAGGCGAAGCTGGCCGGCATGGGCCTGGCCCTCAAGGACAGCCCGCCCGGATTCGACCCGACCGCCGCCGCCTTCGACGCGGACGACAACGGGGGCACGGGCTTCATGGAGACCGAGCAGTACTGAGCGCCTGCCGGGCGGCCTTGCTCCGCAAGGCCGCCCGGCATCCGGAACACGTCCGACCGGGACGGAAACCGAGATGGAATCCGAGACGGACAAAGTCGAAGGGCCCCACTGCGAACAGTGGGGCCCTTCGACATCGTGCCCGGTGAGGCACTGGCGGAGGATACGAGATTCGAACTCGTGAGGGGTTGCCCCCAACACGCTTTCCAAGCGTGCGCCCTAGGCCTCTAGGCGAATCCTCCGGTGGGAACATTACATGACCGAGGGGAGTGCTCGCGAACTCGTTCCCGCAGGCTGTCATCGGGTGCAGCGCCCGGGCCGCGATCGGGTACTGTGGGGCCCAGCCCCTCACGCGGCGCTATCTGACTGAACTCCCCCAGGGCCGGAAGGCAGCAAGGGTAGGTCGGCTCTGGCGGGTGCGTGGGGGGCGCTTGCGTGTGCCGGGCGGAAGCCTTCGGCGGGGTGGGTTGTCGGTGGGCGCCTATAACCTCGTATGCGTGTCGTCTCTCGCGCTGTACCGCCGCTATCGCCCGGAGACCTTTGCCGAGGTCATCGGGCAGGAGCATGTCACCGACCCGCTGCAGCAGGCGCTGCGGAACAACCGGGTCAATCACGCGTACCTGTTCAGCGGGCCGCGTGGCTGTGGCAAGACGACCAGCGCGCGGATCCTGGCGCGCTGCCTGAACTGTGCGCAGGGTCCCACGCCCACCCCGTGCGGCGAGTGCCAGTCGTGCCAGGACCTGGCGAGGAACGGGCCGGGGTCCATCGACGTCATCGAGATCGACGCAGCGTCGCACGGTGGTGTGGACGACGCCCGTGAGCTGCGCGAGAAGGCCTTCTTCGGCCCCGCCTCCAGCCGGTACAAGATCTACATCATCGACGAGGCCCACATGGTCACGTCGGCCGGCTTCAACGCGCTGCTGAAGGTCGTCGAGGAGCCGCCGGAGCACCTCAAGTTCATCTTCGCCACCACCGAGCCCGAGAAGGTCATCGGGACGATCCGGTCGCGTACGCATCACTATCCGTTCCGGCTGGTGCCCCCGGGGACGCTGCGGGAGTACCTCGGCGAGGTGTGCCGGCGGGAGGACATCCCCGTCGAGGAGGGTGTGCTGCCGCTCGTCGTGCGGGCGGGCGCCGGCTCCGTGCGTGACTCCATGTCCGTCATGGACCAGCTCCTCGCCGGTGCGCGGGAAGAAGGTGTGACCTATGCCATGGCCACCTCCCTCCTCGGCTACACCGACGGCTCGCTCCTCGACTCCGTCGTCGAGGCCTTCACCACCGGTGACGGCGCCGCCGCCTTCGAGGTCGTGGACCGGATCATCGAGGGCGGCAACGACCCGCGTCGTTTCGTCGCCGACCTGCTGGAGCGGCTGCGGGACCTGGTGATCCTCGCGGCCGTGCCGGACGCGGTGGAGAAGGGGCTCATCGACGCCCCGGCCGACGTCCTGGAGCGCATGCAGGCCCAGGCGGGCACCTTCGGGTCGGCCGAGCTGAGCCGCGCCGCGGACCTCGTCAACGAGGGCCTCACCGAGATGCGCGGCGCCACCTCGCCCCGCCTCCAGCTCGAACTCATCTGCGCCCGCGTCCTGCTCCCCGCCGCCTACGGGGACGAGCGGTCCGTGATGGCCCGCCTCGACCGTCTGGAGCGCGGCGTCAACTTCGTGGGCGCGGGTGCCGCACCCGCCATGGGGTACGTCCCCGGACCCGAGGCCCACGCGGGCACCGCCCAGGGCGGTGCGCCCGTGCAGCCCGGCGGCGGACCCGCCGCCGCTCGTGCGGCCGTACGGGCCTCGGGTGCCCAGGGTGGCCCCGTCGGCCCGGGCGGCACCGGCGGCCCGGCCGGAGGGGCGCCCACGGCCCCTGCGCCCGCTCCTGCGCCCGCCCCGGCACCGGCACCGGCTCCGGCACCTGCGGCGCCCGCTCCGGCCGCCTCTGCTCCGGCCGCCGTCGCTCCGGTCGCCCCTGCCCCGGCACCCCCTGCTCCGGCAGCCTCTGCTCCGGAGGCGGCCCCGGCTCCTCCCGCCGCTGCCGCCCCCGGCGCGTGGCCCACGGCCGCCCAGGCCGGCGGCGGCCGGCGCCCCGGCGGCTGGCCCACGGCCGCTCCCGCGGGCGGCGCCCCGCAGAGCCCCGCGCCGCCCCAGCCCCAGTACCAGGCCCCCGCTGCCCCGGCGGCGCCCTCGGCCCCGGCTCCGGCCGCCGCCCCCGCCGGGGGCCTCGACCCCCGCATGCTCTGGCCGAACATCCTGGAGGCCGTCAAGAACCGCCGCCGCTTCACCTGGATCCTGCTCAGCCAGAACGCCCAGGTGGCCGGCTTCGACGGCACCACCCTGCAGCTCGGCTTCGTCAACGCCGGTGCCCGCGACAACTTCGCGAGCAGCGGCAGCGAGGACGTGCTGCGCCAGGCGCTGGCCGAGCAGTTCAACGTGCAGTGGAAGATCGAGGCGGTCGTCGACCCCTCGGGCGGCTCGGCGCACCCGCCGTCCGGCGGCTCCCCGGGCTTCGGCGGAGGCGGCGGCGCGGCCTACGGCGGCGCGCCCGCCGGCGGTGGCTACGGCGCCCCGGCCGCGACGCGCCCCGCGGCACCCCAGTCGGCGGCCCCCGCGCCCGCCGCGCCCCAGGGACCCGCACAGCCCCAGTACCAGGCACCCTCCGCGCCGCAGCCCGCCTCGGCCCCCGAGCCGCCCCCCGTCGCCCCCGAGGACGACATCCCCGAGGACGACGACCCCGACCTCAACGAGTCGGCCATGTCCGGCCACGAACTGATCGTGCGGGAGCTGGGGGCGACAGTGGTGGAGGAGTTCTCGAACGAGTAGGTGCATACACCGGCACCACCCCGTTCGTAGGAAGCCACAGCTTCCCCGCCCCCCGACCTTCGGCAACCTTGCCATTAGGCTGACCCCCGTGAAGGTCCTCGTCATCGGTACCGGCGCCCGCGAACACGCCCTGTGCCGCTCCCTGTCCCTCGACCCCGACGTCACCGCGCTCCACTGCGCTCCCGGCAACGCCGGCATCGCCGAGGTCGCCGAGCTGCACCAGGTCGACGCGCTCGACGGCAAGGCCGTGGCCGCGCTGGCCGGCCGGCTCGAAGCCGACCTCGTCGTCGTCGGTCCGGAGGCCCCGCTGGTCGCCGGTGTCGCCGACGCCGTGCGCGAGGCGGGCATCCCGGTGTTCGGCCCCTCCGGGGAGGCCGCGCAGCTCGAGGGGTCCAAGGCCTTCGCCAAGGACGTCATGGCGGAGGCCGGGGTGCCCACGGCCCGGTCGTACGTCTGCACCACGGCGGAGGAGGCCGCCGAGGCCCTCGACGCCTTCGGTGCCCCCTACGTGGTCAAGGACGACGGGCTGGCCGCCGGCAAGGGTGTCGTCGTCACGGACGACCTCCAGGCCGCCAAGGAGCACGCCGCAGGCTGCGAGCGGGTCGTCATCGAGGAGTTCCTCGACGGGCCCGAGGTGTCCCTGTTCGCCATCACGGACGGCCGTACCGTGGTGCCGCTCCAGCCCGCGCAGGACTTCAAGCGCGCCCTGGACGGCGACGAGGGGCCGAACACCGGCGGCATGGGCGCGTACTCGCCGCTGCCGTGGGCGGACCCGAAGCTGGTCGAAGAGGTGCTGGAGACGGTGCTGCAGCCGACGGTGGACGAGCTGCGCCGCCGTGGCACGCCCTTCTCGGGTCTGCTCTACGCCGGGCTTGCGATCACCTCGCGCGGCGTCCGGGTCATCGAGTTCAACGCCCGCTTCGGCGACCCCGAGACCCAGGTCGTGCTGGCCCGTCTGAAGACCCCGCTGGCCGGTGTCCTGCTGGCCGCCGCGAACGGCACCCTCGACGACCTGGCGCCCCTGCGCTGGAGCGAGGACGCGGCCGTCACGGTGGTCATCGCCTCGCACAACTACCCCGGCACCCCGCGCACCGGCGACCCCATCACCGGTCTGGACGAGGTGGCCGCCGAGGACGCCCCGCACGCCTACGTCCTGCACGCCGGGACGAAGCGGGACGGTGACGCCGTCGTCAGCGCGGGCGGCCGGGTGCTGTCCGTCACGGCGACCGGCGGGGATCTCGCCGAGGCCCGCGAGCGGGCGTACCGGGCGGTGGCCCGCGTCCGCCTGGACGGTTCGCAGCACCGCACGGACATCGCGGCGAAGGCTGCGGGCGCAAAGGAAGCCGAGTCGGCCGGGGAGTCGACGGAGGCGTAAAACCGCTGGTCAAGCGCATCCCGTACCCATTCAGGCCCCGGACGAAAATCCGGGGCCTGATCTTTGCTGTCTGTCATCCACCTCTGACCAAAGCCATTCCATCGAGTGAGCAATCGCCTATCCGGCTGACGGGGGCCGAGGCCCCAACTAGGGTGCGGCGCAAGCGTTCCGGCACTTGGCCCACCGGCATTGCGATGTCGGTGCCGGGTGCCACAGTGGGGGAGTGAGCAACGCCAGGACAGCGTGGGATCCGCAGGGAGGGGGTGGAGTCCGCTCGTGACCGGAATCGGTGTGGAGGTGGGTGCGCAGGCCGCGCGCTCGCGGGCCCTCGCCGTGCTGCGCATCCGCGGCCGGGCGCTGGCCGTGGCCGTGCTGCCGGCGGCCGCCGAGGTGATCCTGCTGACCGGCGGTTCCACCGGCCATTTCGTCGGCCCGGTCTGGTCCGCCGCCCGCTGGGTCGTGGGCGTGCTGGCCGTGGTCGTGCTGCTGGCCGCCGCCGGTATCGCCCTGGTCGTGGCCCGTGCCCGCCCCGCCGTGACCCCCACGGTCCCGATCCCGGAGGACTCCGCCCCGGACCTGTACCGGCTGGTGCGCGACCTCGCCGACCGGCTCGAAGTCCCCGCGCCCTCGGCGATAGCGCTCACCCCGGACTGCGACAGCTGGCTGGAGGACCGCACCCACCCGGCCCACGGCCCGCCCCCGCGGCCGGTGCACGACGAGCTGGCGGGCCCGGGCCAGGGCTCCGGTCCCGGCGCCCACCGCCGAGCCGTCACCGCCCCGGTCCTCGTCATCGGCTCCCCGTTCCTGTGGTGGATGCGCGTCGCCGAGCTGCGCGCGGTACTGGCCCCGGTCGTCGCCGGTACGGGCCCCTCCGCGCACCCGGACATAGCCGCGGCCCGTCGCTTCGTGCGCGGTCTGGACGCGGCGGTCGCCGTGGCCTCGACCCCCGGCCGCTGCCCGCTCACCCGGGTCGTGTGCGCGGCCGTGGGCTGGGTCGCCCGACTGCTGCTGCGCGGCTGCCGCGAGCACGCGGCCCTGATGGAGCGCGGGGTCGCGGCGGCCGCGGCCGAGCGCGCGCAGGCCGTGGACTACGGACTGCGGATCGTCGCCCAGGAGCAGGTCGGTCTCGCCTACGCGGGCTGGGACCGGCTGCTGACCCGGGTGGCGCTGCCCGCCTGGCGCATGGGCCGCTGGCCCGCCCGGCTGGACGCGGGCGTCGTGGCCGCGCTCACCGAGCTGTCGCGGCGCGACCGGCTGGCCGAGGGCTTCGCCTCCCGCCTCGGCGAGCGTCCCGCCTGCGATCTCCTGGAGGAGCCGGGCACGGTGGACGAGGCCGCCTCCCTGCTCGCGGCCCGCCTCTTCCACGGCGGCCCGGCCGAGTGCGGCCCGGACTGGGCCCCGGTGGACTGGCAGGCGTACCCGGAGGAGGTCGTCGACCGCACCTGGCGCGCCGACGCGGCCCGCCTGCACCGCGTCCTGGACTCCCTGGGCGTCCGCCCCACCGCCGACCCCACGGCTCCCGAGTCCGCCGGCCCCACCCTGGCCCGCGTCCTGGACCATCTGACCGAGCCCCCCGATCGGAACGCCCCGCGGGGCGCCGCCGCCGAGCACGCCCCACAGGGGCCGCTCGCACCCGGCGACGGCAAAGAAGCCGAGGCGGACCCGGCCGAGGACACCGACCCCGGTACGGAACGCAGCGCCGCCCTGGCCGCGGTCCTGACCGCCGCGCTGGCCCGCGAGGAGGCCGCCGTGCCGAGAGGCGCGACCGCCGCGGGCCAGGGCCCCGACAGCGCCCTGTGGGACGACGGCGCGCTCCCCCTGTTCCCGTTGCAGCCCCCGCGTACCGCTCGTGACCTGCTCGCCGATCACGTCACGGCGATGGTGTGCTGCGCCGCCGTCGACACGGCCGGGGCGGTCCCCGGTCTCGACTGGCTCGACGGCCCCTCCCTGCTGCTGGGCGGCGAGCGAGCCGGCGACCTCGCGCCCAAGGTGCTCAGCCTGATCGAGGAGGGAGATCCGGGCCCCCTGCGCGACTGGCTGGCCGCGTCCGGGATACGCCCGGAGAAGCCGGTGCGGCTCGTCTGAATCCGGACAGAGTCGAATGCCGTGGACTCCCCGGCGGCCTGGGCGTTGTAACGGAGAAGCGTCTTCCACTTCAGGTCAATTCGCAACGAATAGTGACCAGACCCATGCGTTATGTGATGTGCTGGGGATCGACCTCGCACATGGCAAGCGCATGCGACATACGACAGCATCACCGAGCACCACACCGCACCACCGTCAGAGCGACACGGGGGCATGAGGGAGGGGAGCGACCATGGCCTCGGACCACATCCGCCGCTGGGAGTCCGGAGCACTCGCGCACGCCGTCACGGACCCCTTCGGCCTGGGCCCGGTCCCCTGGCTGCGCGGCAGTGAGACCTACTTCGACGACACGGGACACGTCGTGCCCTGGTACGTCGACCCGAGCCCGCAGCAGCCGGCCGGGGAGCGGCCACGCGTCCCGGCGCCGCGCACGGCAGGCTCCGGCCCCCGCTCGGCCGACGACGTGCACCGGCAGATCAAGGGCTTCACCTCCTCCGGCGCGGTCACGCCCGGCGCGGCGATCGACTTCCACATCACGGTCGACCCGCCCCAGCAGTTCAGCGTGGACATCTACCGCATCGGCCACTACGGGGGCGACGGCGCCGCCAAGATCACCACGAGCCCCCGGCTCTCCGGCATCGTCCAGCCCGCGCCGCTGGCCGCCGACCGCACGGTCTCCTGTCACCACTGGTGGCTGTCCTGGCGCCTCCAGGTGCCCTCCCACTGGAGCATCGGCGCCTATGTGGCCGTCCTCACCACTGTCGACGGCTACCGCTCCCACGTGCCGTTCACGGTCCGCGACGACCACCCGGCCGACCTGCTCCTGCTGCTGCCCGACATCACGTGGCAGGCGTACAACCTCTACCCGGAGGACGGCCACACGGGTGCCAGCCTCTACCACGCCTGGGACGAGAAGGGCCGGCTGCTCGGCGAGGCGGACGCGGCCACCACGGTCTCCTTCGACCGTCCGTACGCGGGCGCGGGCCTGCCCCTGCACGTCGGCCACGCCTACGACTTCATCCGCTGGGCCGAGCGTTACGGCTACGACATCGCCTACGCCGACGCCCGCGACCTGCATGCCGGCCGCGTCGACCCCAGCCGGTACCGGGGCCTGGTCTTCCCGGGCCACGACGAGTACTGGTCGCTGCCGATGCGCCGCGCCGTGGAGGACGCCCGTGACCGAGGCACCTCGCTGGTCTTCCTCTCCGCCAACACCATGTACTGGCAGGTGGAGTTGGGCCCCTCCCCGTCCGGTGTGCCCGACCGGCTGCTGACCTGCCGCAAGCGCAAGGGCCCCGGAAGGCCGGTGCTGTGGCGCGAGATCGACCGGCCCGAGCAGCAGCTGGTCGGCATCCAGTACGCGGGCCGGGTCCCCGAGCCGTACCCGCTGATCGTCCGCAACGCGGGCCACTGGCTGTGGGAGGCGACCGGCGCGCACGAGGGCGACGAGATCGAGGGCCTGGTCGCCGGGGAGGCCGACCGCTACTTCCCGCGCACCCCGTTGCCCGAGCACGAGGAGCGCATCCTGCTCGCGCACTCGCCCTACACCGACAACGACGGCGTCCTGCGCCACCAGGAGACCTCCCTCTACCGCGCTCCCTCCGGCGCCTGGGTGTTCGCCTCCGGCACCTTCGCCTGGTCCCCGTCCCTGGACCGCCCGGGCCATGTGGACCCCCGTATCCAACGGGCCACGGCGAACCTGCTTGACCGCATCTGCAAGCGGGACTGACCCCCGGCGGACCGCCACCGCCCCCCTGGCCGAAACCGATCGTCCCCATAAGGGAGAATCGAGGCACTTGGACAGAACCACGGGGAGGAACCGTGTCCGGATTCGTAGAAAAGCCCGAGCCGATCCAGGTTCCGGGCCTGGTGCACCTGCACACCGGAAAGGTGCGCGAGCTGTACCAGAACGAGGCGGGCGACCTCGTGATGGTCGCCAGCGACCGTATGTCCGCGTACGACTGGGTGCTGCCCACGGAGATCCCGGACAAGGGCCGCGTCCTCACCCAGCTCTCCCTGTGGTGGTTCGACCAGCTGCGCGACCTGGCCCCCAACCACGTGCTGAGCACCGAGCTCCCGGAGGGCGCGCCCGCCGACTGGGCGGGCCGCACGCTGGTCTGCAAGTCCCTGAAGATGGTCCCGGTGGAGTGCGTGGCCCGCGGCTACCTCACCGGCTCGGGCCTGGTCGAGTACGACGAGTCCCGGACCGTCTGCGGCCTAGCCCTCCCCGAAGGCCTGGTCGACGGCTCGGAACTGCCCGGACCGATCTTCACACCGGCCACCAAGGCCGAGGTCGGCGAGCACGACGAGAACGTCTCCTACGAGGAGGTCGCCCGCCAGGTCGGCGCCGAGACCGCGGCCCAGCTGCGCCAGGCCACCCTCGCCGTGTACTCCCGCGCCCGGGACATCGCCCGCGACCGGGGGATCATCCTGGCGGACACCAAGTTCGAGTTCGGCTTCGAGGGCGACACGCTCGTCCTCGCCGACGAGGTCCTCACCCCGGACTCCTCCCGCTTCTGGCCGGCCGACCAGTGGCAGCCGGGCCGCGCGCAGCCGTCGTACGACAAGCAGTTCGTCCGTAACTGGCTGACCTCGGCCGAGTCCGGCTGGGACCGCAGGAGCGAGCAGCCCCCGCCGCCGCTGCCGCAGCACGTCGTGGACGCGACCCGGGCGAAGTACGTGGAGGCGTACGAGCGCCTGACGGGCATGAGCTGGGCGTAACGCGAAAGGCCCCCGGTGAGAACCGGGGGCCTTCGTTGTGGAGCGGACGACGAGGCTCGAACTCGCGACCTCAACCTTGGCAAGGTTGCGCTCTACCAACTGAGCTACGTCCGCAGTGCGCCGTGGCGCGAGGCCAACTATACCCAACCTCGGTCCCGTGCGAGACGCACTGCCGCATGACGGTTCTCCGCACCGAGCTTCGTGACGGCCGAGGAGAGATAGTTCCGCACGGTTCCCGGCGACAGCGCGGCCCGCTCGGCGATCTCCGCGACCGGCGCGCCGTCGGCCGCCAGCTCCAGCACCTCGGCCTCCCGCGCGGTCAGCGGGGAGTCCCCGGCGGAGATCGCGTCGGCGGCCAACTCCGGGTCGACGTAGCGGTTTCCCGCGTGCACGGTCCGGATGATCTCGGCGAGCCGCTGGGCGCTGACCGTCTTCGGGACGAACCCCCGCACACCGGCAGCGAGGGCCCGCTTCAGGTGCCCGGGCCGACCGTGACCGGTGACGATCAGCACCTGACAGCCGGGCAGTTCGGCGCGCAGGGATGTGGCGACCTTCACACCGTCGGCGCCCGGCATCTGCAGATCGAGCACGGCCACGTCGGGTTCGTGCGCGCGCGCCATCGCCAGCGCCTCCGGCCCGCTCGCCGCCTCCGCGACGACGATCAGGTCGTCCTCCAGGGAGAGCAGGGCGGTCAGCGCGCCCCGGATCAGATGCTCGTCGTCGGCGAGCAACAGCCGTACCGGGCTGCTCATGAGGTGACTCCGCTCACTTCCTGTTTCACCGGTACCTCGGCCACCAGCCGGAACCGGTCCCTGCCGACGAGCCCGGCCTCCAGCGTCCCGTCCACGGCGGCCAGCCGTTCCCGCAGCCCGGCGAGTCCCGAGCCGCCGTCGCCCGTCGGGTCTGCCGCCCCGTCGTTCTCCACCGTCAGCACCACACGTCCCTCCCGCACCCGCAGCCTCAGCGCACACCGCCCCGCGTCCCCGTGCCGCAGCACGTTGGTGGCTGCCTCGCGCACCACCCAGCCGAGCGCGGACTGCACCTCGGCGGGCAGCCCGCCGGCCTCGGCGCGGACCTCGCAGACGATCCCGGCAGCCGTCAGCACGCCCTGCGCACCGGCGAGTTCGACCAGGAGATCGGCCTCCCGGTAGCCGCGTACGACGTCCCGCACCTCCCGCTGCGACTCCTGGGCGATGCGCTGCACCTCGATCATCTGGTCCACGGCCTCCGGCCGCCCGCGCCGGGCGAGCTGGACGGCCAGCTCGCTCTTCAGGGAGATGACGGAGAGGTTCCGCCCCAGCACGTCGTGCAGATCGCGGCCGAACCGCAGCCGCTCCTCTGCGACGGCGAGCCGGGCCTCGACCTCCCGGGCGCGTTCCGCCTCCCACAGCACGGCGAGCGTCCAGGCGCCGCAGCGGCCCGCGAGCAGCGCGAAGACCGCCTGGAAGGCGGTGATCAGGGCGGTCGCCACCAGGCCGGGGGCGTCGCGGTCGGCGAGCCCGATGGCAGCCGTGAGCAGGACCGTGAACACGGCCGACCGGCGCAGGAACACGCCGACCGGGACCGTGAGTCCGTAGAGCAGCGCGAACGGCAGCAGCAGGCCGCCGATCGAGAACCGGATCGCCATCGGGGTGGCCGCGTCCAGCCCGGCGAGCGCCACGAGCAGCGCCAGGGCCAGCCCCAGCAGGACGGCCGGGGTGCGGTACGTGCCGGCCGGCAGCTCGGCGCGCCCGAGGTAGTGGTCGAGCGCGGTCCTGGTGAGCTTGTTCGACAGGACGCACTGCAGGATCCCGACGAGGGCGACGAGGGCGCCGAGGACGACCGCCACGGGCCGGTGGGCGAGACCGCCGCCGACCAGCGGCAGCAACAGCCAGCAGCCCATGATGAACCAGACCGTGCTGTACCAGGTGAGGAGGCTGTACAGCTCGACCCGCTCGGCCTTGCTGCGCTCTCCCCAGTGCCGCTGCTGCCACCGCCGTATCCGCCCGACCATGTGTGCCCCCGTGCTCAGCGCCGCGGCTCCCACCGGAACCACCGCCGTACAGCAAACACCGCCACGACGGTCCAGGCCAGGGTGGTCGCCACGGCGCCCAGCACCTCGTACGCGCTCAACTGGCCGGTCCAGCCCGCGCGGACCAGCCGGATCGCGGGGGACAGCGGAAGGAGTTCGCAGACGGAGGCGAGCCGGTCGGGCAGGACCTCGGCCGGGATCGCGATGCCGGAGCCGATCATCGAGAAGAACACCAGCGGCAGCGCGGTGACCTGACCGCTCTCCACGCTTCGGGTGACGGACGCGGTGAGCGCGGCCAGCGCGGCGCTCAGCACGAGCCCCGCCACGAGTCCCAGCAGGGTCAGGTACGGCGCCCTGGGCGCCCCGGTGTGCAGCAGCACCGCGCAGCCCGCGCACAGCAGCAGGCACTGGGCCAGGGCGAGGCCGACGGCCGGCAGCGCCGTGCCGGTGAGGATCTCGGCGTCGGAGAGTTCGCCGGTGCGCAGCCGTTTGAGGACGAGTTCCTCGCGGCGGGCGACGTAGGCGTTGACCAGGGAGGTGTAGACGGCGAAGAGGAAGGAGAAGCCGACCGCGGCCGTCATCATCACCGCGCCGACGGAGAGCCCTTCCTTTTTCAGGTCTATCTGCCCGAGGGCCGGCCGCACGCTGAACGGCAGGGCGAGCGGCATGACGAGCGCGGTGAGGACGACGCCGCGGTTGCGGCCGAGAAGGGCGAGTTCGGCGCGGGCCAGCGCCCGCAGCCGCCGGCCCGCCGGTGCCCAGGCGAGAGTGCTCATGCCATGACCTCCTGCTCCCGTGCGATCCCGAGGAACGCCTCCTCCAGCGAGGCCGAGCGCACATCGAGCCGGCGCAGCTCGACCCCGGCCCGCTCGGCCCAGGCCAGCACCCCGGCGGCGGTCCGCTGCAGCTCCCGGGTGCGCAGCCGTACGAGGCGGCCGTCGTTCTCGTGCCCGCAGACGCCGAGGTCGGCGAGGGGCGGCAGATCGCCGAGGAAGTAGCCGTCGGGCAGTTCGAAGGACATCCGGGAGGGCCGGCCCGCGGTGACCTCCGCCGGGGTTCCGGACACGGCGATGCGCCCCTCGTGCAGGATGGCGAGCCGGTCGGCGAGGCCTTCGGCCTCCTCCAGGTAGTGCGTGGTGAGCAGCACGGTCGTGCCCGCGGCCCGCAGGCCGCGCACCAACTCCCAGGTGTCCCGGCGGCCTTCGGCGTCGAGCCCGGCCGTCGGCTCGTCCAGGAACAGCACTTCGGGGTCGCCGAGCAGGGCGAGCGCCAGGTCCAGGCGCCGACGCTCGCCACCGGACAGCTGCTTGACCCGTACGTCGCCCTTCCGGGCCAGCCCGACCAGCTCCAGCACCTCCGTTTCGGGCCGGGCCCCGCTGGTGCAGCCCGCCCACATCCGGGCCGTCTCGGCGATGGTCAGGTCGGAGGGGAAGCCGCCCTCCTGGAGCATCACCCCGGTCCGCGGGCGTACGGCGGCCCGCTCCCGGTAGGGGTCGTGGCCGAGGACCCGGACCCGGCCGCCGGCCGGTGCCGCGAGGCCTTCCAGCAGTTCGACCGTCGACGTCTTGCCCGCGCCGTTGGTGCCCAGCAGGGCGAAGATCTCCCCGCGTGCCACGGAGAAGGTGATTCCGCGTACGGCCTCGAACCCGCCCCCGTAGACACGCCTGAGGTCGGTGACCTCGATCACGTGCTCGTGTTCGTTGGTGTTCATGTCTTCAGCGTCCCGGCGCGCGGGCCGCAAGAGCAGTGCGCGGTGTCATCACCCCGCATGACAAATGTCAGATGGCGGAGGGCACACGAAAAGACCCCGGTCCATTGGACCGGGGTCTCATTCCCGAGCGGACGACGAGGCTCGAACTCGCGACCTCAACCTTGGCAAGGTTGCGCTCTACCAACTGAGCTACGTCCGCACTGCCCCCGACCGGCTCCCACCGATCGGTGCGAGCACCAGCCTACCTGATCCACAGGAGTGGTCGTGTCGACCGGTGCCAGAGCGGGTGACAGGAATCGCACACTGCGCCTTCCCCCTGGAAGGGGGATGTTCTACTACTGAACTACACCCGCATGTCCGTGGGATCCGGCCTTTCGGCCTCGCCCCTCGACGTGTCCCAGACATTAGCTGATCAGCAGGGGGGTAGCGCAAGTCGGTTCCCGGCGCGGCCAAGTGCACGGTCCTCAGGGTCCGCTGACGAACCCTGAGGACCGCCCCTTCGCGGGCTTCACTGCGCGGCGCTGAACGCCTCGTAGACCTTCTTCGGGATGCGTCCGCGCGCCGGCACGTCCATCTTGTTCGCCTGGGCCCAGGCCCGGACGGCCGCCGGATCGGGAGCGACCTCCGTCTGCTTGTACGCCTTGCCGGAGCGCGAGCGTTTGCGGCCGGCGTCCACGTAGGGCGCGAGCGCCTTGCGCAGTTTCTTGGCGTTGGCTTCGTTCAGGTCGATCTCGTACGACTTGCCGTCGAGTCCGAAGGCGATCGTTTCCGCCGCTTCCGAGCCGTCGATGTCGTCAAAGAGAGTGACCACGACCTTTTGCGCCACGAATATCGGTCCCTTCGTGCGGCACGTCGATACAGCTCATCGGCGATGACGTGCCGAGTATCGGCTATTGCCAATTCATTTGTACAGTGCCCGGCAATGCAAAGTGAAGCCCGACTAAATCCGTCAGCGTGTCCCAGTGCAATAGGCGTCGTGGGCGGACCTGGGGAACTTTCCCAGAACTTTTCGCGAGGGTGCCTGCCTGTCACCCGATCGTGATGCGCCTCACGTAGTTTCCTACAACTCTACTCGCGTAGAAATTTTGTGCGGGTAGTCTGAAGGAACCTGCTCAGCACCACACACCGGGAGTGCCAGTGGCACGCGTCGTAGTCGACGTCATGCTCAAGCCGGAGATCCTCGACCCCCAGGGCCAGGCGGTCCAGCGTGCGCTGCCGCGCCTGGGTTTCGAAGGGATCTCGGACGTACGTCAGGGAAAGCGTTTCGAACTGGAAGTTGACGGGCCGGTTGACGAGGCCGCACTCGCCCGCATCCACGATCTTGCGGAATCCTTCCTCGCCAACACCGTGATCGAGGACTTCACCGTCAAGGTGGAGGAAGTCGCGGAGGCTGCGAAGTGACCGCTCGTATTGGCGTCGTCACTTTCCCGGGGAGTCTCGACGACCGGGACACCCAGCGCGCGATCCGCCTCGCGGGTGCCGAACCGGTTGCCCTCTGGCACAAGGACAAGGACCTCAAGCAGGTCGACGCCGTGGTGCTGCCCGGCGGTTTCTCCTACGGTGACTATCTGCGGGCCGGTGCCATCTCCCGGTTCTCGCCGGTGATGGAGTCCGTCATCGAGCAGGCGAAGGCCGGACTTCCGGTCCTCGGTATCTGCAACGGCTTCCAGGTCCTCACGGAGGCCCACCTTCTTCCGGGCGCGATGCTCGGCAACAACCATCTCCACTTCATCTGCCGCGACCAGAAGCTGCGGGTGGAGAACGCGGGGACGGCCTGGACCGGCGACTACCGCGCGGGCCAGGAGATCCACATCCCGCTGAAGAACATGGACGGCCGGTACGTCGCCGACGAGTACACGCTCGACAAGCTGGAGGCGGAGGGCCGGGTCGTCTTCCGGTACCTCGACTTCAACCCGAACGGCTCACTGCGGGACATCGCCGGCATCACCAACGAGGCCGGGAACGTCGTCGGTCTCATGCCGCACCCCGAGCACGCCGTCGAGCCGCTGATCGGTACGGGCCGTACCGACGGCCTCCCGTTCTTCACCTCGATCCTCAAGAAGCTGGTCAACGCATGAGCCGGACGCCTCTGGACACGGTCGAGCACGCGGCCGCGACCCCCGACGTCGAGCTGCCCTGGGCCGAACTCGGTCTGAAGAAGGACGAGTACGAGCGGGTCGTGGAGATCCTCGGCCGCCGGCCCACCGGTGCCGAGCTCGCCATGTACTCGGTCATGTGGTCCGAGCACTGCTCGTACAAGTCCTCCAAGGTCCACCTGCGCCAGTTCGGCGAGAAGGCCCCCGAGAACGACGCCCTGCTCGTCGGCATCGGCGAGAACGCGGGCGTGGTCGACGTCGGCCAGGGCTACGCGGTCACCTTCAAGGTCGAGTCGCACAACCACCCGTCCTACGTCGAGCCCTACCAGGGCGCGGCCACGGGTGTCGGCGGCATCGTGCGCGACATCATCGCGATGGGCGCGCGTCCGGTGGCCGTGGTCGACCCGCTGCGCTTCGGCGCGGCCGACCACCCCGACACCAAGCGCGTCCTGCCGGGCGTCGTCGCCGGCATCGGCGGCTACGGCAACTGCCTGGGTCTGCCCAACATCGGCGGCGAGGTCGTCTTCGACGCCTGCTACCAGGGCAACCCGCTGGTCAACGCCGGTGCCATCGGTGTGATGCGGCACGAGGACATCCACCTCGCCAAGGCCTCGGGCGCGGGCAACAAGGTCATCCTGTACGGGGCCCGGACCGGCGGCGACGGCATCGGCGGCGCCTCGATCCTGGCCTCCGAGACCTTCGACGACGCCAAGCCGTCGAAGCGCCCCGCGGTCCAGGTCGGCGACCCCTTCCAGGAGAAGCTCCTCATCGAGTGCACCCTGGAGGCCTTCCGGGAGAAGCTGGTCGTCGGCATCCAGGACCTCGGTGCGGCGGGCCTGTCCTGCGCCACGTCCGAGCTGGCCTCCAACGGCTCCGGCGGCATGCGCGTGACCCTGGACGACGTACCGCTGCGTGACTCGACTCTCTCGCCCGAGGAGATCCTCATGAGCGAGTCGCAGGAGCGCATGTGCGCGGTGGTCGAGCCGGAGAAGGTCGACCGCTTCCTGGAGATCTGCGCCAAGTGGGACGTCATCGCCACCGTCATCGGTGAGGTGACCGACGGCGATCGCCTCGAGATCTACTGGCACGGCGGCAAGATCGTCGACGTCGACCCGCGGACCGTGGCCCACGAGGGCCCGGTGTACGAGCGCCCGTACGCCCGCCCGTCCTGGCAGGACGAGCTGCAGGCGGACGACGCGAACAGGCTCGCGCGCCCGCAGACCGCCGAGGAGCTGAAGGACCAGGTCCTGAAGCTGGTCGGCTCGCCCAACCAGGCGTCCAAGAAGTGGATCACCTCGCAGTACGACCACTTCGTGCAGGGCAACACGGTGCTGGCCCAGCCCGAGGACTCGGGCATGATCCGCATCGACGAGGAGACCGGCCTCGGCGTCGCCATCGCGACGGACGGCAACGGCCGCTACGCCAAGCTCGACCCGTACACGGGTGCCCAGCTGGCGCTGGCGGAGGCCTACCGGAACGTGGCGACGACCGGTGCCAAGCCGCTCGCCGTCTCGGACTGCCTGAACTTCGGCTCGCCCGAGGACCCCGCGGTCATGTGGCAGTTCGCCGAGGCCGTGCGCGGTCTCGCCGACGCCTGCCAGCAGCTGGGCACCCCGGTGACCGGCGGCAACGTCTCCCTCTACAACCAGACGGGCGAGGTGGCCATCCACCCGACCCCGGTGGTGGCCGTGCTGGGCGTCATCGACGACGTCGCCCGCCGCACGCCGGTCGCCTTCCAGGAGGAGGGCCAGCTCATCTACCTCCTCGGCGACACCCGGGAGGAGTTCGGCGGCTCGGCCTGGTCCCAGGTGGTCCACGACCACCTCGGCGGCCTGCCCCCGCGGGTCGACCTGGAGCGCGAGCGCCTGCTGGCCGAGATCCTGATCTCCGCCTCCCGCGACGGCATGATCGACTCCGCGCACGACCTGTCCGACGGCGGTCTGGTCCAGGCGGTCGTGGAGTCGGCGCTGCTCGGCGGCAAGGGCGCGCGTCTGGTCGTACCGGACGGGCTCGACGCCTTCACCTTCCTGTTCTCCGAGTCGGCCGGGCGTGCGATCGTCGCGGTGCCGCGCTCGGAGGAGGTCCGCTTCAACGACATGTGCGGTGCCCGGGGTCTCCCGGTCGCCCGCATCGGTGTCGTGGACGGCACGGCGGCCGACGCGGATGCGGTGGTCGAGATCCAGGGTGAGTTCGCGCTGACCCTGGCCGAGCTGCGCGAGGCGCACGAGGGCACGATCGAGGCGCTGCTCGCCTAGGCGGTGGCACGAAGCGAGGGGCCCGTCCGGATCTATCCGGGCGGGCCCCTCGCCGTCCGCGGCGCGCCGCACGGTCACCGCGGGAAGCCGGCGCCGGGCGTCCGCTGCCGGCTCACGAGGCCCGAGTGCCGTGTCGGACGTCCGTGGGGCCGGAGGCGACCCGGTCCTCCACACGGAGCCCGCCGGCCGTTCCGGCCTCCGCCGGCGTGACCGGGGCCGGCGCCGGGCGGGACCGCGGCAGGCGCAGCGCCAGCACCAGGCACAGGGCCATCACCGCGGCCCCGCACAGGAACACCGAGTCCATCGCGGAGACGTACGCGGCCACTCCCCGGGCGTGTGCGGCGCCCCGCAGGGCAACGAGCGAGCCGATGTCGCCGGGACCGTCGTACAGGCGGTTGAGGAGGGTGCCGAAGAGGGCGGCGCCGAGGGCCGTGCCGAGGGTCTGGAAGAAGCGGATCGCGGTGGTGGCCACGCCGAGCTGGTGGCGGGGCGCCGCGTCCTGCACCAGCTGGACCAGCTGGCCGAGCAGCTGGCCGAAGCCGATGCCGACGAGCAGCAGGGCGGCACGCAGCTGCCACAGGGAGGTGTTCGTGCCGGTGGTGGCGAGGAGCAGGAAGGCGCCCGTGGTGACCACGGACCCGCTGATCACGAAGGTCCGCTGGGACCAGCCACGCTCGGTGAGCCGGCCGGTGACGGTGCCGACCGCCATGATCCCGGCCGCCATCGGGATGAGGAACAGCCCGGCGGAGGAGCTGGCGACGCCACGGGCGACCTGGAGGTAGACCAGGACGTAGTACATCGCGCCGGTCATCGCGATGCCCATCAGTCCCTGGATCGCGAAGCCCAGGCGCAGCTCGGGGACGCGGAACAGCGAGGGCGGCAGGATCGGTTCGGCGGCGGTGGACTGGCGGTGCAGGAAGAGGGCGAGCGCGGCCGCCGAGGCCAGGCCCAGGGTGAGGATCTGCGGCGAGGCCCAGGCGTACTGCTTGCCGCCCCACTCGGTGACCAGCAGCAGCGTGGTGGAGAACGCGGCGGCGAGGGCCGCGCCGGGGAAGTCGATGGCGCGGCTGTGCGTGTCGCGCGGGAGCCTGAGGACCACGGCCGCGGTGGCCAGGGCCGCGATGCCGAGCGGCAGGTTGATGTAGAAGGCCCAGCGCCAGCTCGCGTGGTCGGCGAGGAAGCCGCCGAGCCAGGGGCCGACGGCCATGCCGCCGCCGGCGACGATCCCGCCGGTGCCCGCGCCCTTTTTCTTCTTGTCCCCGGGCCCCTGCAGCTGCGCGATCACCACCATCGTGACGCTCATCAGCCCGCCCGCCCCGATGCCCTGCACGGCCCGGGACGCGATCAGCCAGCCGATCGAGGGGGCCGCGCCGCACAGCGCCGAGCCGGTCAGGAAGGCGCCCAGGGCGCCGAGGAAGACCCACTTGGCGCCGAGCACGTCGCACAGCCGGCCGTACAGGGGCAGCACCGCGGCCGACGCCAGCGAGAAGGCGCTGACCAGCCACGGGATCTTGTCGACGCCGTGCTCCGGATCGAGGTCCCGGACGATCGGCACGGTCGCCGCGGACACGATCTGCATGTCGAGGACGGCGAGAACGATCGTGACGAGACAGACGAGGAAGCCGATCTTGCGCTGGGTTTCGGTCATGGGCATCACCATGCCGTGTGTTCATGGACCGAGTCAATATTTAAGCTCGGCTCAAGCTTCATCTCGGCATAAATTTCATCGCGGTAAGGTGTCCGTATGGCTGAGGCGATGGGGCTGCGCGAGCGCAAGAAGCTGCAGACGGCGATGCGGATCTACCAGGTCGCGATCGGCCTGTTCGTCGAGCGGGGCTTCGACAACGTCTCCGTGCAGGAGATCGCCGACGCCGCCGAGGTCTCCAAGATGACCGTCTTCAACTACTTCGGCACCAAGGAGGACCTGGTCTTCCGGCCGATGGAGGAGCACTTCGGCGACGCGGCCCGGGCCGTGCGCGAGCGGCAGCCGGGCGAGTCCGCCGTGGCCGCCGTGCGCCGGCAGTTCCTGGAGATGGTGGAGAGCCGCGACCCCTCCATCGGGCTGAACCCCGAGCCGTTCGCCCGCCAGGTGCGCCATCTCGTGCGGGAGACCCCGGTGCTGATGGAGCGCGCCTTCCTCGCCGCGCAGAAGGGCACCCGGGAGCTGGCCGCCCTGCTGGCCGCCGAGACCGGCGACCGGGTGCAGGCCATGATCGCGGCCGCCACCCTCAGCGCCGCCCGCAACGCCCTGATCGAGGAGCACCACTTCCGGATCGCCGAGGGCGAGAGCACCGATCTGGTCGCCGCCGACGCTGCCGAGCGCGCTCGCGCCGCCTTCGCCCTGGTCGAGAACGGTCTGAGGGACTACGCGGTGAAGCAGTAGGCGGCCCTGGCGCAGCAGCGGGGCCCGCGCGGCCGGGGCGAAATCCGGCTGAAGCCGCGCCCTCGGCAGGCATAGGGTCACCGCATGCCACCGGCCAAGAAGCGCGCCCGCAGCTACGACCCCGCCAAGACCCGCGCCGCGGTCTTCGCCCAGCTCGGCAACGTACGGGAGGCCGTACGCGGTCTCACGCCCGAGCAGCTCGCCCGGCCCACCCGGCTCGGCGACTGGACCGTACGGGAGCTGGTCGCGCACATCGGCATGGCCGTCACGGCCGTGCACCGGTCCCTGGACCTGCCGGCCCCGCCGAAGCAGGACGTCCAGGTGGTCGAGTGGCCCTTCGCCACCGCCGCGAGCTCCGCCGCGATCGCCGACTTCACCCGCAACCTCGCAGCCGAGCACCCCGACCTCGACACCTACCTCGCCGACGTCGAGCAGAGCCTGCGCGCCCTGCTCGACGCACACCCCGGCAGCCGGCTCCTGCAGACCAACGCGGGCGCGCTGCCCCTGGACGACTACCTGGTCACCAGGGCCGTCGAGCTGGTCGTGCACACCGACGACCTCAACGCCGCCGTCCCCGGCCTCCAGGTGCCGTACGACCGCCAGGCCCTGGCCGCCGCCACCCGGCTCCTCGCCGACGCCCTCGCCGTGAAGGCGCCCGGCGGCTCCACCGAGGTGCGCGTGCCGCCGTACGCCGTCGTGCAGTGCGTCGAGGGGCCCCGGCACACCCGCGGCACCCCGCCCAACGTCGTGGAGACCGACCCGCTGACCTGGATCCGGCTCGCCACCGGCCGCGTGGCCTGGACGGGTGCCGTCGAGGAGGCCCGGGTCAGCGCGAGCGGGGAGCGTGCGGACATCGGGGACCTGCTGCCGCTCATGTCGTGACGGAACCGGCGGCCCGGACGGGCCGTCGAATCCGTATGAACCGGTACGAGCAACTGAACCGGCACAGGCAACCGAACCGGCACGACCGGCCGAACCGGCACAAGCAGCGCATGACCCTGACGGCGGCCGCCGTGCTCGTCCCGCTCACGCTGGCCTGCGGCAGCAGCCAGGGCGGGCAGGCAGGGGGCGGCCCGCCCGACGCACGGCAGCCCGTGACCGGCGTCGACTGGCGGGTGGACAGTCTCACCGCCGACGGCACCACCCGGCAGGCGCCCGCCACGGCCCACATCCGGATCGGCGCGGACGGACTGGCGGCCGGCAACCTCGGCTGCAACCAGTTCAGCGCCCGGGCCACCGTGCGCGGCGACCGGATCACGATCGGGGACGTCCGCGCCACCAGGATGGCCTGCGCCCCGGAGCGGATGGACTTCGAGCGCGCCTTCGCCCGCACCCTCACCACCGGCACGCTCACCGCCCGGACCGACGACGGGAAGCTGACGCTCACGGACGGCGACGGTGATGTCGTGCACCTCGGCCGCGGCGCACCAGAATGATGTGCGACACCTCACTCATGCATGCGGTGAATGGGTCCGGGGCTGCCGTCCACAGGGCCTCCGACGGTCGCCCCGGCCGCCTCGGAGCCTTGCTGACCTGCGGAAACGAAGAAACCGCCAAGGTGATCGACAAGCCCTGACCCATTGCCGCCGTGCATCCCCAATTCGGACCAGTGGTCGACCTCGCCTACACTCGGTGCCGTGCCACGTGGTGACGGTCGACTCAATCACGATCTGCTTCCCGGCGAAAAAGGCCCCCAGGACGCTTGCGGCGTCTTCGGTGTCTGGGCTCCGGGTGAAGAGGTCGCAAAGCTCACGTACTTCGGGCTCTACGCCCTCCAGCACCGGGGTCAGGAATCCGCGGGAATCGCGGTCAGCAATGGCTCCCAGATCCTCGTCTTCAAGGACATGGGCCTCGTGTCCCAGGTCTTCGACGAGACCTCTCTCGGTTCGCTCCAGGGTCATATCGCGGTCGGACACGCCCGCTACTCGACCACCGGTGCCTCCGTGTGGGAGAACGCCCAGCCGACGTTCCGTGCCACCGCGCACGGCTCGATCGCGCTCGGCCACAACGGCAACCTGGTCAACACGGCGCAGCTCGCCGAGATGGTCGCCGAGCTCCCGAACGACAACAACAGCCGTTCCACCCGGGTCGCGGCCACCAACGACACCGACCTGCTGACGGCCCTGCTGGCCGCCCAGGTCGACGAGGACGGCAAGCCGCTGACCATCGAGGAGGCCGCCCACACGGTCCTCCCGAAGGTGCGGGGCGCCTTCTCCCTCGTCTTCATGGACGAGCACACCCTCTACGCCGCCCGTGACCCGCAGGGCATCCGCCCGCTGGTCCTCGGCCGGCTGGAGCGCGGCTGGGTCGTCGCCTCCGAGTCCGCCGCCCTCGACATCTGCGGTGCGAGCTTCGTCCGCGAGATCGAGCCGGGCGAGTTCGTCGCCATCGACGAGAACGGTCTGCGCACCTCCCGCTTCGCGGAAGCGAAGCCCAAGGGCTGTGTCTTCGAGTACGTGTACCTGGCCCGCCCGGACACCGACATCGCGGGCCGGAACGTGTACCTCTCCCGGGTCGAGATGGGCCGCCGCCTGGCCAAGGAGGCCCCGGTCGAGGCCGACCTGGTCATAGCGACCCCGGAGTCCGGCACCCCGGCCGCCATCGGCTACGCGGAGGCCTCCGGCATCCCCTTCGGCGCCGGTCTGGTCAAGAACGCCTACGTGGGCCGCACCTTCATCCAGCCCTCGCAGACCATCCGCCAGCTGGGCATCCGCCTGAAGCTGAACCCGCTGAAGGAAGTCATCAAGGGCAAGCGCCTGGTCGTCGTCGACGACTCGATCGTGCGCGGCAACACCCAGCGGGCCCTGGTCCGCATGCTGCGCGAGGCGGGCGCCGCCGAGGTCCACATCCGGATCTCCTCGCCGCCCGTGAAGTGGCCCTGCTTCTTCGGCATCGACTTCGCCACCCGCGCCGAGCTGATCGCCAACGGTATGACCATCGAGGAGATCGGCACCTCGCTCGGCGCCGACTCCCTGGCGTACATCTCCATCGACGGCATGATCGACGCGACCGCGATCGCCAAGCCGAACCTGTGCCGCGCCTGCTTCGACGGCGAGTACCCGATGGAGCTGCCGGACCCGGAGCTGCTCGGCAAGCAGCTGCTGGAGACCGAGCTGGCCGCAGGTCCGGCCGCCACGGCCGCGGCCGACGCGATCCGTCGCCCGTAAGCCCCCGTAGGACGACACGAAAGTTCTCAAGGTCATGTCAGCTGAGTTTGATCAGCGTGCCCCGCACGCGGGCAGTGGTGCCAGCTACGCGAGCGCGGGCGTCGACATCGAGGCGGGCGACCGCGCCGTAGAGCTGATGAAGGAGTGGGTGAAGAAGACCCAGCGCCCCGAGGTCCTGGGTGGCCTCGGCGGCTTCGCCGGGCTCTTCGACGCCTCCGCCCTCAAGCGCTACGAGCGCCCGCTGCTCGCCTCCGCCACGGACGGCGTCGGGACGAAGGTCGACGTCGCGCGCCGGATGGGTGTCTACGACACCATCGGCCACGACCTGGTCGCCATGGTCATGGACGACATCGTGGTGTGCGGTGCCGAGCCGCTGTTCATGACCGACTACATCTGCGTCGGCAAGGTCCACCCCGAGCGGGTCGCCGCGATCGTCAAGGGCATCGCGGAGGGCTGTGTGCTGGCCGGCTGCGCCCTGGTGGGCGGCGAGACGGCCGAGCACCCGGGTCTGCTGGGCGAGGACGACTTCGACGTCGCCGGCGCCGGTACGGGTGTCGTGGAGGCCGACCGGCTGCTGGGCGCGGATCGTATCCGGACGGGTGACACCGTGATCGCCATGGCGTCCTCCGGTCTTCACTCGAACGGGTACTCCCTGGTCCGTCACGTGCTGCTGGACCGCGCGGGCCTGGCCCTGGAGTCGGAGGTCGCGGAGCTGGGCCGCACGCTCGGCGAGGAGCTGCTGGAGCCCACCAAGATCTACTCGCTGGACTGCCTGGCGCTGACCCGCACCACCGAGGTGCACGCGTTCAGCCACATCACCGGCGGTGGGCTCGCGGCCAACCTGGCCCGGGTCATCCCGGACGGGCTGCACGCCACCGTCGACCGGTCCACCTGGACCCCGGGCGCGATCTTCGACCTGGTCGGCAGGACCGGGAACGTCGAGCGCCTGGAGCTGGAGAAGACCCTGAACATGGGCGTCGGCATGATCGCGATCGTGCCGGAGGAGTCCACGGACGTGGCCCTCGCGACCCTGGCCGACCGCGGGGTCGACGCATGGGTCGCGGGCGAGATCACCGACCGGGGCGACAAGGAGACCGGCGCGGAGCTGGTCGGGACGTATTCAATCTAAAAGCGCCGCCGTCTGAACCTGCGGGTAGCACAGAACCCGGTCGGTGGCAGTGCCACCGACCGGGTGAGTGCTCAGTGCAAGGTCAAGCGCCGCGACGGTGTTGTGAGGGACCTTCGTCCTCGTCCTCGTCGTCGTCCTCATAGAGGTCGGCGTACCGAGAGTAAAGATCGTCCTCGTCATGCTCATCATCCTCGAACGGCTCGCCGTTCGGCGGCTGGTTCGAAGTCGATGCGCCCAGTTCATTGGCCAGACGTGACAGGTCAGTCCCACCGCTGTTGTACTTCAGCTGGCGGGCGACCTTTGTCTGCTTGGCCTTGGCCCGGCCGCGCCCCATGGCTCGACCCCCTCGGTGACGGGGCTTGACGGCCCCAGAGTCTGACACGCGTTCATGATCCGGAACGGACCCTCCGCAGAGAGGCCGGTCCGTAGGGCTTCCACGGTACCTGAGCCCGCGCCCATACGGTACGTCGCCCGCAGCACGCGCGTGTGCACAGGACCCTCGAGGTGCCCTGTCCTCGCTGGTCAGTGGCGATTTTAACCACTTATCGGGGTACGACCCGCCGGTGGAAGTGAGAGTTCTCTCGAAGTTCCCGCCGGCGGGTACCGCTCATGCGTGCGATCGGACGCCCGATCGCGAGCGTCAGCGTGCCGCGCGGGCCTCGGCCATGCGCTGCTCGGCGATCCGGTCGGCCGCGGCGGCCGGCGGGATCCCGTCCTCCTTCGCACGTGCGAAGATGGCCAGCGTGGTGTCGAAGATCTTCGCCGCCTTCGTCTTGCACCGGTCGAAGTCGAACCCGTGCAGCTCGTCGGCCACCTGGATCACGCCACCGGCGTTCACCACGTAGTCCGGCGCGTAGAGGATCCCGCGGTCGGCGAGGTCCTTCTCCACACCCGGGTGGGCGAGCTGGTTGTTGGCGGCACCGCAGACCACCTGGGCGGTCAGCACCGGCACGGTGTCGTCGTTCAGGGCGCCGCCCAGGGCGCAGGGGGCGTAGATGTCGAGGCCCTCGACGCGGATGAGCGCGTCGGTGTCGGCGACCACCTGCACGGTCGGGTGCTGGTCCGAGATCCGCCCGACGGCCTCGCGCCGCACGTCCGTGATGACGACCTCGGCGCCCTCGTCGAGCAGGTGCCGGACCAGGTGGTGGCCCACCTTGCCGACGCCCGCGATACCGACCTTGCGGCCGCGCAGCGACGGGTCGCCCCACAGGTGCTGGGCGGAGGCGCGCATGCCCTGGTAGACGCCGAAGGCGGTGAGCACCGAGGAGTCGCCGGCGCCGCCGTTCTCGGGCGAGCGGCCGGTGGTCCAGCGGCACTCGCGGGCGACGACGTCCATGTCGGCGACGTACGTGCCGACGTCGCACGCGGTGACGTAGCGCCCGCCGAGCGAGGCGACCATGCGGCCGTAGGCGAGCAGCAGTTCCTCGGACTTGTCGCGCTCCGGGTCGCCGATGATCACGGCCTTGCCGCCGCCGTGGTCCAGGCCGGCCATGGCGTTCTTGTAGGACATCCCGCGCGCGAGATTGAGGGCGTCGGCGACGGCCTCGGCCTCGGTCGCGTAGGGGTAGAAGCGCGTTCCGCCGAGGGCCGGGCCCAGGGCGGTGGAGTGGATGGCGATCACGGCCTTGAGACCGCTGGCGCGGTCCTGGCAGAGCACGACCTGCTCATGGCCGCCCTGGTCCGAGTGGAACAGGGTGTGCAGGACATCAGCAGATGCGCCGGTTACGTCGGTCACTGTGGTGACTCCTGTGTAAATAGCGGCGAGTGGGGCTCAGCTCCCGTGCGGGTGGCGGGTGCTGTGGCATGAGCGTAGAGCCTGTGCCCACCAGCCATCCTCGCAGTGTTCAGGATCACTCTGCCGTGCCTTTGGCGTACGCATGACCGTGGCACGATTTGCAGTGGTTTCGAGCCGGGTCCGATGGGGAGGGAGCAGGCGTGCCCAAGGTGTCCTCCGTGGTCGTCCCCTATGCCGCGTACCTGCGCGTCTACGAGCCGCTGGCCGCCTTCCCGGAGCCGGAGCGCACCCACTGGGCGCGCTACGCCCGGCGCCCCGACCGTCCCTCCTACCAGGACGAACTGCGCCGTTCGCTGGCCGACTTGCTGCCCACCCCGCCGATCCCGGTGCCGGTCCACGAGAGCAGCGACGCCTTCGTGCTGGACATCGACGGAGTCGTCTGCGTCTGCCCCTGGCGGACCCGGCTGCGCGGCTGGCAGGCCCTGGGCGAGCTCGCCGAGGAGCTGCCCGCTCCGGTGCTGGACGCGGTGCTGCCGCCGCTGGTGCGCCACCAGGCCGCCCAGGACTACGAGCGCTGGCTCGCCCGCAACCCGGACGCCCGCCCCTGGATCCGCACGGCGACCTGGCAGGTCCCGCTGAACTGGTTCGTGCTGGTCTCCGACGAGGAGCGCCGGTACGAGAAGGGGTCCGGCGAGGTGCCGCCGATGCTGCGCTACCGCACCCCGATGGTGCAGGCCAGGCGCCGGGTGGCGCGGGCGCTGCGCACGCTGAGGGACACCATCCAGGAGGGGCCGCTGATCGACGGCCTGGTGGACGTCGGCCGCTGGCTGGAGGAGTTCCACCCGCGCTCGCTGGTGGAGCTGGACTACGGCGGCCTGGTGCACGCGGTGCCGGCCGGCGAACTGGAGGGCGACCACTCGGCGGCCGACGTCGCCGACGGCATCGAGGCCCTGCGCCGGGGGGACGGGACGGCCGCCGGGGAGGCCTACGGGCGGCTGGTGGAGCGGTGGCGGGCGGTGCGGGACCGGCGTTCCGCGAACTGAGTGACGCACGTCACGGTCAAAACAGCCCTGAACGACGTACGGTCTACCGCACTTGACCACCTGACGGGACGTTGATCCCGATCCGGGCTTTTGTCCAAAGGGTGATGGACGGCACTTACACGGCTCTTGCGCCGCTTGCCGCCCCTCGTGCCAAAATAGGACAAGGAGTCCGGGGAGGGCTCTGTCCGTCCAACTATGCTCCACTCTGGGCGGAATCCCAGCATTGCGAGCTTTGGGGGGTCTGGTGCCTCCTGATCGCCCTGTGACTGATCGTCACAGTGGCGTGACTGTCCGCTATGGCATGGTCCATCGGCTTCCGCGGCTGATGAACACCTGGGAGGGCAATTCCATCGGTTTGGCCGACGTGGCTGGACAGATGGTGTAGTTGTAGTGCCGAGGACAAGCCGTTCGTCCTATAACCGACTCGGCCCGCGTCCGCCATTTCGGGCAACGTGGGTCAAGGTGCAGAATTTAGAGGAAAGAACCGAGAAGGTTCGGTTCTCCCGAGGAGGCCGCTCATGACCGCTCGCACCCCTGATGCCGAGCCGCTGCTGACCCCGGCTGAGGTCGCCACGATGTTCCGCGTGGACCCGAAGACGGTCACGCGGTGGGCGAAGGCCGGCAAGCTCACTTCGATCCGTACGCTCGGCGGGCACCGCCGTTACCGCGAGGCCGAGGTCCGCGCTCTGCTCGCGGGCATCCCGCAGCAGCGCAGCGAGGCCTGAACAACTGAATAACCGGGCAAACCGGCTGGTCCCCCAACTGACCGAGGTGCCCGGAACCCTAGCTTCAAGCGACGCGGGACCTGCCCCAACAGGGCCCACGCCCAAGCCGAAGAGCACGTTGTAGGCAGCGACACAGGGTGCGTCGTAGATCGCGCTGGACTCCGCCGGGTCCAGCGCGATCTTTTTTGTGCGCCGGTCGTGGGGGTGCCGAGGTCGCTGTGAGCGGCCTTGTCGGAGTCTGGGGAGGGCTGTCGGAACTTCTGTGCACAGTCACTGAGTCGAGTGCAATTGCACATATTAAATTGACCAGTTGTAGGAGGGGGGTAAGTTCCGCCGTTTCAAAAAGTCATGCGGTGACTCCCGTCACATGCCAGGGATCTTGTTGCCTCTGGCGCCGGTGCGGTAGTGGAACCACCCCTTCCAGCGTGCCACGTCCGGGCGGGTGTTGGGTCCGCCGTCGGTCACGCGCTCCGGGGGCTGTCGTCCTTCAGGGCCTCTTCGTCCGTGTCCTCGGGTCGCGGGCCGGTGTCCATCGCCAGCCGCAGCAGGTGATGGCAGATCGGGCAGTGGCGGGTGAGGTGCCGCCGGTAGGACGAGGCGGCCGACAGATGCGCCCTGAGCAGCGCCCGTGTCTCGTGCCTGGCCGATGCCGCCATACACCACCTCCAGGGGCCGCACAGGGGGGCGGGCCCTGGTTTCTGGGTACCGGCGGAATGTGACGTCGTCAATCCCCGGGGGGCGGGCCGGGCGCAAGAAGAAAGCCCCCATCCGGATCGGATGAGGGCCTTCTCTTTTGCGGTCCTGACGGGATTTGAACCCGCGGCCTCCACCTTGACAGGGTGGCGAGCACTCCAAACTGCTCCACAGGACCAGGTTTCGCTGCGCTCTGCTTGCTGCGTTGCGCTGCGAGAAGGACTGTACAGGAGGGTGAGGGTCCTGGTCGAACTCACCCTCCGTACATGTGTGATCACGGTGCGGCGGCGTCGATCGCCTTCACGATCCGCTTGTCGGAGACCGGGTACGCCGTGCCCAGCGCGTGGGCGAAGTAGCTGACCCGGAGCTCCTCGAGCATCCAGCGGATGTCCAGGACCTGCTGCGGTACGGGCCGGCCCTGCGGGAGCTGCTCCAGCAGCCAGGCGTACTCGTCCTGCATCTCGTGGACCTTCTCCATGCGCGTGGTGTCCCGCTGGACGCCCGTCGGCATCTGCTGCAGGCGCCGGTCCGCGGCCACCAGGTAGCGCATGAGGTCGGGCAGGCGGCGTATCCCCGCCCAGGTCACGAAACCGGGCTTCACAAGGGCGTCCAGCTGCTTGCGGACGTCCGTCAGGTTCGCCAGCAGGACGGGGCTGCGGGTGGCCTTCAGACGGCGCTCACAGGCCTGCCAGGCGGCGAGGACCTGCTGCACCTGGGCGACCGTACGGACCGTCGTGTCGACGATCTCCGCCCGCACCTTGTCGTACAGCTTCCGGTACGACTCCTCGTCCCACACCGGCCCGCCGAAGTCCGCGATCAGCTTGTCTGCCGCGGCCATCGCGCAGTCGTCGAAGAGGGCCTGGATCGAGCCGTGCGGGTTGGCGGAGAGGGCCAGCTTCTGGGCGTTCGTCAGCTTCTCGGACGCGAACTTCGCCGGGTTCACCGGGATGTTGCGCAGGATGAGGCGGCGGGTGCCCTTCCACATGGCTTCCGCCTGCTCGGCCTCCGTGTCGAAGAGGCGGACCGAGACCGTGTCGCCGTCGTCCACCAGCGCCGGGTACGCCTTCACCGGGTGTCCGGCCCGGCGGGTCTCGAAGACCCGGGTGAGCGTGCCGATCGTCCAGTCGGTCAGGCCCCTGCGCTCCAGGGACTCCCCGCCCTCGCGGGAGGCGGTCGCGGCCGCCGCCTGGGACAGGGCCTTGCGCGCCTTCGGCTTCAGCTGGAGCTTCAGCGCCTCCAGGTCCTTGTCCTCGGCGAGCCCCCGCCGCCGCTCGTCCACGATCCGGAAGGTGATCTTCAGATGGTCGGGGACCTTCGCCCAGTCGAAGTCGTCCGCCTCGAAGGGGACGCCGACCATGCGCTTCAGCTCGCGGGCCATGGTGACCGTCAGGGGCTCCTGCAGCGGCACCGCGCGCTCCAGGAACGCCTTCGCGTAGTTCGGCGCGGGCACGTAGTTGCGGCGGATCGGCTTGGGGAGGGTGCGGATCAGCTCCGTCACCACTTCCTCGCGCAGACCGGGGATCTGCCAGTCGAAGCCCTCGTCCGTGACCTGGTTGAGGACCTGGAGCGGGATGTGGACGGTCACACCGTCCGCGTCCGCGCCCGGCTCGAACTGGTAGGTCACCCGGAACTTGAGCTGCCCCTGCCGCCAGCTGTCCGGGTAGTCGGCCTTGGTGACCGCCTCCGCCGACTCCCGGATGAGCATCTCCCGCTCGAAGTCCAGGAACTCGGGCTGTTCGTGCCGCTTCCGCTTCCACCAGGAGTCGAAGTGGGCGCCTGAGACGACGTGTTCGGGCACCCGCTGGTCGTAGAAGTCGAACAGCGTCTCGTCGTCCACGACGATGTCCCGGCGCCGCGCCCGGTGCTCCAGCTCCGCCACCTCGCCGAGGAGTCTGCGGTTGTCGGCGAAGAACTTGTGGTGCGTGCGCCAGTCGCCCTCGACGAGCGCGTTGCGGATGAACAGCTGACGGGAGACCTCGGGGTCGACCCGGCCGTAGTTCACCTTCCGCTGGGCGACGATCGGGACGCCGTACAGCGTGACCTTCTCGTACGCCATCACGGCCGCCTGGTCCTTCTCCCAGTGCGGCTCGCTGTAGGTCCGCTTCAGGAGATGGCCGGCGAGCGGCTCGACCCACTCCGGCTCGATCTTCGCGTTGACCCGGGCCCACAGACGGGACGTCTCCACCAGTTCGGCGGACATCACGAAGCGGGGCTGCTTCCGGAACAGCGCCGAGCCCGGGAAGATCGCGAACTTGGCGTTGCGGGCGCCCAGGTACTCGTTCTTGTTGCCGTCCTTCACGTCCTTCATCCCGATGTGGGAGAGGAGGCCGGCGAGGAGGGAGACGTGGACGCGGTCGGCGGGGGCGTCGTCCTCGTTGAGATGGATGCCCATCTGCTTGGCGACCGTGCGCAGCTGGGTGTAGATGTCCTGCCATTCGCGAATGCGCAGGAAGTTCAGGTACTCCTGCTTGCACATCCGGCGGAAGGACGACGAGCCGCGCTCCTTCTGCTGCTCACGGACGTACCGCCACAGGTTCAGGTAGGCGAGGAAGTCGCTGGTCTCGTCCTTGAAGCGGGCGTGCTGCTGGTCGGCCTGGGCCTGCTTCTCGGCGGGGCGCTCGCGGGGGTCCTGGATGGACAGCGCGGCCGCTATGACCATGACCTCGCGGACACAGCCGTTCTTGTCGGCCTCCAGGACCATCCGGGCAAGGCGCGGGTCGACGGGCAGCTGGGCGAGCTTGCGGCCGTTGTCGGTGAGCCGCTTGCGCGGGTCCTTCTGGGCCGGGTCCAGCGCGCCCAGCTCCTGCAGCAGCTGCACGCCGTCGCGGATGTTGCGGTGGTCCGGCGGGTCGATGAAGGGGAACTTCTCGATGTCGCCGAGGCCGGCCGCGGTCATCTGGAGGATGACGGAGGCGAGGTTCGTGCGGAGGATCTCGGCGTCCGTGAACTCCGGGCGGCCGAGGAAGTCGTCCTCGGCGTAGAGCCGGATGCAGATGCCGTCGGAGGTACGCCCGCAGCGGCCCTTGCGCTGGTTGGCGCTGGCCTGCGAGATCGCCTCGATGGGCAGCCGCTGGACCTTGGTGCGGTGGCTGTACCGGCTGATCCGGGCGAAGCCGGGGTCGATGACGTACTTGATGCCGGGGACGGTGAGGGAGGTCTCGGCGACGTTGGTCGCCAGAACGATCCTGCGCCCGGTGTGCGGCTGGAAGACGCGGTGCTGCTCGGCATGGGAGAGGCGGGCGTAGAGCGGCAGGATCTCGGTGAAGCGATACTGCTTCTTCGTCAGCGCATCCGCCGTGTCCCGGATCTCCCGCTCACCGGAGAGGAAGACGAGGATGTCGCCCTTCCCCTCGGCCATCAGCTCCTCGACGGCGTCGGTGACCGCGGTGATCTGGTCCCGGTCGGCGTCCTCGGAGTCCTCTTCGAGGAGCGGCCGGTAACGGACCTCGACCGGATAGGTGCGGCCGCTGACCTCGATGATCGGGGCGTCGCCGAAGTGCCGGGAGAAGCGCTCCGGGTCGATGGTCGCCGAGGTGATGACGACCTTGAGATCGGGCCGCTTCGGGAGCAGCTGGGCGAGGTAGCCCAGCAGGAAGTCGATGTTGAGGGACCGCTCGTGCGCCTCGTCGATGATGATCGTGTCGTAGGCGCGCAGCTCGCGGTCGGTCTGGATCTCGGCGAGCAGGATGCCGTCCGTCATCAGCTTGACGAAGGTGGCGTCCGGGTTCACCTGGTCCGTGAAGCGGACCTTCCAGCCGACGGCTTCGCCGAGCGGGGTCCGCAGCTCCTCCGCCACCCGCTCGGCGACGGTGCGGGCGGCGATACGGCGGGGCTGGGTGTGCCCGATCATGCCGCGGACGCCGCGCCCCAGCTCCATGCAGATCTTGGGGATCTGCGTGGTCTTGCCGGACCCGGTCTCGCCGGCGACGATCACGACCTGGTGATCGCGGATGGCCTCGGCGATCCGGTCCTTCTTCTGGCTGACGGGCAGCTGCTCGGGGTACGTGACGGCGGGCACGCGGGAGCGCCGCTCGTCCATCCGGGCCTCGGCCTTGGCGATCTCGGCCTCGATCTCCACGAGGACGGCGTCGCGGGCCTCCGGCTTACGGATCTTGCGCGCGCCCTCGAGCCGCCGGCCGAGGCGGTGCGCTTCGCGCAGCGACAGCTCGGTCAGGCGGTGGGCGAGGGTGCCGAGGGCGGGGGCTGGGTGCGTAGACATACGCGGTCCAGGATCGCACCTCGGGGAAATCACTGGCGAACGATTTGCCCCGGGGCGCTCAGGGCGTGCGCTGAGCGGGTGGTGCCGGCTCCGTGCGCTGCCGACCCGACGTGTCCCCGAGGGCGATCGACTTCGCGGTGTTGGACACGGCCTTGATGCCCAGGTAGGCGGTGGTCAGGCTGGTCACCGCGGTGAACGCGGCGGTCAGCACGCCGACGATCACGGCCTTGTCCCCGTCCAGCCGCCACACCCCGAAGATCGCGACTCCGGCGATGGCGAGATTGCTCACGACGACCGCGAGCAGCCCATAGCGCGCGCGGTCCTTCTCCAGCTCGGTGTCCCGAATGGCTCTGGCCTCGTCCCGGCTCATCGTCCTGCCCCCCGACGGTCCCGCCCGATCATCCAGAACGTAGCGCTGACGGGGTCACCTGCCAAGAGTCCGCCCGGTCAGCCCCGCAGCTCCGCCAGCCGGGCGTCCACCTGCGCCCGGTCGTACCCCCGTCGGGCGATGTCGAAAGCGGGCGGTGCCCCGGGCGCGGTGCCGGCGGCCAGCCCGGCCAGGTAGGCGTCGACCTGTGCCCGGTCGTATCCCCGTCGCACGATGTCGAAGCCCCGGAAGTCCTCTGTCACCTCTGCCTCCCCAGTGCCGGAACGGCGAAGGCCCCGCTCGGCTGAACGCGGACGCACCGGCAGCCTTCCGCCGTCGGCGCAGCCGCCGTCAAGCAGGGTAGTCGCGGACCATACGAGAACACCCCCTCCGGAATCTCTCGGAGGGGGTGTCTGCCCTGATGGGGCGGTTGTGGCTGGGGCCGGGGTCGAACCGGCGACCTTCCGCTTTTCAGGCGGACGCTCGTACCAACTGAGCTACCCAGCCACGGTGTTTCACGTGAAACCCCAGCGGTCCTGACGGGATTTGAACCCGCGGCCTCCACCTTGACAGGGTGGCGAGCACTCCAAACTGCTCCACAGGACCAAGCTTGTGCGTGCAACAGTGTCGCACACGGTGTTGCGCGCCCCATGGTGTGTCCCTGCTCACGGTGGTCAAGTCGGGCGCGGCCTACGTCCCGATCGATCCCGATCGATCCCGACTACCCGGCCCGGCGTTCAGTTCCTTTCGGCCGATGCCATCCGTCGGATCTCGTCCACGAGTTCCGCTTGGCGCAGCGCGTCCTGGGCGTGATCCTCGAACCCGTCCCCGGACAGCGCCGTCGCGGCGAAGCAGCGCATGGCGAGAGCGAACTGGTCGGCGGCGGGCAACCGCAGCTCCTCGGCCTCGCCCCCGCGCTCGATCCTGATCACCGGCGTGTGCCCGGGCGGAGGAGTGAAGGCCCGGTCCACCCGGATCACCCCTTCGCTGCCCCATACCTCGTAGGCGCACTGGTAGGCGTTGTCCAGCCCGAACGTCAGCTGCGCCACGGTCCCGCCCGGGGTGCGCAGGAGAGCGGCGCCGCCGACATCCACACCCCGGGCCGGGTCGTGGGTGAGCACCGCGCCCATCACGGCCGGCGGCCCGTCCAGCAGGAGCCGGGCCGCGCGCAGCGGATATCCCGCGACGTCGAGCAGGGCACCGCCGCCCAGCGCGGCCTGGTAGCGGATGTCGTCGTCGGGCCGTCGCGGGATGGTGAAGGCGGCGTGAAACGCCCGGGGTGCGCCGATCGCGCCCTCGGCCACCAGTCTCCGCACCTCGGCGTGGAGCGGGTGCCGGACGAACATGAAGTTCTCCATGAGCAGCAGACCGCGTTCGCGAGCTGTCGTCACCAGCGCGGCAGTCGCCTCCGCGCTGGTGGTCAGGGGCTTCTCCGCCAGTACGTGCTTGCCGGCCCGCAGTGCCTTGTCCGCCCATTCGGCGTGCAGTCCGGAGGGCAGCGGGATGTACACCGCGTCGATGTCCGTACGGGCGAGCAGCGCGTCGTAGCCTTCGACCGCGTCGCAGTGGAACCGCTCGGCGAAGGTCCGCGCTTTTGCCCCGTCTCGGGAGGCCACAGCCGCCAGGCGGACCCCTGGGGTCGTGAGCAACGCCGGAATGCCCCTTCGCAGGGCGATGTCGGCGCACCCGAGCACACCTACCCCGAGCACCGCGCTCTCCTCTGTCATGCCGCCACCTCGGTCGCTTCCGCCGTCCTGGTTCCCGTGCCACCCGGGCCGTCAGGGGTACGCCGATCCTCGGCCGGAGGATTCGAGCCCGCGTAGGGGCCCGCTCAAAGACGGCTGCCTACGCTCCCCGACATGGAGATCACACCTCTTCGCGTGCCCGACAGCTTCCTCATCGAGCCACGTCAACTGCGGGACGAGCGGGGCTGCTTCTACGAGTCCTTCTCGTACGAGGCGCTCGCCGCAGTCGGCCATCCCCGACCGCTGGCACAGGTCAACTACTCGGTCTCCCGGCGCGGTGTGGTCCGGGGGATCCATGGCGTGCTGCTGCCGCCCGGCCAGGCGAAGGTCGTGAGCTGTCCACGCGGCGCGGTCCGCGACTTCGTTGTCGATCTGCGGCTGGGCTCACCTACGTTCGGCCGGTACGACACGACCCTTCTGGACGCCGAATCGGGCCGGTCGGTGTACATCGCGGAGGGTCTCGGCCACGGTTTCGTGGCCCTCACGGACGACACCCTGGTGAGCTACCTCTGTTCGTCCGGCTATGTGCCTGGCACCCAGCTCGACATCAACCCCTTCGACCCCTCCCTCGCCCTGCCCTGGGACGTGGCGGGCGAGCCGATCGTCTCGGCCAAGGACGCCGCCGCGCCCACGGTCGAGGAAGCCACCCGGGCCGGGCTTCTGGCCACGTACGAGGAGTGCCAGGAGCTCTACGAGCAGTTCGCTCGTGAGGACCGGTCCGCTTCGAACGGTTCTCCAACCGCACCCCCGACCATCGGTCCGTCGGCCGCCGCGGCGCTGTGAGGACGGGGCGGCCTCAAGCAGGTGCCTTGAGCAGGCACGACAGGGAGATACTCATGACCGATGACGCGGCCGATGACGGCCTCCGCCTTACCCGCTCGGCCCTTGCCGCCGAATCCCCGCTGACCTCCGACGACGCGCTGGAGTCCTGGCTCCGCGAGCGGGCGGTGGCGCATGACTTCGACGTGACCCTCAGTGCGCTGAGCGAACTCGACGGCTGGTTCTTCGAGCCCGAGTACGGCGACCTGGTCCACCGGAGCGGCCGGTTCTTCTCCATCGAGGGCCTGCGGGTGAACGTCGGGGAGAGCGGGTGGGACCAGCCCATCATCAACCAGCCCGAGACCGGGATCCTGGGCATCCTGGTCAAGGAGTTCGACGGGGTCCTGCACTGTCTCATGCAGGCGAAGATGGAGCCCGGGAACGTCAATGTGATCCAGCTGTCGCCCACGGTGCAGGCCACCCACAGCAACTACACCGGGGTCCACGGCGGTCAGCCGACGCCGTACGTCGAGTACTTCCGCGCCCCGCGCCCCGGGCGCGTGCTGGTCGACACGCTCCAGTCCGAACAGGGCTCCTGGTTCCTGCGCAAACGCAACCGCAACATCGTCGTGGAGACCACTGAGGACGTACCGGAGCACGAGGACTACCGCTGGCTCACGCTCGGCCAGGTTCTGCGGCTGCTGACCGTGGACAACGCCGTCAACATGGACGCGCGCACGGTCCTGTCGTGCATGCCGTTCGCCGCGCCGCCGGAGTCCGGGACCGAGGACGGTTACCGGGCGGCGCTGCGCCGCTCGATCGACCACGCCCCCGGCCGCCACAGCACCCAGGAGGTTCTCGGCTTGCTGACCGAGCAGCGCGTCGTGCAGCGCCATGTGCAGCGCCGCATACCGCTCGGCCAGGTCGCGGGCTGGGACTGCTCCGACAAGGAGATCACTCATGAGGACGGCCGGTACTTCCGGATCGTCGGCGCCCATGTGAAGGCGGCCAACCGGGAGGTCGGGCGCTGGTCGCAGCCGCTGCTCGAACCGCGCGGGCCGGAGGTGTCGGCCTTTCTGACCAAGGAGTTCGACGGGGTGCTGCACCTTCTCGCCCGGGCGCGGACCGAGGCCGGTTCGCTCGCCGGGGCGGAGCTGGCCCCGACCGTTCAGTGCAGCCCCGGTGATCTCCGGGGCCTGTCCTCGCCTCCCTACCTGGAGGAGGTGCTCGCCGCGACCGGCGACCGCGTGCGCCACGACTCCACGCAGTCGGAGGAAGGCGGCCGTTTCTATCACGCGCAGAACCGCTATCTCATCGTCGAGGCGGGCGAGGACACCCCTGCCGACGCCCCCGACGGCTTCCTCTGGATCACCGTCGGGCAGGCCATGGACCTGCTGAAGCACAGCAATTACCTGAACGTGCAGGCGCGCAGTCTCATCGCCGCCCTGCACACCACCTGGTAGCGGGCGGCGCCCGCGCGATCGCTGCTCCAATCGCCCTCCAACGCCCGGCCACACCATCGTCATCGCACCGACGAACTCCATGGAAAGGGCAGGCATGACGAGGCTGGGACTCGAAGGGCGTGTCGCCCTGGTGACCGGGGCGACGCGGGGACTGGGCCTGGCGACTGCGCGGAAGCTGTGCGCCGCCGGATGCCACGTGTACCTCAACTACGGGCACTCCTGCGCCGATGCGGACGCCGCTGTGGCCTCACTCGGGCAGCTCGGGGGTACCGCCACCGCGCTCAAGGCCGACGTCTCGCGGCCCGAGGGGATGCGGACCGCGATCGAGCAGGTGGCCAAGGACCACGGTTCCCTGGACGTCTTCGTGCACAACACCTCGTCCCTGCGGCCCATGCGGGCGGCCGAGCCGGATCTCGACGGTTTCCGGGACACCCTGGAGGTGTCGCTCGTCCCTCTGCTGAGCGCGGCGCCCGCACTCGCCGAGGCGATGACCAAGGGCTCCGGCAGGATCGTGGCGGTCTCCAGCTCCGGCGCCGGACGGGTCGTGCCGGGCTACGTCGGTCTGGGGGTCGCGAAGGCGGGCCTGGAAAGCTTCGTGCGCTACCTCGCCGTCGAGCTCGCGCCCCATGGCATCGCGGTCAACGCGGTGTCCACAGCCAAGCTGGACAAGGGCGGGGCGACGACGGCATCGGAGGCGGCGCGCGTGCTGGCCACCCGTACACCTGCCGGACGACTGACCACACCCAGCGATGTGGCCGACGCCATCGCCCTGCTGTGCACCGACGAGGCCGCCTGGATCCAGGGCCAGACCGTCACCGTGGACGGTGGCCTGGGGCTCCGCGCCTGAGGCGCGGTGGGGGAGACTGAGTTGAACGAGATCAAGACGGACTTCTGCATCGTGGGAGGCGGCCCCGCCGGGCTCGCCCTGGCGCTCATGCTGCTGCGCTCGGGCGCCCGCGTGCTGGTCGCCGAGCGGTCCCTTTCCCTCGAACGCGAGTACCGCGGCGAGATACTCCAGCCCGGTGGGCTGCTGCTGCTCGACCAGCTCGGGGTTCTGGACGGCGCCCAGAACCGGGGGTGTTTCCGGCACTCCAAGTTCCGGTTGGTCGAGGGCGACCGTACCCAGCTCGACATCGACTACCGCAAGCTCCCGGAGCCGTACAACTACCTCCTGAGCATTCCCCAGCGGCATCTGCTCAGCGAGCTCCTTGACCGGTGCCGTGCATACGAGGGCTTCACCCTGCTCGCCGGGGGCAAGGCCAGCGCGCTGCTGGAGGAGGGCGGAGCGGTCAGGGGGATCGTGGCCAAGGGCCCCGAGGGCGAGTTCACCGTCCACTCCCACTGTGTGATCGGCGCGGACGGCCGCTACTCGAAGATCCGGCGGCTGGCCGACATCGAACACGAGCGGAACGACGTCTTCGACTTCGACGTCCTGTGGTTCAAACTCCCCGCTCCGCCGCCCACGGACCGCGATCCGGATGTGCAGATCTTCCGCTACGAAGGCAGCCCGGTCATCGTCTACCACTCCTGGCCCGGCAGTGTGCAGATCGGCTGGACCCTTCCCCACAAGGGCTACCGGGAGGTCGCGAAGCACGGCATCGAGCACGTGCGGGAGGAGATCGCCAGAGCGGTCCCGCCCTACGCCGGTCTGATCCGCTCCGGGCTCACCAGCCTGCACGACCTCACGCTCCTGGACGTTTTCGCGGGTGCGGCGAAGAGCTGGGTGCGCGACGGGCTTGTTCTCGCCGGTGACAGCGCCCACACCCACAGCCCGCTCGGCGCCCAGGGCATCAACCTCGCCCTCCAGGACGCGGCGCTCCTGCACCCCGTCCTCATGGAGTCGCTGCGCGAGGGCACCGCCGACGCAGGCTTCCTCCGGCGCTACGAGGACGCTCGCCGTGGCGACATCGACACGGTGATGCGGATGCAGGTGATGCAGGCCAAGGGGATGTTCGCGCAGGGCAGCGGTCCCGCGGCCGTGCTGCGGCCGCTGATCGGCAAGCTCATCACCAAGACCCCCATCGGCATGAAGATCACCCGCCGGATCGCCTACGGCCCCACGCCGGTACGGGTGCGGACCGACCTCTTCACGACCGACTGACCCATCCCCCGATCCGACTGACCGAAGGAGTCAGAATGCGCTTGATCGATCTTTCCTCACCGGTCGACGCGGCCGGCTGGGAGCCCGAGCCGATCTCCCACACGGTCATGACCCCGGCCGAGGGCGCCGTGCACATGAGCGAGGAGATGCGCGAGCACTTCGGCATCGACTTCGACCCGTCGGTGCTGCCCGACGGCGAGCTGCTCTCCATCGACACCCTGAGCCTGACCACGCACACCGGGACGCATATCGACGCGCCGTCCCACTACGGGTCGAAGGGGCCCGACGGGGCGCCGCGCCACATCGACGAGATGCCGCTGGAGTGGTTCCACAACCCGGGCGTCGTCCTGGACCTGACCGGCCTGGAGCCGGGTGCGGTGGACGCCTCGTACGTGGAGAAGGAGCTGGCCTCCATCGGCTACACGCCCAGCGCACTCGACATCGTGCTGCTGAAGACGGGCGCCTCGGAGCTTGTGGGTACCCCGAAGTACTTCACCGACTTCGTCGGGCTCGACCGCTCGGCCGTGCACCTTCTCCTCGACATGGGCGTGCGGGTCATCGGCACCGACGCCTTCAGCCTGGACGCGCCGTTCACCAACATGATCGAGCGCTATCAGGCCGGCGGGGACCGCGGGGTGCTGTGGCCCGCCCACTTCGCGGGCCGGGAGCGCGAGTACTGCCAGATCGAACGGCTGGCGAATCTCGACGCGCTGCCGAGTTTCGGTTTCACCGTGTCCTGCTTCCCCATCAAGATCGTCGGTGCGGGGGCGGGCTGGACCCGTGCCGTCGCGATGATCGAGGACTGAGGCCGACCGCGGCGGCGGCCCGCCCCTGACGGAGAGATCCGGGGGGCGGGCCGCTGCCGTGTGCCTCAGGCGCGCAGCGCGGCCTCGCGGAGGTCGCGCCGTACGATCTTCCCGTTGGGCGAACGCGGGATGGCCTCCACGGCCGTCACGCGCTCGATCCGCTCGTAGTACGGCACCTGGCCGTTGACGAAGGCCGCGACCTCCTCGACCGGCGTGGCAGGGTCCGACAGGACGACGAGCGCATGGGCGACGGCGCCGCTCTGCTCGTGCGGGTAGTCGAAGACCACGCACTCGCGCACGGCCGGATGGCGGGCCAGCACGCGCTCGATCTCCGTGGGCGACACCAGCCAGTTGTCGTGCTTGAACACGTCCTTGAGCCGATCCACGAGGAAGAGCCGGCCCTCCTCGTCCTGGTAGCCGAGGTCGCCGGTGGAGAACCAGCCGTCGGCGTCCAGCGGCGACGGCAGACCGAGGTATCCCTTCATCAGCTGCGGGCCCCGGACCTGAACCTCGCCCTTCTTGCCCGCCTCCAGTGTCGTCCGGAGGTCGACGTCGACGATCCGGCATTCGGTGTCGCCGACGACGTGCCCGACAGAACCCGGCACCGGAGCGTCAAGGCGGTCGGAGTGTGTCAGCGGAGACGTCTCGGCCAGCCCGTACCCCTGGGCCACCGGAACGCCGAAGTGGGCGGAGAGCGTGCTCGCGGCGGCCACCGGCAGGGCCGCGCCGCCGGACTGGATGCCCCGGACGGTCGTCAGCGCCAGACCGGGCAGCCGGGGGTCCTCGGCCAGTCTGATCAGTCGCACGGGCAGGCTGTAGTAATGGGTCGCGCCGTGCCGGTTGGCCATCTCGACCGCCACCGCCGAGTCGGGCGCGGCGCACAGGATCTGCTCCGCGACCGCGTGCACGCCCGCGTTGAGATGCATCGGGTGGAAGTTCGGCAGGTGGTTGAGCATCTTCGAGTCGGCGTCCAGGCCGTGTGCGTCGGCGATCTGGGCGGCGTTGACCACCAGGTTGCGGTGCGTGAGCTGCACGCCCTTCGACGGGCCGGTGGTCCCGCTGGTGAACTGGACGCACACCACGTCGTTGGGATCGTGGTCCTTGCGGGCTCTGGCGGCGGGGCCGTCTGCGTCGGCGCGCAGCAGTTCGTCGAAGGCGGGGCTGCCGAACTCGATCAGCCGCTCCACGGCCGGGGGCAGGCCCTCGGCGTCCTCGCCGAGCCGCTGGGCGACCTCGGGGGTGGAGATCAGCACCCTGGCCGCGGACAGGGTGAGCACGTGCCGCAGGGCGGCACCGCGCAGCAGTGGGTTCACGATCGCGGCGACGCACCGGGCGCGCGCGATGCCGTAGTACGCGGCCGCGAACGCCGGGTCGAGCGTGGAGACAAGGGCGACCACGTCACCGGGCTCGGTGAACCGGGACAGCCCCGCCGCACACGAGCTCGCGGCCGCGTCCAGCTCACGAAAGGTGACGGTGCGGTCCGCGGTGACGATGGCGGCCCGGTCCGGCGCTTCCTCGGCGGCGTCGAACAGCAGCGCGTCCAGCGATCGGTCTGATCTGGCGGACACCATGAATCGGACTCCTTCTCACAGAAGCGAACGGTTGGCCGACCCTTCTTAACCGCCGGGCGGCGAGCGCCGTTCGAAGACCGTTTGAGCGACGGGCCGTCGCGTCGACCCCCCCTGGATCCACCCTCCAATCACCCTGCGAATCCTGAGGGGGGCAACTGGAACAAGGGCGAGAGACCTGGGGAACGCATGAGTGACGAAGCGGACGGCCCGACGCAGGTACTGATCGCGGGCGCCGGACCGGTCGGGCTGACGACGGCGTACGAGCTCCACCGCCGGGGCGTCCGGGTGCGCCTTGTCGACGCCGCCGACGGGCCGGCCACGACCAGCCGCGCCGTCGCCACACACGCCCGCTCGATGGAGATCTACGACCAGATGGGCCTGGCCCCCGCGCTGCTGGCCCGTGGCCGGCGCATGCAGGCGTTCAGCATGCACAAGGGCGGCACCCGGCTGGCCCGGATGGGCGCCGACTACAGCGCGCTGCCCACGCGTTATCCGCAGACGACGCTGCTGGAGCAGGCGGGCACGGAGGAGGTCCTCCGCGACGCCCTGGCCGCACGCGGTGTGAAGGTCGAATGGGGCGTGCGCCTCGGGACGTTCACCCAGGACGACCGTAGTGTCACCGCGACGCTGCACCACGCCGGGGGCGACGAGGAGACCGTCGAGGTCCCCTGGCTGGTGGGCTGCGACGGTGGCCGCAGCCACGTCCGCAAGAGCCTGGGGCTGCGCCTGGTCGGGGACTCCACCGAGACCTGGCTGATCGCCGACGCCGTCATCGACATGGACGTCCCCGACGACAGCATCCACTGGTTGCACGTCGAAGGCGGCACGATCATGGCGGTTCCCTTCCCGGAGACCGGCAAGTGGCGGCTTCTCGACACGGTGGACGTGGACTACGACGGTGACCCCGCCGAGGTCGCCGCGCGGTTCTCGCGCAAGCTCGCCAAGGGCTTCGGCGTCCGGGCGGTGGTGCACGAGCCGAGCTGGGTCTCGGTGTTCACGATCCAGCAGCGGATGATCGAGAGGATGCGGGTGGGCCGGTGCTTCGTCGCAGGCGACGCCGCCCACGTACACAGTCCCGCTTCGGGCCAGGGCATGAACACCGGCGTCCAGGACGCCTTCAACCTCGCGTGGAAGCTCGCGATGGTAGTGCGGGGCCAGGCGGACCAGGAACTGCTCGACAGCTACGCCGTGGAACGCGTTCCCGTCGGCCGGGCCCTGCTCGGCGCCACCAAGAAGGCCACCGCCCTTGTCGCCCTCAAGGGAGCCCTCCAGGAGGTGATGCTGCCGGTCGCCTTCGCGGTCGTCAGGAACACCCCGCCCCTCAAGGGCCGCATCGAGCGGAAGATCATGGCCGCGATGTCGGGGCTGAAGCTGTCCTATCCGCAGAGCCCGCTCACCACGACAGATCCGGGCGGTCGCCTGCCGCGGCCGGGTGAGCGGGTCACCCGCATGACCGAGGAGGACACGCGACGCTCCCCCGGCTGCGCCGCCCTCGTCGAGGCGCTCCGCGATCCCCGCTGGACCCTGCTGGTCTTCCCCTCCCCGTCTGGTGCGGCCGGTGCGGCCGACGCCGCCGAGACCGTACACGGAGCGGACTGGCTCTCGGTGCGCGTCGCCACAGCCGACCTGCCCGACCCGGACGGTGGCCTGCGCTCCGCGCTGGGGGTGGGGCGCGAGGGGTGGCTCCTGGTCCGGCCCGACGGCTATGTGGCCGCGCGCGGTGATCGTGTCACGCCGGACGCCCTCCGCGCGGCGACGTCCTTCGGCCGGCGGGTGACGACGCCCCGGCCGGAGGGACACGGGCCCGCCTGACCCCGGGGGGGGGGGGGGGGGGGGGGGGGGCGGGCGGGGTGGGGGGGGGGGGGGGGGGGGGGGGGGGGGGGGGAAAAAACACACCGGAGTCGCGGACCAGACAA